>JBHJOP010000035.1:0-48588 GCA_050329575.1 Rhodospirillales bacterium | reverse complement strand
GCTACTCGACGGTGACGCTCTTCGCCAGGTTGCGCGGCTGGTCGACGTCGGTGCCCTTGACCACGGCCACGTGGTAGGCGAGCAGCTGCACCGGAATGGTGTAGAGGATCGGCGCCACGAACGGATCGACGGCGGGAAGCTCGACGGTCGCCGCCGCCATGTCGCCGAGCCGCTCGATCCCGGCGGAGTCGGAGAAGAAGATCACCCGGCCGCCGCGGGCGATCACCTCCTGCATGTTGGAGGCGGTCTTGTCGAACAAGCCGTCCGACGGCGCGATGACGATGATCGGCATGTTCTCGTCGATCAGCGCGATCGGCCCGTGCTTCATCTCGCCGGCGGCGTAGCCCTCGGCGTGGATGTAGCTGATCTCCTTGAGCTTCAGCGCCCCTTCGAGGGCGATCGGATAGCCGGTGCCGCGCCCGAGGTAGAGGACGTCGCGGGCCTCCGCGACCTCGTGGGCGATCCTCGCCAGCTGTTCGTCGTGGTTCAGCACTTCGTTCGCCCGGCCGGGAACCTCGGTCAGAGCCGCGCAGAGACGCCTCTCGCCGTCGCGGTCGATGGCGCCGCGGCGGGCCGCCGTGGCGATGACCAGCCCGGCCAGCACCGTCAGCTGGGTGGTGAACGCCTTGGTCGAGGCGACGCCGATCTCGGGGCCGGCCTGGGTCAATAGCATCGCGTCCGATCGCCTCGCCATCGAGCTCTCGGCGACATTGACGATGCTGAGCACGTGCTGGCCCTGCTTGCGGGCGTAGTCGATGGCGGCCAACGTATCGGCGGTCTCGCCCGACTGGGAGATGAAGACCGCGAGGCCCGCTTGCGGCATGTCGGCGCCGCGGTAGCGGAACTCCGAGGCGATATCGACCTCGGTCGGCACGCGGGCGATCCGCTCGAACCAGTACTTGCCGACGAGCGCGGCGTGATAGGAGGTGCCGCAGCCGACGATGGTGACGCGGCTGATCCGGGTCAGGTCGAACGGCATCGACGGCAGGGTGATCACCTGGTTCCACGGGTTGAGCAGGGTGTGCAGCGCGTCGCCGATCACCGCCGGCTGCTCGTAGATCTCCTTCAGCATGAAATGCGGGAAGTTGCCCTTGCCGATCAGCGCGCCCGAGGTGGCAGTCTGCTTCACCTCCCGCTCGACGACGGCGCCACCGGCGTCGTGGATCACCGCCGCGGTGGCGGAGACCTCCGCCCAGTCGCCCTCTTCGAGATAGCAGATGCGGTTGGTCAAGGGCGCCAGCGCCAGCGAGTCGGAACCCAGGTACATCTCGCCGTCGCCGTAGCCGATGGTGAGCGGGCTGCCGCGCCGGGCGCCGATCATCAGGTCGTCGCGGCCGGCGAACAGGATCGCCAGTGCAAACGCCCCCTCCAGCCGGCCGAGCGCCGCCTGTACCGCCTCCTGCGGCGACCGGCCGGCGGCGAGTTCGCTGGAGATCAGGTGGACGACGACCTCCGTATCGGTCTCGGTGACGAACCGGCAGCCTTTCGCGGTCAGCTCGCGGCGCAGCTCGAGGAAGTTCTCGATGATGCCGTTGTGTACCAGGACCACCCGATCGTCGCCGTGGGGGTGGGCGTTGGTTTCGGTCGGTGCACCGTGGGTGGCCCAGCGGGTGTGGCCGATGCCGATGCGCCCCTCGACCGGTGCCGTCCGCAGCGCCGCTTCCAGGTTGGCGATCTTGCCCTGCGCGCGTCGCCGGAGGATCTGGCCGTTGACCAGGGTGGCGATACCGGCGGAGTCGTAGCCGCGGTACTCCAGCCGCTTCAGCCCGTCGACCAGCAACGGGGCGACGGGGGCCTTGCCGATGATGCCGATGATGCCGCACATGCGCCTCTAGTCCTTCTTCCTGGCCTGGGCGGCCGCCTTCTCGGCCGCGCGGAGCCGACGGAAGGCGCGTGCCCAGCCTTCCTTGGCGGTGTGCGGCCCGCGGGTCAGCGCCAACGCGTCCGCTGGCACGTCGCGGGCGACGACACTGCCGGCGCCGATGATCGCGCCGTCACCGACCTTAACCGGTGCCACCAGGGCGGTGTTGGAGCCGATGAAGGCACCGGCGCCGATGTCGGTGTGATCCTTGAAGAAGCCGTCGTAGTTGCAGGTGATGGTGCCGGCGCCGATGTTGGCCGCGGCGCCGATGCGGGCGTCGCCGATATAGGTCAGGTGGTTGACCTTGGCGCCGGCCTCGACCGAGGCGTTCTTGATCTCGACGAAGTTCCCGACATGGGCGCCGGGTCCGATGCGGGCGCCGGGGCGCAGCCGCGCGAACGGACCGATCACCGCTCCCGGTTCGATGCTCACGCCCTCCAGATGACAGAACGGCCGGATTTCCACCCGATCGCCGACGGTGACGCCGGGACCGAAGACGACGCCGGGACCGACGGTGACGTCGCGGCCGAGACGGGTGTCGTGACCGAAGTAGACGCTCGTCGGATCGATCAACGTCGTGCCGTCGGCCATCGCTCGGGCACGCAGCCGATCCTGGACGATCGCCTCCGCCCTCGCCAGGTCGGCGCGGGTGTTGATGCCGATGAATTCCCGCTCGTCGCCTTCGACCACCCCGCAGGCACTGCCGTCGGCGCGCGCGAAGCGGACGATGTCGGTGAGGTAGTACTCCCCCTTGGCGTTGTCGCGATCGAGGCGCGCCAACAATCCCGGCAGCCGCTGGCCATCAATGGCCATCACCCCGGAGTTGCAGAGGTCGACCGCCAGCTCCTCGGGTCGCGCATCCTTGGCTTCCACGATCGCTTCCAGGGTGCCGATGGGACCGACGATCAGCCGGCCATACGCCCCGGGGTCGCCGGGGCGAAAGCCGAGCACGACGACCGCCGGTTGCGCCGCCGCCCGTCGGGCCGCGAGCACCCGTTGCAGCGTCTCGGCGGTGATCAGCGGCGTATCGCCGTAGACCACCAGCACGTCGCCTTCGAAGCCGGCGAGCGCGGCCTGGGCCGCCATCAGTGCGTGCCCGGTGCCGAGCCGCGGTTCCTGGACGACCGTCGGCCACGGGGCGACTGCCCGCGTCACCGCGTCCATCTCGGCGCCGACCACCACCACCAGCCGGGTCGGCGTCAGGGCCTGGAGGGTCGCCATCAGATGCGCGATCATCGGCCGGCCCGCCAGTGGATGCATGACCTTCGGCAGATCGGAGCGCATCCGTGTTCCGAGGCCGGCGGCCAGCACGACGATCGCCGTTTCGCTTTTGGTCATCACCCAATCCGTCTACAACTGCTCGCCAGGGAATGTCGCGGATGGCGCGGAACTTGCCACACGGCGTCGGTCCCGCCAAGTCCGAGACGCCAGGATGGTGAACCATGGTGTGTAAACAGGGAGTTGGCATCACGGGCCTGAAAGTGGTGGTGTTCGACCTCGACGGCACCCTGGTCGACAGCGCACCCGACCTCCAGGCGGCGCTCAATCGACTGATGCGCGAACTGGGGCGCCGGCCGCTCGGTCTCGACGAGGTCAAGGGGATGGTCGGCGACGGTGCCGCCAAACTGGTCGAGCGGGCGGTCGCCGCCACCGGCCTGGATGGCCCCGGCGACGACCTCGGGGTGTTGACCGCCCGGTTCCTCGCCCATTACGAGGGCCACGCCACCGACTGCACCCGCCCCTATCCCGGCGTGCGCGAGACGCTGACCCGGTTGCGCGCGGCGGGCCTGGCGCTCGCCGTTTGCACCAACAAGCCGGAGGCGGCGACCCGCGAGGTGCTGAAGGACCTCGATCTCGACGGGTTCTTTGCGGCCGTCGTCGGTGGCGACAGCCTTCCCGGCGTGCGCAAGCCCGATCCGGCCATGCTGCGGGCGATCCTCGAGGCGGTCGGTGCGTCGCCGCGCGAGGCCGTGATGGTCGGCGACAACGCCAACGATGTCGCCGTCGCCCGCGCCCTCGGAGTTCCGGTGGTGGTCCGAGCCGACGGCTACACCCGCACGGCCCCCGCCGACCTCGGGGCCGACGCCGTCATCGACGATTTCGCCGAGCTCCTGGACGTGCTTGCGGTCGCCGCGGTGACGGAGCGAGGCGGCATCGTGTCGGCCGTCGGCCGCGATCGGTCACGGTGAGGGCGTGGCGGTCGCGGCGGCCCCGGCCTTGAAGCGGTCCGGGGCGATCGCCGCCGCGCTGATGCCGAGTTCGGCGAGGTCCGCCGGGATGTCGGCGCCGGCAAGCAGGGCCGCCGCCAGCCGCCCCATTGCCGACGACGACTTGATCCCGTAACCGCCCTGGCCGGCGAGCCAGAAGAAACCGCTCTCCACCGGGTCGAAGCCGACCGCCGGCAGCTTGTCGGGAAAGAACGATCGCAGCCCCGCCCACTTGTGAGTGATGGCGCGGACGGAGAGCGTGGTCGCCTCCTCGATTCGGGCGACGGCGATCGCGACGTCGAGTTCCTCCGGTTGCGCGTCGGACGGCGGAACGGGCGTCTCGTCGCAGGGCGAAACGAGGATGCGGCCGGCCTCGGGCTTGAAGTAGAGTGTCTCGTCGACCTCGATGCTCATCGGCCATTGGCCGAGTGCGGTGCCGCCGGGCGCATCGAAGGTGATGGCGGTGCGCCGTTTCGGGACCAGACCAAGCGGCGACAGCCCGGCGGCCGCGGCCACGGTGTCGGCCCAGGCACCGGCGGCATCGACGAGGATGGTGGCGCCGAGCGGCCCGTCGGCGGTCGCGACCGCCCAGCGGGACCCCCGCCGCTCGATCCGCAGCACCTCGGCGTCGGTCCGCAGTTCGCCGCCCATCGCCTTGAAGCCACGCAGAAACCCCTGATGCAAGGCGGCGACATCGATATCCATGGCGTGCGGTTCGTGGACCCCGACCGCGGCCCGGTCGGGGCGAAGGGCCGGCTGCAGCCTCGCGATGTCGGCAGCCTCGAGCAGTCGCAGATCGCGGGTGAACGAGCGGCAGTCCTCGAACAGCGACTCGATGCGGCCCCGCTGGTCGGGGCGACCGTAGTGGAGAACCCCCCGCGGGGAGAGAAGCGGATGGTCGGCGAACCCCACCGGCGGGGTCTCCAGGAAGGGCCGGCTGCCGCGGGCCAGGGCGCGAACGACGGCATTTCCGTAAGTTTCGACGAACAGCGCTGCCGACCGTCCGGTCGAATGGTACCCGGGGGCGCTCTCGCGCTCGACCATGACGATGCGGGCGCGCGGCGCCTGCGCCGTCAACGCAAAGCCCACGGAGGCCCCGGCGATGCCGGCGCCGACGATCAGGAAATCACAACTCCCGGCCATTCCGACCCTCCCGATCCCCGCGACCCTATTCGGCCGCCTTGCGATCGGCGACGGCCAGCGGCGGGGCGACCGACCGACGGCCGACGACCAACGGCGCCACCAGGCCGAGCAGCGGTGGAATGATCGTCAACGTCAGCACCGCCGAAAGCGCCAACCCTCCGACCACGACCGAACCGAGACCGCGATACAGCTCCGATCCGGCGCCCGGGAACAGCACCAGGGGCAACATGCCGAACACGCTGGTCAGTGTCGACATGAAGATCGGCCGAATCCGCGTGCGGGTCGCGGCGATGACCGCGTCGTCGATCCCGAGGCCCTGGTTGCGAGCGAAGAACAGGGTCTGATGGACGAGCAGGATGGCGTTGTTGACGACGATGCCGACCAGGATCACGAAGCCGAGCAGCGTGAGCATGTCGAGCGCCTGGTATTGGAACAGGTTGAGGATGGCGAGCCCGCCGATGCCTCCGGCGGTGGCGAGCGGTACCGACAGGATGATGATCAGCGGCAGCACGAAGCTCTCGAACAGAACGGCCATCACCAGGTAGACGATGGCGATCGCGAGTACCAGCTGCCAGACCATGGCATTCCAGGTTTCGGTCAGCTTGTCGGCGGTGCCGGCGATTCGCAGCGTGATCCCCGCCGGCAGGCCCTCCGCCCGCAGTTCACCGATGACCTGTTCGCCGATGATCTCCATTGCCTCCTCGAGCGGCATCTGCGACGCCGGGCGCACCTGGAGGGTGACGGTTCGCTCGCGCTCGAGGTGGCGGATTTCGGTCGGACCAGAGGTGATGACGACATCGGCGAGCGAGCTGACGGGAAGGATGGTGCCGGAGGCGGTCACCACCGGAAGGCTCTCGATCCCCTGGGTCGCGGTGATCTTGTCCTGGGGGCCCGCGAGGGTCAGGTCGATCCGCTTGCCCTCGACGGTGATTTCGGCGACGCGCAGCCCGTCGTTGAAAGCATCCACCGTCTGGCCGAACTCGCCCACCGTCACCCCGTTGTCGGCCAGCCTCACCGGGTCGGGAAAGATCCGCACCTCGGGAGCCCCGAGCTCCAGGCCCGGGTTGGGACGCATCTGGTTGCCGCGATCGCGCGGCAGCGCAAGTTCGACCCGACCTGCCGCCCGCTGGGCGACGTCGAGCACCGTCTCCAGATCCGGTCCCGAAACGTTGAGATCGATGGCTCGACCACTTCCGATCGCGCGTCCGAAGATCGACGGCTGGGTCACGAAGCCGAACGTTCCCGGCTCCTTGAACACCGATTTCTCGAGGACGGGGATCAGTTCCGCGACCCGCTCGGGCTCGATCGCACTGGCGCCGAGGAAGGTGTTGGCGCGGCGGGCGACAAAGAAGAAATTCTCGATCTTTGGCGGCTCGCCGCTCGCCGCCTCGGGGCCGGTTTCGGAGGCGAACAGGGGCCGCAGTTCCGCTTCCATCTCTTCGGCGATGGCCGTGGTGGTCGCGAGATTGTAGCCCGGCGGCGGCAGCACATTGCCGAACACCAGGTTGCGGTTGCCTTCGGGCAGGTACTCCAGCTTCGGCAGGAACAGCCAGGTCGCCACCGCCGTCAGCCCGCAGACCGCGGCGACGGTGCCGAACGCCAAGCCGCGGTGGCCGACCGCTCGCCGGGTGAAGGCAAGCGTGGCATCGCTGAACAGGGCGGCGAAACGGTCGATGCCAGGCAGTCGGCGGCGGTGGGCGATGTCGGAGACGGGCGCGCGCAGGAAGCGGTTGGAGAGCGCCGGAATCACCGAGATCGCTACCAGCAGCGACATCATCACCGCCACCGAGATCGCGACGGCGATGTCCCTGAACAGCTGGCCGACCTCCAGATCCAGCAGCAGCAGCGGGAAGAAGACCGCCACCGTGGTCAACGCCGAGACCAGGATCGCCCCCCAAACCTGCCGGGCGCCTTCGTATGCGGCCTGCGCCGCCGGCAGACCCTGCTGGCGGAGGCGGTAGACGTTCTCGAGCACGACGATCGCCGCGTCGACCACCATTCCGACGGCGAAGGCGAGACCGGCGAGCGAGATGACGTTGATCGATCGGCCCATCGCGGCCATGGCGACGAACGCGGCGACGATCGAGACCGGGATCGCCAGGGTGACGACCAGGGTTGCCGCACCGGAGCGGAGAAACAGGAGCAGGATCAGGGCGGCGAAGCTGCCGCCGACCCAGATGTTCTGGCGCACCAGTTCGATCGCCGACTTGATGTAGGTCGTCTCGTCGTAGACCTGGATCAGCGTGAGGCCCTCGGCCGCGACCAGATCCCGGTTGAGCTCGTCGATCGCCTGATGCAGCCCCGCCATCGTCTCGATGACGTTGGCGCCGGTCTCGCGGACGGCATTGAGGGCCAGCGCCGGGCGGCCGAGAATGCGGATCGACGACTCCGGCTCCTTGTGGTCGAAGCGGACCTCGGCGATGTCGCCGACGGTGACCCGGGCGATGCGGCCGGTGACAGGGTCCTCGATGCTGCGCAACAGCACGGCCCGCACCTGCTCCGGGGTCTCGAACTCGCCTTCGCTGCGGACCACGTAGCGGCGCTTTCCCTCCTTGACGTCACCGGCGGAGACGGACGCGTTGGCGGCCCGCAGGGTCCGCAGGACCTCGGGCACGGTGAGGCCGTACTGGGCCATCAGCACCGGGTCGACGACGACCTTCATCTCGCGCTCGCTGCCGCCGAACACGTTCACCCGGCTGATTCCGGGGACCCGCTCCATGCGGTCGCGGAGAACGTCGGTGGCGAAGTCGCGGTAGATGTGGATCGGGTGCTGGTTGCCGGGAGCGCGGCCGAGGATGAACCAGGCGATCGGCTGATCGTCAGTGCCGGAGGTGTCGAGCGCCGGTTCGTCGGCTTCGTCCGGGTAGTCCGTCACCCGGTTCAGCCGATTGGCGACGAGCAGCAACGCCCGGTTCATGTCCTGGCCGACCCCGAATTCGAGGGTGATCTGCCCGAGGCCCTCCTGGGCGCTGCTCTGCATTTCTTCGAGCCCTTCGAGGCCGCGAAGCACCTCCTCTTGCCGGTTGATGATCTCCCGCTCGATCTCCGCGGGGGCGGCCCCGGGCCACGATGTCCGAACGCTGATGACGGGTTTGGACACGTCCGGGGTGAGCTGGATCGGGATCTGCTGCAGCGCTACGAGGCCGAACAGCACCACCATCAGCACCCCCGCCATCACGGCGATCGGCCGCTCGATGGCGAGGCGGATGACGTTCATCCCTGCGCCCCGCCGGCATAGCGAACCTTCTGTCCCGGTCGCAGCCGTTCGTTGCCGCGGACGACCACCGGCTCGCCGTCCGCCAGTCCGTCGAGGACCTCGAACCGATCACCGACCGCCTCCCCGAGCCGGACCGGGCGGACCTCGGCGGCGCCGTCGACGACGACGACGACTTGATGCTGTCCTCGCCGGGTGAGAACACCGTCCTTGTGCACGGTCAGGACCTGGCGCTGCGTATCGGCGGGAACGTGCACGGTCACGCTCTGGTTGGACGCAAGGTCGGTGAGGTCTTCGAGCTCGGGCACCAATCGGACGGTACGGGTGCGGGTCAGAGGGTTTTCCTCGGGGATCGTCGCGCGGACGGTGGCGAAGAGCGTTCGACCGCCGAGCGCGACGGCCACTCCCGTCCCCGGCGTAAGCCCGCCGATGCGCTGTGCCGGGACGTCGGCCTCGATTTCCAGGCTGCGGTCGTCGACGAGGCTGACCACGGGATCGCCGACGTCGACGTGGGCGCCGACCTCGGTGTGACGGCGCGTCACGACGCCGGCATAGGGCGCGCGGATTTCGGCGTCGCGGACCGCGATCTCGGCGAGGCGCAGCTCCGCCCGGGCGCTGGCGAGGTCGGCGGCTGCCCGCGTGAGCTGGCTTTCTTGGACGACCAGTTCCTGCTGCTTGTCTTCGTAGACGCCCTTGCTGAACGCGGGCGAGGCGCGCAACCCCTCGATCCGTGCCAGTTCCTGGCGCTTCAGGTTGAGCTCTGCCCTCGCCGCCGACAGGGCCGCCTCCGCTTCTGCGACCCGCGCGACCCTGAGATCATATTGCGAACTGACTCGGTCGCGATCGAGCACGGCAATGACGGCATCCCTGTCGATCCTGTCGCCGACCTCGACCTGGATCTCGTCGACCGGCCCCTGGACGCGCGCGGCGACGACGCCGGCTTGACGGGCGACGAGCCGCCCGAGGACCGGTACGGTCTGCGTCATCGGTGCGACACGAACCGGGTCGACGCCGACCAGAGCCACCTGTTGGCCAGCCGCAGGGCTGTTCGCCATCAGGGCCAGGACGACGCATACCGTCGGCAGCGTTCGCCGCAAGACGGGAATCATCATGCTACACTACCACGATCTTCGAGTGCTTGCGCGCTCCCGAGGCGCCCTTACAGATAGGACCGCCCCGCCTCTTCGTCCACCACCGGGCGTGCCGCCGGACCGACCCCGTCTCGTCCGGAGCGTCAGGAACGCCGCCTGTGCCCTCCTCGCCGTCTCGGAGCGCCGGTGTCGGCGGATCGTCCCGCGATCGGAATTTTCTCCCTGGCAACCGGCGACCGGATCGCTCAGAATGCCGCGCAATGCGGTTCAACGCCCGGCCTTTGCGGCCGAAGAATGCGGACGGAAGCGACCTTGTCGACACTCTTCTATAGCCATCCGGTGTGCCTCGAACATGAGATGGGGTCCTGGCATCCGGAATGCCCGCAACGCCTCGAAGCGATCCTTCACAAGCTGGAGAGCGAGGATTTCGCCTTGCTGCAGCGTCGCGAAGCCCCGGAAGGTCAGATCGCCGACATCGAGCGGGTGCATGCGCCATACTACGTCGAGAACATCTTCGAGAACGTCCCGGCCAGCGGTCACGTCCACCTCGACCCCGATACCGCGATGAACGCCGCCTCCGGGAAGGCGGCCCTGCGCGCGGTCGGAGGCATCTGCGCGGCCGTGGATGCGGTCGTCGCCGGCCAGGCTCGCAACGCCTTCTGTGCCGTGCGTCCACCCGGGCATCACGCCGAGTCGTCGGCGGCGATGGGCTTCTGCCTATTCAATAATGTCGCCATCGCCACCGAGCACGCCCGCCACGTCCATGGCTTGGAGCGGGTGGCCGTGGTCGATTTCGATGTCCATCACGGCAACGGCACCCAGAACCACTTCTTCCGCTACCGCGACCTGTTCTACGCCTCCAGCCACCAATGGCCCTGCTATCCGGGGACCGGAATGGCCCACGAGACGGGGGTCTTCAACAACATCTGCAATGTCCAGCTCAGCCCCGGCAGCGGCTCCGCGGAGTTCCGCCAAGGTTATGTCGAGCGGATCCTGCCGGCGCTGCGGGCCTTCGCCCCGGAGTTTCTGCTGATCTCAGCAGGCTTCGATGCCCATGCCCGCGATCCGCTGGCGCAGCTGCGGTTGCAGACCGAGGACTTCGCATGGGTCACCCGCGAGCTTCTCGCGGTCGCCGAGGAACTCTGCGGGGGACGGGTGGTTTCGACCCTCGAAGGGGGGTATGACCTGGAGGCGCTGGCGGCCAGTGTCGCGGTTCACGTCAAGGCGCTGATGGGCTCGTGAGGGCGTCGCGGATGGCCGCCCGAGGGTGCCGGGACCATCGCCGCTCGACGATCGTGCCGGCCGGCGCCGCCGCGCGCTGCGGATCAATTCCCCTTGCCAGCGAGGACGAAACCCGCGTAAAGGAGGACTCTCGCGCGTCGGGAAACGGTGGTGGCGGTCAACGCCCGGCCCTGACGGAGCGCTGTTCGAATCGGTCCCGCGAGAGGTTCACGAATGGGCGAAGAGGGGGCTGCGCGGGATCTCGCACGGATGAGCTTCGAGGACGCGCTGGCGGAACTCGAAGCGATCGTGCGCGGTCTCGAGGAGGGGTCGAGCCGGCTCGATGAGGCGATCGCCGCGTAC
Organism: Rhodospirillales bacterium; assembly: GCA_050329575.1. GTDB lineage: Bacteria > Pseudomonadota > Alphaproteobacteria > Rhodospirillales > Defluviicoccaceae > JAUXFS01. Next base: position 37,488 of record JBHJOP010000035.1, on the reverse strand, counting down.
GAACGAGGCGTTGTGCTCAAGCGGCACTGCGAGGAGAAGCTCCAGGAGGCCCAGTCGCGGGTCGAGATGATCGTTCTCGGCCCGAATGGGCGGATCGCCGCCGAACCAACTGTTGTCGACTGAGGCTTCCCGTTGCTGAAGATCGAAGCGGCGCTTGCCGAGAACGCACGCGACTTGGATGCGGTCCTGAATTCGTTGCTGCCCCTGGGCAGCGAGCCCGAGTCGCGGTTGATGGAGGCCGTCCGATATTCGACGTTGGCAGGCGGCAAGCGGATCCGACCATTCATGGTGAAATCCGGCGCCCGGCTGTTCGACGTCAGCGATACGTGCGCTCTCCGCGTCGCCGCGGCGGTCGAAATGGTCCACTGTTATTCGCTGATCCACGACGACCTGCCGGCGATGGACAACGACGATCTTCGTCGCGGGCTGCCGACATGCCATGTCAAGTTCGACGAGGCGACGGCGATCCTCGCCGGCGATGCGTTGTTGACGCGGGCGTTCGGGGTGCTGGCCGACCCGGCCACCCATCCCGATCCGCGCGTGCGCAGCGACCTGGTGCTCGAACTGGCGCGGGCCGCCGGCCCGGAAGGAATGGTGGGCGGCCAGATGCTGGATCTGCTCGCTGAGCATCAGCCCCTGGAGGTCGCCGAGATCACCCGCTTGCAGCGCATGAAGACCGGCGCACTGATCGCGTTCTCCTGCGTGGCCGGTGCCATTCTCGGCAAGGCCGCGGACTCCGCCCGGCAGGCCCTTCAGGCCTACGCCCACGATCTCGGCCTCGCCTTCCAGATCGCCGACGACCTGCTCGACGTCGAAGGCGACGAGGGTGAACTCGGCAAGAAGACCGGCAAGGACGACCGGGCCGGAAAGGCGACGTTCGTCTCGTTGCTCGGACCGGAGCGGGCCCGTGCCCAGTCCGACATGTTGGCCCGGCAGGCGGTAGAACATCTTGTAATCTTTTCGGACCATGCCGAACCTCTACGAGCGTTGGCGGCGTTCGTGGTCAACAGGCGGCATTGAGGGACCGTGCGCCCGGGATGTTCGGCGGCGGGGCGTCGTATCGAGGTGGACTGAGGAGGCACGAGGTGGCAGAACACAGCACCACGGAATTGCTGGATCTGGTTCGCGAACCCGCCGATCTGCGGCTGCTTGCCGTCGACAAACTGTCGCAGCTGGCGGCGGAGTTGCGCCAGGAAACCATTCGGGTGGTTTCCATCACCGGTGGGCACCTCGGCGCCAGCCTCGGGGTGGTGGAGCTGACGGTCGCCCTCCACTACGTCTTCGACACGCCGCGTGACCGGCTGATCTGGGACGTCGGCCACCAGGCCTATCCCCACAAGATCCTCACCGGCCGCCGCGACCGCATGCTCACGCTCCGGCAAGGCGGCGGGGTCTCGGGCTTCACCAAGCGCACCGAGAGCGCCTACGATCCGTTCGGCGCCGGCCACACCTCGACCTCGATCTCCGCCGGGCTCGGGATGGCGGTCGCCCGGGACTTCCAGGGCGACGACCACAACGTCATCGCGGTGATCGGCGACGGGGCGATGAGTGCCGGGATGGCCTACGAGGCGATGAACAACGCCGGCTCGATGGCGTCCCGCTTGATCGTCGTGCTCAACGACAACGACATGTCGATCGCGCCGGCGGTCGGGGCGATGAGCGCCTATCTGTCGCGGCTGATCTCGTCGAAGCCGTACCGCTCGATCCGCCACTTCGCTGCCGAGATCGCCAAGAAGTTTCCGCGCAGCTTCAGCACCGCCGCCCGCAAGGCGGAAGAATACGCCCGCGGCCTGGTGACCGGCGGAACCCTGTTCGAGGAGATGGGGTTCTTCTACGTCGGACCGATCGACGGCCACAACCTGGAGCATCTGCTGCCGGTGCTCGAAAACCTGCGCGACGACCGCGAACCCGGCCCGGTCTTGCTGCACGTGGTCACCCGCAAGGGGCACGGCTACGCGCCGGCCGAGCGGTCGGCCGACAAGTATCACGGAGTCGGCAAGTTCGACCTGGTCACCGGCGAGCAGGTCAAGGCGAAGGCCAACGCCCCCAGCTACACCGGCGTTTTCGCCCAGGGGCTGATCCGCGAGGCGGAGGTCGACGACCGCATCGTCGCAATCACCGCCGCAATGCCGGCCGGGACCGGGCTCGACAAGTTCGCCGAGCGTTTTCCCGACCGATGCTTCGACGTCGGCATCGCCGAGCAGCACGCGGTGACGTTCGCCGCCGGACTCGCCGCCGAGGGCTACAAGCCGTTCGCCGCCATCTACTCCACCTTTCTGCAGCGCGCCTACGACCAGGTGGTGCACGACGTCGCTATCCAGAAGCTGCCGGTGCGATTCGCCATCGATCGCGCCGGCCTGGTCGGTGCCGACGGGGCCACCCACGCCGGGGCCTACGACCTCGCCTATCTCTGCTGCCTCCCGGGGTTCGTGGTGATGGCGGCCGGCGACGAGGCCGACTTGATCCACATGATCGCCACCGCCGTCGAAATCGAAGATCGCCCGAGCGCTTTCCGCTATCCGCGTGGCGAGGGCATGGGCGTCGAGATGCCCGAACGCGGCCGGCCGCTGCCGATCGGCAAGGGACGCATCCTGCGCGAAGGGACCAAGGTGGCGCTGCTCAGTCTCGGCGGGCGGCTCGGCGAATCGAGCCGGGCGGCCGAGGAGCTGGCAGCACGCGGCCTGTCGACGACGGTGGCCGACGCCCGTTTCGCCAAGCCCCTCGACCAGGACCTGATCCGCCGCCTCGCCCACGAGCATGAGGTTCTGATCACCATCGAGGAGGGCGCGATCGGCGGTTTCGCGGCCCATGTCATGCAGTTCATGGCATCGGACGGCCTGTTCGACAACGGCCCCAAGTTCCGGCCGATGACCCTGCCGGACGTCTTCCTCGACCAGGACAAGCCGGAGGTCCAGTACGACGTCGCCGGACTGACGTCCCGCCACATCGTGTCGACGGCCTTGAAGGCGCTCGGTCGGGCGGGAGAAGCGGCGGAAGCCGTCAGCGCCTGAGCGGTTGCGGCGGGGCGTGGGCGAGGGAAGGGGCGGACGACGGATCGACCAGCTTCTGGTCGAACGAGGGCTGGCCGACAGCCGGGCCCGCGCCCAGGGGCTGATCCTGGCGGGGCTCGTGTTCAGCGACACCCGCCGCCTCGACAAGCCGGGACAGCTGTTGCCCGCCGACGCTCCGCTGACCGTCAAGGGTCGCGATCATCCCTGGGTCTCCCGCGGCGGCGTCAAGCTCGCCCACGGTCTCGATCACTTCGACATCGATCCGACCGGCCTGATCTGCCTCGATGTCGGTGCCTCGACCGGCGGATTCACGGACGTCTTGCTGCAGCGGGGAGCGGCCCGCGTCTACGCCGTCGACGTCGGACGCGGGCAGCTCGCCTGGCCGCTGCGGAACGATCCGCGGGTGATCGTCCTCGAACGGACCAACGCCCGCCATCTCGCGCGCGCGCAGGTGCCCGATCCGATCGATCTCGTGGTCTGCGATGCGAGTTTCATCGGGTTGATGACCGTGCTGCCGGCGCCGCTTGCGCTGACCGCGGCGCGAGCGTGGCTGGTCGCCCTCGTCAAGCCGCAGTTCGAAGCCGGCCGCGGCAGGGTCGGCAAGGGCGGGGTGGTCCGCGACCCCGACGTCCGCCGCGAGGTGTGCGAGCGGATTTCCGGCTGGCTGGCCGCCCAGCCGCGCTGGCGGGTGCTGGGGCTCACCGAAAGCCCGATCCCCGGTCCCAGCGGCAACGTCGAATACCTGATCGCGGCCCGCCGCGAGCCGGGCTAACGGTCCATCCCGTGGTATTCGCGGTTCGGCATCATGTCGAGGCCGTGGGCCATGCGGTTGGTGTAGTTGAAGAAGGCGGCGACGTCGCAGACGTCGAAGATGTCCTGGTCGGAGAAACCGACCGCGCGCAGGCGGTCGCGGTCGGCGTCGCCGATGTCGTGCGGCGAGAGGGTGAGCTTCCAGGCGAAGTCGAGCATCGCTCGCTGCCGCGGTTCCAGTTCGGCGACCCGGTGGTTCATCACCATCATCTCGCCCAGTTCGGGATCAGCGGAAAGGTGGCGGACGGCCTGACCGTGGGCGACCAGGCAGTAGAAGCAGCGGTTGGCGGACGACACCGTGACCGCGATCATTTCGCGTTCGAGCTTGCTGAGCCCGCAGGTTTCCTCGTCCAGCATCAGTTGGTTGTAGAACTGGGTGAAGGTGCGGAACTTGGCCGGATTGCCGGTGTAGGCCCGCAGCACGTTGGGGATCAGCCCGAGCTTCTCCGTGCACTTGCGGAAGTATGAGCGAATGTCTTCGTCGAGCGCGTCCTCCTGCGGCAGCGGGATCCTCGCGACGTGGTCGGGCTGGGGCATGGTTCTGGTCCTGATCCTGATTACGATCGGCACTGCGCGCGATGGCGGAGCAGGTGGTCGGCGAGCACACAGGCGAGCATCGCCTCGGCGACGGGCACGGCGCGGATTGCGACACAGGGATCGTGCCGCCCGGTGGTGACCACCTCGGCATCCTCGCCGTGCACGGTGACGGTGCGCTGCGGGGTTGCGATGGAACTGGTCGGCTTGATGGCGACGCGGACGACGATCTCCTGGCCGCTGGAGATGCCGCCGAGCACGCCGCCCGCGTTGTTGGAGAGAAAGACGACGCCACCGTCCCGCATTCGCATCTCGTCGTTGTGCTCGCGCCCGCTCATGGCGGCGGCGGCGAATCCGGCGCCGAACTCCACGCCCTTGGCGGCCGGAATGCTGATCAGCGCCTTGGCGATGTCGGCGTCGAGCCGGTCGAAGGTCGGCGCGCCAAGGCCGGCCGGCACCCCGGAGGCCACCACCTCGACGACGCCCCCGGCCGACGAGTTCGCCTTGCGGACCCCATCGAGGAATTCCTCCCACGCCGCCGCAGCGACCGCGTCGGGGCACCAGAACGGGTTGCGGTCGACCTCGGTCCAGTCCCAGCGGGTGCGGTCGACCCGATGCGGCCCCATCTGCACCAGCGCGCCGCGGACGGCGATGTCGTTTCCGAGGATCTTGCGGGCGATGGCGCCGGCAGCGACCCGCATCGCCGTCTCGCGGGCCGACGAGCGGCCACCGCCGCGATGGTCGCGAAGGCCGTACTTCAGGTAGTAGGTGTAGTCGGCGTGACCGGGACGGAACAGGTCCTTGATCGCGCCATAGTCCTTGGATCGGGCGTCCTCGTTGACGATCAGAAGCCCGATCGGCGCCCCCGTTGTCCGCCCGTCGAACACGCCGGACAGGATCTGCACCCGATCCGGCTCGCGGCGCTGGCTGGTATGCCGGGTCTGGCCGGGACGCCGCCGGTCGAGATGGATCTGGATGTCGGCCTCGCCGAGCGGAATTCGCGATGGCACCCCGTCGACGACGCAGCCGATCGCCGGGCCGTGGCTCTCTCCGAAGCTGGTGACCCGGAACAGGGTCCCGAGGGTATTGCCGGACATGCGCTACCGTTGGGGCGTGAAGTTCGCCAACATCTCCTGAACCTCGGGAACCGCGTCGGGGGCGAGCATGCCGACCAGATGGAAGCCGGAGTCGACATGGTGCACCTCGCCGGTCACGCCCGACGACAGATCGCTGAGCAGGTAGACGCCGGCGCCGCCGACGTCGTCGAGGGTCACGTTGCGGCGCAGCGGCGCATTCAGCTGGTTCCACTTGAGGATGTAACGGAAATCGCCGATCCCGGAGGCCGCCAGCGTTTTCATCGGCCCGGCGGACATCGCGTTGACGCGGATGTTCTGCCGTCCCAGGTCCTCGGCGAGATAGCGGACGCTCGCTTCCAGCGCCGCCTTGGCGACGCCCATGACATTGTAGTGCGGCATCACCCGTTCGGCGCCGTAGTAGGTCAGGGTGAGCAAGCTGCCGCCGTCGGTCATCAGCGGTTCCGCCCGCCGGCAGACGGCGGTGAACGAGTAGCAGGAAATCAACAGGCTGGAAGTGAAGTTGTCGGCGGTGGTCTCGATGTAGCGGCCGCGAAGCTGCTCCTTGTCCGAGAAGGCGATGGCGTGGACGAGGAAGTCGAGCCGTCCCCAGCGGTCGCGAAGGGTGTCGAAGACCGCATCGAGGCTGGCGTCGTCGGTGACATCGCAGGGAAGCACCGCGTCGCAACGGATCGACTCGGCGAGCGGCTTGACCCGCTTGAGCAGCGCCTCGCCCTGGTAGGTGACCGCGATCTCGGCGCCGTGGCCGGCGACCGCCTTGGCGATGCCCCAGGCGATCGAGCGATCGTTGGCGACGCCCATGATCAGGCCTTTCTTGCCGGCCATCAACGGTGCGGGTGACGTCATGGCATCCTCTTCTTGTGGGCCGTCCGCGGCGGGCACTGCCCGATCATCGCTTCGCCGTGGCTCGAGCCGCCGCGAACGCGCAAGATCGCCCCAGGGTGGAGAAGCACGACCGCCGCGACGGCCGGGCGCCGTCGCGGGCCCCCCCGAGGATACTGGCCATAAAGCAACGCTGTTGGCGCGTCAATCTCGGTACGGGGCGACTGGCGGGCGGCGGCGCCGGTCGGATGGCACCTTCTACAGTGTATTGCGGATCTTGGCGGAGATCTGCTGGCGGATCGGCTCGGGCAACGCCTCCAGCGCCTCCTCGACGCTGCGCAGCATGCGCCGCGTCGCGTAGAGCTGGTCGAGCAGCGACAGGATCAGGCCGAGCGCATCGTCATCGAGCATCAGGTCCCGTCGCAGCTCGCCGATCAGTTGGATCCGCGCCTCGTCCACCTCGTCGAACTCGTAACCCTGCCGGGTCGGCCGCGGGCGGACCCAGCGCTGTTCGATCCATGCGGTCAGTTCGACCCGTTCGACGTGATGGCAACGAAGGATGTCATCGAAGGTGGCCATTGCCCTTCACCCCCATCCGCGCACCCGGTACGGGTGTCGGGCACCCCATTTCTCGACGAGCTCCGCCAGCTCCGCATCCGGCTGGTCGGGAAGCACGACCTTCAGCGTCACGTAGTGGTCACCACGGGTGCGGCCGTTCGGGGCGAGCCCCCCCTTGCCCTTGATCCTGAGCCGGGTTCCCGAATTGGCTCCCTTCGGCACCGTCAGGGTGACCGTCCCCGCGACCGTCGGCACCTCGACCTTGGCACCCAGAACCGCCTCCTGGAGGGTGATCGGCAGCTCGGCGTGAATGTCGTTCTCGTGGCGCGTGAACATCGGGTGCGAACGCACCTTGAGCTCGATGAGCACGTCGCCGGCCCGCTCGCCGGCCGCTTGCGCCGTCGCCTGTCCCTTCAGGCGCAGCACCTGTCCTTCGGACGCTCCGGGCGGGATGGTGACGCGCAGGCGCCGGCCGCCGGGAAGGGTGATCTCGCGCGTGGCGCCGTTGACGGCGTCGAGGAAGTCGATCTCGAGGGTGTGCCGGACATCGGCGCGGCGCATCTGCTCGGCCTGCCACGCGGTGCTGTGGCGCATCCCCCGGAACAGGTCGCCGAAGATGTCCATGCCCTCGAAGTCCCCGAAGACCTCCTGCGGACGGGTGTAGCGGTTGCCGGCGCCGCGCTCCGCATAGGTCCGGTAGAAGGTCCGCTCGGCGCGCGGCGCGCCGCTGGCGTCGATCTCGCCCCGGTCGTAACGGGCCTTCTGTTCGGGGTTCGACAGGAACTGATGGGCGGCCGAAACCTCTTTGAACTGCTCTTCGGCCTTGGCGTCCCCCGGGTGCAGATCGGGATGAAGTTGTCGCGCCAGCTTGCGGTAGGCCTTCTTGACGTCCTTGCCATCGGCACCCTTGGCGAGGCCCAGAACTTCGTAAGGATCGCGCATCGGTCGAAGTCAGCGTCGGTTAGAGGCGGCGAACCCGGTACGGATGCTTCTCGCTCCAGCGGGTGACGAAGCGGACCAAGTCGGTGTCCGGAATGTCCGGCAGCACCACTGTAAGGCGGACGTACTGGTCGCCGCAACTCCCGTCCGCGCGCCCGATCCCCTTGCCGCGCAACCTCAGAACGGTGCCGCTGTTCGACCCGGAAGGAATCGTCACCAGCGCCGCGCCGTCGATGGTCGGTGTTTCGACGCGGCCGCCCAGAACGGCTTCGGCGAGGGTGACCGGAAGCTCGACGCGAATGTCTTCCCCGGTCCGCTCGAACTGGGGATCGGGCGTGACCCGCACTTCGATCAACGCGTCACCGGCCGCGCCACCGCCGAGGCCGCCCATGCCCTCGCCCTTCAGGCGCAGGACCTGGCCGTCGACCGCTCCGGGCGGGACCTTGACCGAGAGCCGCTTCCCGGTGGCCGAGGCGAGGTGGCGGACCGCTCCCCGGGCCGCCTCGCGAAAGGAGATGGTCAAGGCATAGGCGACATCGGTCCCGTCGATCCCGGTTCCGAAGCCGGCACGATCCGATCGCCTGCGGTGCCGGTTCTCCGATCGCGGTCGATCGCCGTTCGGCCGGGAGGTCTCGCGGCGCGCATGACCGAAGCCGTCGACGGTCTCGCCGCGGTCGTAGCGAGCGCGGCGCGCCGGGTCACTCAGCAGCTGATAGGCTGCGGCAAGCCGCTTGAAGTTCTCGTCGGCGCTCGGATTGCCGGCATCGCTGTCCGGATGCACGCGGCGGGCCTGGCGGCGAAACGCCCGCTTAATCTCGTCGGGGTCGGCATGACGGGGCACGCCGAGGACTTGGTACGGGTCCGTCATGTCGGCAGGCGACCCGAACGCGGGGTCACGGGAGGGAATGGAGCGCGGCGTCGGCGGTCGGGACAGGCGTTTCGTCGACGACGTGCCAGGTGCCGTCCCATTCCCGGCAGGCCGTCCCGGTCGACGTCTGCCGCCGGTCGGATACGGTCACCGACGATTCGAACTCCCGGCACCAGACGGCTGGTGCCGGCCTGAAGGTCCGGGTCGGGGTGACGGTCCCCGAGGCGCCGGTCGCGGCATTGCGCCACACCGCGGCCTGCAAAGTGCGGTTGAACTCGAGGGCATTCTGGAGGGTGCGCTCCATGAACAGACGATCGTCGGAGTCGCGCAGCCGGGGGCTGCCGGGAACGAACGATTGTCCGCCGACCGAGGTCTGCGGCGGCGACGACGACTCGACTCCGGTACACGCGGCAGCGGCCCCGACGAGCATTCCGGCCATCACCCGGAGGACCACGCGTGCCGGCTTCGTCTCTCTGCCGATAGAGCGGTTCATGACACGGGACGGCGCTTTCGCTGACAATCGGATCGACGCTGATGACCGCCCACTCTATGAGACGAACGTGAAAGGGAGGTAAAGCTCCTTATCTGTTAGTGTCGAACCGATCCCGACCCGTGAAGAGACCGGAGCCCGATGAGCGTGATCGACGAGCCCGACCCGATCCAGCGGTTCAGGGCCTGGATGGAAGAGGCCGAGAAGACCGAACCCAACGACCCCAACGCCATGACCCTGGCGACGGCGACCCCCGAGGGTGTCCCGTCGGCGCGGATGGTGCTGCTCAAGGCGGCCGATGCCGATGGCTTCGTCTTCTACACCAACCTGGCCAGCCGCAAGGCGCGCGAACTCGACGCCAATCCACGGGCGGCGCTCTGTTTTCACTGGAAGACGGTGCGTCGCCAGGTGCGGGCGGAGGGCAGGGTGGTTCCGGTGAGCAATGCCGAGGCCGATGCTTATTTCGCCTCCCGGCCCCGCATCAGCCAGATCGGTGCGTGGGCGTCGAAGCAGTCGCAGATCCTGCGCGGGCGTTTCGAGTTGGAGGCCCGCGTCGCCAAGTACACCGCCCGTTTCACCGTCGGCACGGTTCAGCGGCCGCCGTTCTGGTCCGGATTCCGGTTGGTCCCCGACCGGATCGAGTTCTGGGAGGACCGGCCGTTCCGGCTGCACATGCGGTGGGTTTACCAACGCGACGGCGATGGCTGGTCGGCCGAGGAGTTGTATCCGTGAAGGGCGACGAGATGCGCCCCGACACTGCCGCCACGGGCTCGCCCGGTGCGGAACGGCTGAAGCGGGTGGCGGCGGTGACGTCGGTGACCGTCGCCGGCATCCTGATCGCCGTCAAAATCGGGGCCTGGCTGGCCACCGGTTCGGTCAGCCTGCTGTCGACGCTCATCGATTCGATGCTCGATCTCGCCGCCTCGGTGATCAATCTGCTCGCCATTCGCCATGCGCTGCAGCCGCCGGACCGGGAGCACCGCTTCGGACACGGCAAGGCGGAGCCGCTGGCCGGTCTCGCCCAGGCCGCCTTCGTCGGCGGGTCGGCGGCGTTCCTCCTGTTCCATGCCGTTGAACGGCTGATCACCCCCGTGCCGATCGCCAACTCCGCGGTCGGCATCGCGGTGATGCTGTTCTCGATCGCCATGACCCTCGGCCTCGTCGCCTTTCAGCGGTTCGTGGTGCGGCGGACGGGGTCGGTGGCGATTCGGGCCGACTCCCTCCACTACAGTGCCGACCTGCTGGTCAACGCCTGCGTCGTCCTCGCCCTGGTGCTCACGGTTCAATTCGGCTGGACCGCCGCCGACCCGTTGTTCGCGATCGGCATCGCGGTGTTCATCCTGCACGGGGCGTGGGGCATCCTCCAGAGCAGCCTCAATCTGCTGATGGATCGGGAACTGCCCGAGGACGACCGGCGGCGGATCCGCGATATCGCGATCTCGCATGCCGGCGTGATCAGCCTCCACGATCTCAGGACCCGCTCCTCGGGGACCCGGATCTTCATCCAGATGCACCTCGAGATGGAGGCCGATCTGACCCTGGCCGAGGCGCACCGCATCGGCGACGACGTCATGGAGGAGGTCGAGAACGCCTTTCCGGATGCCGAAGTCCTGATCCACCAGGACCCGTTCGGGATCGACGAACGGCGAGCGCGGTTCGACTGAGATCGCCGGCGGGCGAGGCCACCGGCTTTCGCGCTTGTCTTCCCGAGCCCATGACGTACTCTTCGGGTGCATTCAGGGGAGCCATCACCATGATCGTGGGGGACCAGAGCGAGGTCGTCCATTTCCTGTCGCGGCCCGCGAGTTTCGGCGCCGGGGTCGCCGAAGTGAGGCGGATCGAAACCCATGTCTCGGTCGTTTTTCTTGCCGGCGATCGGGCGTTCAAGCTCAAGCGGGCGGTCAGGTTTCCCTATCTCGATTTCTCCACTCTCGAACTGCGGCGGAAGTTCTGCGATGCGGAAGTGCGGATCAACCGGCGGACCGCGCCGCAGATCTACCGTCGGGTCGTCGCGGTGACCCGCGAACGCGACGGTGGACTGGCGCTGGACGGCCACGGGGCGCCGGTCGAATGGCTGGTGGAGATGGTGCGGTTCGACGAGGATCGCCTCCTCGACCGGATGGCCCAGCGGGGGCTTCTCGACGTCGGTCTCATGGAAACGGTGGCCGACGCCGTTGCCCGCTTCCACGCCGAGGCGGAGGAGCGACCCAATGCCGGCGGCCCAATAGCGATCGGGCGGATCATCGACAACAACGCCCGCTGCTTCGCCGAGTGTCCGCCCGACACCATCGATGCCGGCAAGGTCAGGCGGCTGATGGAGGCCACCCGGCGGGCGCTCGGCGGCTGCATCGTGCTGCTCGGCGAGCGCAGCGTCGCCGGCTTTGTCCGCCACTGCCACGGCGACATGCATCTCCGCAACATCTTTCTCGACGGCGATCGGCCGGTTCTGTTCGACGCCATCGAATTCAGCGCCGGGCTCGCTGACATCGACGTGCTCTACGATCTCGCCTTTCTGCTCATGGATCTGCAGTTCCGCGACCTGCGTCGGCCGGCCAACGTGCTGCTCAACCGCTATCTCGACATCACCGGCGATACCGCCGGGCTGCGGGCGCTGCCGCTGTTCCTGGCCTTGCGGGCGACGATCCGCAGTCACGTCGATGCGATCGCGTCCGTTCGCCAGTCCGATCGCCGCGAGGCCGAGGCGCTGCGCGGCGCGGCGCGGCGCTATCTCGATTTGGCCGGCACCTTTCTCGCCCCGCACGCGCCGCGGCTGGTCGCGGTGGGCGGGCTGTCGGGCAGCGGCAAGTCCGTCTTCGCCCGCGACCTCGCCCCGTTTCTCGGCGGCGCCGTGGGGGCGCGGGTGGTGCGCTCCGACTGCACCCGCAAGCGGCTGGCCGGCGTCGCACCGACCTCCCCGCTGGGTCCCGAGGCCTACACGCCGGAGCGCGACCGGCAGACCTACCGCGCCGTCGTCGAGGAGGTGGACACCGCGCTCGCCGCCGGGCACTCGGTGATCGCCGATGCGGTGTTCGCCCGTCCCGGCCAGCGGCGGGAGATCGCCGCCGTCGCCGGCCGCCGCCGGGTTCCGTTCCAGGGCTTCTGGCTGGAGGCGCCGCCGGACGTCATGGCGGATCGGATCGCGTGCCGGCGCGGCAGCGCCTCCGACGCGACCGTCGACGTGCTGCGAGCCCAACTCGCCTACGACGTCGGTCAGATCGACTGGACGCGGCTGGACGCCTCCGGCCCCCCGGACCAGGTCCTCGCCGCCGGTCTCGCGAGTGTCGGCGCCGCCACGCCCCCGTCTCTGTAGGGCCTTTGCAGCCCGGGGCGAATGGAGGATGATGGCACACCGCACCACGAGGGAGACAGCGATGGCTATCCGAAAGATCCTGGTCTCGGTCGACGGCTCGGCGGCGGCGCGGCCGGTTCTCGAGACGGCGCTGGCCGTCGGTCGTCGGCTGTCGGCGCACGTCGAGGCGCTGCATGTGCGGCCGGATCCGCGGGACTCGATCCCGCTGGTGGGCGAGGGCATGTCCGGGGCGATGATCGAGGAGCTGATCACCATCACCGAGACGGAAGGTGCGGCGCGGGCCGGCAAGGCGCGGGCGCTGTTCGAGCAGGCGTGCGCCGCCGGCGCCGTGCCGGTGGCGGTGACGCCGGCAGCAGCCGGGTTCTCGGCGGCATGGCGGGAGGAGACGGGGCGCGAGGACGAGACCATGGCGGTGCACGGGCGGCTCGCCGATCTCGTGGTCGTCGGCCGGCCGACCGTCGAGAGCGATGCGGCGGCCCGGATGACGTTGAACGCGGTGCTGTTCGAGACCGGCCGCCCGGTCCTCGTGGCACCGGCGCAGCCACCCGCCACGCTCGGTCGCACCGTCGCGATCGCCTGGAACGGCAGCGCCGAGGCGGCGCGCGCGATCGGGGCGGCGCTGCCGCTGATCGAGCGGGCGGAGGCGACGGCGGTGTTGTCGATCGCCAGCGGCGGGGCGGAGGACGGATCAGCGGCCGATGTGGTCGGCTATCTCGGCTGGCACGGGATCGCCGCCGAGGGCCGCATGGTCAACGCCGACGGCGGTTTGGGCGGCATCGGCGAGGCCCTGCTCGCGGCCTGCGCCGGCGTGGATCTGTTGGTCATGGGGGCCTATACTCACAGTCGGTGGCGCGAGCTGATCCTCGGTGGGACGACCCGCCACGTCTTGGAGCATGCGTCGATGTCGCTGCTGATGGCCCACTGAGGGGCCGCCCGGACCGACCCGGCGCGGCCTCCTGCGCGTCGCCGATGCCACTATGAGCCCGCCTTCGCCCGCCGCCCGCAAGACGATGATCCTCACCGGCGCCAGCCGGGGGATCGGCCATGCCACGGCGAAGATCTTCCTGGAGCGGGGCTGGCGGATCATCACCTGCTCGCGCGAGGACGCGCCGCCAGAGTGCAAGCGCGATCCCAACTGGACCTGCCACATCCCGGCCGACCTCGCCAATCCCGCCAGCCTCGCGGCCTTCATCACCCGCGCCGGCGAGGTGCTGGCGGATGCGCCGCTGCACGCGCTCGTCAACAACGCCGGACTGTCGCCGAAGACGCCCTACAAGGAGCGCCTCGGCTGCCTCAACGGCGACCTCGACGCCTGGCGGGAGGTGTTCGAGATCAACTTCTTCGCCGCCCTCAAGCTCGCCCGCGGCTTTGCCGCCGCCTTGCACAAGGGCAGGGGAGCGATCGTCAACATCACCTCGATCGCCGGCCATCGCGTCCATCCCTTCGCCGGGTCGGCGTATTCGATCTCGAAGGCGGCGCTGTCGGCGCTGACCCGGGAACTGGCGCACGAGTTCGCCGCCCTCGAGGTCCGCGTCAACGCCGTCGCCCCCGGCGAGATCGAAACCGACATGATCCAGCCCGAATACGAGGTGCTGATTCCCCGCATCGCCCTGGAGCGGATGGGGACGCCGCAGGACGTCGCCGCGGCCGTCCTCTACCTCTGCTCGGACGAGGCGGGCTACGTCACCGGCACCGAGCTCTGGGTCACCGGCGGCCAGCACCTGTACTAGGGCCGGCGTGGCCCGCGTCGACGAACCGTTCGGTGGCCTCGTCGAGCGCCCGCCCGGCCCGCCCGCGCGGGGCATGGACGTAGAGCGCGTCGCGGCCGAACGGACGGTCGGCGGCGGGCGGGCGGCCGATCGCGTAGGCCACCGGCCGGGCGTGGTCGGCGAGCATCGCCTCGGCATCGAAGACGCGCTCGAAGCTCCACAACGAACGCACGAAATTGGTCTGACCGCGCAGCAGCAGACCGGCGATCTGCCACGACAGCTGACGGACGATCGGCCAGCCGAGATGCTTCATGGCGAGCACCCGTTGGGTGGCGACCAGCTCCCGGTAGAACGTCGCGAGCGGCAGCCGGGTCGGCAGCACCGCATGCTGGATGTCAAACAGCCGGTAGTCGCGGGTGGTCAGCGCCTGCGTCTGGGTATGCCACAGTTCGGTCCCCGGGTAGGGGGTGCTGACGCTGATGTTGACGATCTCGGGGATCTGCAGGCACCACTCGCGGACGACGCGGAAGCGCTCCTCGTCCCAGTCCGGCTCGGCGATGATGTTGATGGCGACGTTGACGCCGAGCGAGCGGGCGAATTCAAGCGCCTCGAAGTTCTGACCGAGCGGCACCCGCTTGCGAAAGCGGGTCAGTCCTTCGCTGTCGATCGCCTCGATGCCGATGAAGACGAACTCGAGCCCGAGGTCGCGCCACAGCCGGAACACCTCCTTGTTGCGGAGCAGCACGTCGGCACGGGTCTCCAGGTAGTAGCGCTTGCGCACGCCGCGCCGCGCGATCGCCTCGCCGATCGCGAGCCCGTGCTCGGCGCGAACGAAGGCGACGTCATCGACGATGAACAGCCCCGGCTCGCGGATCGCGGCGACTTCCTCGGCGGCGACCTCCGGGCTCTTCACCCGGTAGCTGCGGCCGTAGAAGGTCCAGGCGCTGCAGAACGAGCAGTCCCACGGGCAGCCGCGGGAGAACTCGATCGACGCGCACGGGTCCATGCGGCCGAGGAAATAGCGCCGCCGCTGCCGCAAGAGGTCGCGGGCCGGCAGCAGGTCGTCGAGGCTTTCGCAGAACACGGGCGGTCGGCCCTGGCCGCCGGCAAAGACCGCTCCCGGGACGTCGTTCAGCCGGCTGCCGGCGGCGATCGCGTCCAGGAGGAGCGGCACCGCCGCCTCGCCCTCGCCCTTCAGCACGCAGTCGATGGCGCCCTCGCCATGGGCGAGGATGTCTTCGGCGATGAACGAGACGCTGTGGCCGCCGACGAACACGAACGCGCGCGCATCGAGCGCCTTCGCCCGCTTGGCCAGATCGACGATCTCGGGGACGTTGGCGAGGTAGTTGCCGGCGATCGCCACGGCGTCCGGCTTCCAGTCGCCGACCAGTCGGTCGAAGCGCCGCAGCGGTTCGGCCTGTAGATCGATCAGCCGTACCGCATGGCCGGCCCGCCTCGACGCCGCCGCCACCAGTTCGAGACCGAGCGGCTCCAGCCGCAGGAACACCTTGGTGTACATCAGCGGGCCGGGGTGGACGCAGAGTACCTTCATGGACACACCCCCCGGAGCCGTCGGGGCGGGCATCGGCCGCCGACGTGACGCACAGAGTCTATCGGATATGGCTGCAACCGAGAAGCATTCTCGTCAACGGCCGCCGCCGGCAGCGCGGCCGCCCGATCGCATCAGCCATCGGGCGGGAGGCCGAAGGCTACCTCACGGTGATGGTGATCCGGTCGCTGATCACCGGCGGGTCGTGGGGAACGTGGTTGTGGTCGGCGAGCAGCAATTGCAGGGTATGCGGTCCCGGCGCGAGGTCGATGGTCGTCTCGGTCTGGCCGCCGCCGAAGTGCCTGTGGTGGTCGTCGGCGGGAATGGGCTGATCCGCGGCCGGCAGCGGCGCATCGATGATCAGGTGGTGGTGGCCGGTCTTCTCGATCTCCGCTCCAGCGGGGGCTACCCCCATCCCCCGGAGACCGAAGACCACCGTCACCGGGCTCGACACGGTGGCGCCGTCGGCCGGCGAGACGATGTAGAGGACCGCCCCCGGCGGGGCGGGGGTCCGGTCGGCGGCGGCGGCGCCGAAAGCCACCAACGTGGCGGCGCCGGCGGCGGCGATGGTTCTGACGATGCTCATGGGGTCCTCCCGGTCTGGCGTCGACGGTCGGGTTTTCCCGATCCGGGGTGTCATTATGCGATGTTTTCGACCCCGGACCACAATCATCTCTCGGGGCCGGCCGTCGCGGGCGCTTCGTGCGCGAAAGTTACCGTTCTGTTGCGGCCCCGCGGGCGCTATACTGGCACTCCGGGGGTTGACGGGCGTCAATGACCGTCCGATCGGCGAGGCCGACCTTCGGAGGGTGCGCCGGAAGGCCCCGGCTCGGCACGAGGTCGCAGCAACGAGGAGCCGCATGTCCGAGGATGGTGTCCAGAGGGTCGCGTTCGAACAGCGCGAGGATTACGCGAGCGAACGAGCGCTCGGTCATCAGATCGTCACCCCGGTGCGCTTCTCCACCGATGCCCGCGACGTCGGCTGGGTCCGGCAGAACATCCCCTGCCAAACCGCGTGTCCGGCCGATACCAACGTTCCCGCCTACATCCGCATGATCATCGAGAAGCGGTACGGCCGCTCCTACGAGATCAACCGCTTCGCCAACGTGCTGCCGGGCGTGCTGGGGCGGATCTGTTCGCGGCCGTGCGAGGACGCCTGCCGCCACGGCTGGCCGGGCAACGGCGAGCCGGTCGCGATCTGCCATCTCAAGCGCGCCGCCGCCGACCAGCGGTCGTCGGGCCATCGCATCACCGAGAGCCTCTACGAGCCGACCGGCAAGCGGGTGGCGGTCGTCGGCGCCGGGCCTGCCGGAATCGCCGCCGCCCACGACCTGACCACTCTCGGCCACGACGTCACGATGTTCGAGAAGGAGGTGCGGCCGGGCGGCATGCTCGCCTACGGCATTCCGGAATTCCGGCTGCCGCGCGACATCCTGGAGACCGAGGTCCACAACGCCATCCGCCTCGGCGTCGACCTCAGGACCGGGGTCGGCATCGGCACCGGCGACGACGACATCAAGCTGTCGGGGCTGCTCGAGGACTTCGATGCCGTGCTGCTGGCGACCGGCTGCATGTCGGCGATCACCCTGCCGCTGCGCAACGTGGATCAGGGACGCGATATCGCGAGCGAGATCGCCGGGATCGAGAACGGTCTCGACTTCCTGATGTCGCTCCATCGCGGCGAGACCAAGACGGTCGGCAAGCGGGTCGCGGTGGTCGGCGCCGGGTTCACCGCCCTCGATTGTGCCCGCGTGGCGCTGCGCCTCGGCGCCGAGACCGTGACCATCCACATCCGCACCACCGAGGAGTACATCCCGGTCACCAAGGAGGAGATCCACGAGGCCAAGCGGGAGGGGGTGAAGATCCTCGGGCTGCGGACGCCGGTGGAGGTGCTCGTCGATGCCGCCGGGACGCTCACCGGCGTCAGGTTCGTGCAGAACCGGCTGGGGGGCTGGCGGGAGGGCGGCCGTCGGCAGGCGATCCCGATCGAGGGATCGGAGTTCGACGCGCCGTGCGACACCCTGCTGATCGCCATCGGCCAGAAGACGGTCAACGACATCCTCGATGTCCAGGTCGACCTCGATCGGTGGGGAAACGTCCGGCTGGCCGAAGACGGCATGACCTCGATTCCGGGGCTGTTCTCGGCCGGCGATTTCGTCAAGGGACCGACGACGGTGGTCGAGGCGGTCGGCCACGGTCGCGAGATCGCGGTCAAGATGGACTCGTGGCTGATGGGTCGGGAGCGGCGCCGGAAGGTGGTCAAGATCACGCCGGTGTCCGGGCCCCTGCGCGAACGGTCGTTCGACTTCATCCCGCGCCAGCCGATCCCGACGCTACCGCTCGCCGACCGTCTCGACGGGCTCGCCGACGAGGTCGAGACTGGCTACGACGAGACGCTCGCGTTCGAGGAGGCGAAGCGCTGCTATCTTTGCTACCACAAGTACGAAATCGACGTCGACAACTGCATCTACTGCCGGGCGTGCATCGAAGTCGCGCCGCGCAACTGCATCAAGCTGGTCGACGGTGTCGAGATCAAGGACGACGGCACCTACGGCGCCCTTCACGAGGCCAGCGAGTGGAACAAGGTGGGCGCCATCTGGATCGACAACAACGAGTGCATCCGCTGCGGCGCCTGCTTCATGGTTTGCCCGACCAAGTGCATCTCGATCACCAAGAACGAGATCTTCTATCAGGATCTGTAGGGATGGCGGCGCCTCGACACTACGTGATCATCGGCAACGGCGTCGCCGGCAACGAGGCGGCCCGTCAGGTGCGCGAGCGCGATCCGAACAGCCGGATCACCATCGTCTCGGTGGGACGGCTGCTGTTCTACAATCGCTATCAGCTGCCGCGCCTGTTCCATGAGGAACTCGACTGGCGTGACTTCCTCGTCCACCCCCCCGCGTACTACGACGACAACCGGATCACGGTTCGGCGCAACAGTCAGGTGATCTCGGTGGACGCCGGGCGGAAGACGGTGATGCTCGCCCACAAGGAGGAACTGCACTACGACGAGCTGCTCGTCGCCAGCGGTGCCACCAGCTACCTTCCCGAGGAGCTGGCCGACTGCGCCCACCTTCTCGACCGGTTCCTCAGCTACCGCGACGCCCGCAAGATGCGCGCCGCGCTGCCGAAGGGCGGCCGGGTGGTGATGCTGGGTGGCGACGTCCTCGGCCTCGACCTGGCGCGCAATCTGGTCGACGGCGGCTACGGCGTCACCCTAGTCACCGGCGCGCAGACGTTCTGGCCGCATCGGGTCGAGACGCAGGACCGGCCGAAGTTCATCGACGCCCTCCGCCACATGGGGATGGACGTCATCGAGGACGCCCGCGTCGCCCGGGTCGAGGAGGGGGCGCGCGGGATGTCGGCGCGCCGGGTGCTGTTCGCCGACGGGCGGGAGATCTTCGCCGACGTGGTGATGCCGTTCTATGGGCTGTCGCCGGCCGCCGACTTCATGGTCGGGTCCGGCGTCGACATGGAGCGCGGTCTGCTGGTGAAACCCGACCTGAGAACCACCGACGCCAGCATCTGGGCGGCGGGCGACGTGTGCCAGATCTGGTCGAAAGAGGAAAAGCGCTACCGCTTCTACTATGGCTGGCGGAACATCAGACGGATGGGCGAGATCGCCGGACGCAACATGACCGGCGACGACGCGGCGATCGAGACCTTTCCCGACGAACCGCTGTGCATCGACGACAACGGGCGGATCGATACGCCCTACTGGGAATACCAATAGTGCCCGACACCGACGTCCAGATCGCTTTCTGCGGCTCGGCCGGCGACGGAACCATCGCCGTCGGCGACATCTTCAAGCGGGCGATGGCGCGCGCCGGCTACAAGGTCATCGCCTTCGACATCTATCCCCCCGAGATCCGCGGCTTCGGCAAATGCATCGCCCGCGTCCGCATCACCACCGAGCAGGTCTATTCGCTGAAGCGCCAGTCGGACGTGCTGGTGTCGCTGAACGACGCCCATGCCATTCCGCATGTCCCGGAGGTGCGCGACTACGGCGCCATCGTCTACGACCACGCGCCGATCGCGGTGATGGCCGAAGGGCGGCACATCGCCGGTCACGTCCGGCCGGGACAGCTGCCCTACAGCCTCGCCATGCGCGAGGTCAGCGAACAGGCGACCGGATCGGCCAAGTCCCGCAACATCGTCGCCCTCGGCTACGTCGCCGGGGTGTTCGGCCTGCCGACGGAGGCGTTCCGCGCCACGCTGGCCGAGAAGTTCCAGCGCAAGGCGAAGGCGGTCACCGACACCAACCTCGCCGCGTTCGAGGCCGGCTACCACGCCGGCGCGTCCACGTTCCGGCTCGACTTCATCAAGTTCGGCACGCCCCGGAAGCTTGAGGCCGACGTCGAGGTGCGGATGATGACCGGCAATGGTGCGGTCGTTCGCGGCTGCCTCGACGCCGGCGTCGACGCCTTCTTCGGCTATCCGATCACGCCGGCGACCTCGATCATGGAGCGGTTGGCGGTGGAGCTGCCGATGCGCGGCGGCCGAATGCTGCAAACCGAGGACGAGATCTCGGCCATTTCGGCGACGATCGGGGCGGGCTATGCCGGCGCCCGCGCCGCCACCGCCACCTCCGGACCGGGCCTCGCACTGATGGTCGAGATGCTGGGGCTCGGGGTGATGGCCGAGGTGCCGTCGGTGATCTTCTGTTCGCAGCGGGGCGGCCCGTCGACCGGCATGCCGACCAAGACCGAGCAGTCGGATCTGCATCTCGCCGTCTACGGCGGTGCCGGCGACGCCCAGCGGATCGTGATGGCGCCGACCAACGTCGAGGGGGCCTACCGCTGCGCCGGCAAGGCGTTCGAGATGGCCGAGAGGTATCAGACGCCGGTGATCGTGCTGCTCGATCTCTATCTCTCCAACCGTTACGAGACGGTGATCCTGCCGAAGCAGAACCCGTTCGAGCCCGACTGCAGCAAGCGCCGGCCGTCCAAGGTGCAGGACGAGGCGTACCGGCGGTTCGCGATCACCGCGGACTACGTCAGCCCGCGCGCCGTGCCGGGCGAGGACGGCGGCATCCACACCATCACCGGGCTCGAGCACAACGAACTCGGCCGTCCCAACGATCAGCCGGACATGCACGAGCTGATGAGCGAGAAGCGCCACGAGAAGCTGTTCGCCGCGCTCAAACACCCGGACATCACCATCTCCAAGCGGTTCGGGGACGACGGTCCGGTTGATGTCGGTATCCTCGGTTGGGGCTCGACCTTCGGCGAGATCCTGGAGGCGATGCTGATCGCCCGCGAGGAGGGGATCCGCTGCTCGGCGATGAAGGTGGTGATGCTGTCGCCGCTGCCGGTGCAGCCGATCGCCGAGTTCTTCGATGATTGTCGGGAGGTGCTGATCCCGGAGCTGAACTACGAGGGGCAGTTCGCCAATCTCGTCGGGGCGGCGATCCCGCGGCGGATCACCCGTCTCAACCGGGTCCCGGGCGTGCCGATGCCCGTCGACGATATTCTCAACTCGATCCGCGCCCTGGCGCGCAGTGCCAGCGCGATCGCGGCCGAGTGAGGGCAGCCGAGTGAGGGCGATCCGGTAACGGAAGGGCCCAGGAACGGAAGGGTAGGTGATGGGCGATCTCAGCAAGCCGGTCTATCTCGAGGAGAAGCTGAAGCAGGTGCGCGAGAGCGGTCGGCTCGACTACCGCTCGAAGGCGCTGCCGACCTGGTGTCCCGGCTGCGGCTACTTCGGCATCGTCGAAGGGGTCACCACCGCCCTCAACCGGCTCGGCATCCCCAAGAAGGATGTCTGCGTGGTTTCGGGAATCGGCTGCGCGTCGCGCTTCCCGTTCTTCCTCGACACCTACGGCTTTCACACGCTGCACGGGCGCACCCTGCCGGTGGCGACCGGGATCAAGGTCGCCAACGAGGCCCTGACGGTGATCGCGGTCGGCGGCGACGGCGACGCCTTCGCGATCGGCGGTGCCCACATCCCCCACGCGGCGCGGCGCAACGTCGACCTCACCTACGTGGTGTTCGACAACGGCATCTACGGGCTCACCAAGGGTCAGACGTCGCCGACGTCGGTGGTCGGCTTCAAGACCTCGACCTCGCCGTTCGAGAACCACGATCGGCCGTTGAACCCGCTCATGATGCTGCTGTCCTACGAAGCGAGCTGGGTCGGCCAGGGCTATGCCGGCGAGCCACACCATCTCGGCGAGCTGATCGCCGAGGCGATCGCCCACCGCGGCTTCTCCTACCTCCACGTGTTGTCGCCGTGCGTCACCTTCGACAAGACCACCAAGACGTACGCCAACCTCGGCATGCAGGTTCGCCGGCTGCCGGACGACCACGACCCCTCCAGTCTGATGGCGGCGGTGGCGGAAGCGCGTCACACCGATTGCCCGCGGCTCGGGGTGTTCTATCGCGAACAGCGACCGACCCTGGGCGACGCCCTCGATGCCGTCGTCGCCAGTGCCCGTGGCGGTTCCGCCCGCGGCACCGCCGGCCGGCGCGCCGCCGCCGCCGGTTAGCCGGGCTCCGGCATCCGGTCGGCCCCCAGCCCGCCTCCAGCCGGTCGGTGATGTCTCGCCCGTCGCCATGACTAGGCGCGGGCGGCGAGAGCGGCTATGATCGCGCGTGCGTGCCCGGTTCCCTCCAGAGGTTCGTGGCGGTTGCGGCAGGATTGAGCGGGAATCCCGTCGAACCGACCCGCATGCCGGGTGCGCGACCGCATTCCGACATCGCCCGCCAGAACGGGCCTCGTGGTCCCTCGTGCAGCTCCGGAGAGAATCATGTTGAAGAAGAACGCGAAATTCAGCGGGTTGAAGGGCCCGGTGGTCACCGTGGTGATGGATGGCATCGGCCTCGGCGCCAATCCGGTCGGCAACGCGGTCCACAACGCCAACACGCCGGTGCTCGACCGGCTGTTCAAGCAGTACCCCAACATCGCCCTCAAGGCGCACGGCAAGGCCGTCGGGATGCCGAGCGACGACGACATGGGCAACTCGGAGGTCGGTCACAACGCCATCGGCGCCGGCCGCGTCTACAATCAGGGCGCTTCGCTGGTCAGCGAGGCCATCGCGTCCGGCGAGTTGTTCGAGAAGGACGCCTGGAAGGAGATCGCCGGCAACGCCAAGGCGCATCGGTCGACGCTGCACTTTCTCGGGCTGTTCTCCGACGGCAACGTGCACTCGCACATCGATCACCTGAAGGCGCTGATCCGGCGTGCCCGGCAAGAGGGAGTCGGCAAGGTCCGGGTGCACATCCTGCTCGATGGCCGGGACGTACCCGAGACCTCGGCGCTCGACTACGTGGAGCCGTTCGAGGCGTTTCTGGCCGAGGTTCGCGACCGCGACTTCGACGCCCGCATCGCCAGCGGCGGCGGCCGGATGAACATCACCATGGACCGCTACGAAGCCAACTGGGGGATGGTCGAACGCGGCTGGCACGTCCACGTGCTCGGCGAGGGACCGACCTTCGCCACCGCCGCCGAGGCGATCAGGGCGATCCGTGACCAGAATCCGGGGGTCATCGACCAGGACCTGCCGCCGTTCGTGATCGCCGACGACGGTGCGCCGATCGGTCGCATCGAGGACAACGACAGCGTCGTCTACTTCAACTTCCGCGGCGATCGGGCGATCGAGATCTCGCGCGCCTTCGAGGAGGACGACTTCAAGCCGTTCGATCGCGTCCGCCGGCCGAACGTGGTGTATGCGGGGATGCTGGAGTACGACGGCGATCTGCACATCCCGAGACGCTACCTGGTGCCGCCGCCGTTCATCCGCGACACCATCGGCGAATACCTGACCGGTGCCGGCGTCACTCAGCTCGCGATCTCGGAGACGCAGAAGTACGGCCACGTCACCTACTTCTGGAACGGCAACCGCAGCGGCAAGTTCAGCGAGCAGCTCGAGGACTACGTGGAGATCCCGTCCGACGTCGTGCCCTTCGAGCAGCGGCCGTGGATGAAGTCGGCCGAGATCACCGACGAACTGATCGCCCGCCTGAAGACCGGACGGTATCGCTTCGCTCGCGTCAACTACGCCAACGGCGATATGATCGGCCACACCGGCAACTACCAGGCGGCGATGATCGCGGTCGAGGCCGTCGATCTCGCGCTCGGGCGGCTGTTGCCGGTGGTCGACGCTCTCGGCGGGGTCGTTCTGATCACCGCCGACCACGGCAACGCCGACGAGATGTTCGAGCTCGACAAGAAGACGGGGCAGCCGAAGACCAACCCGAACGGCACGTTCAAGGCCAAGACCAGCCACACCCTCAACCCGGTGCCGCTGATCTACTACGACAACCAGACCAACGGCGCCGTCACGCTGCGGCTCGGCAACGACTACGGGCTCAGCAATCTCGCCGCCACCATGGTCAACCTGCTCGGTTTCGAGGCCCCTGAGATTTGGGACGAGAGCATGGTCGAGTTGAAGTAGCCGGCCCCGTCCCGCGAGGCGGCGGGGTCCGGCACGAGCGGCGGTTGCCGGCGGGCTCGTCCTTGCGGCCGGCGCCGTTCGCTTGGCTGCTCGCCGCCGCCCTGGTTCTCGCCACCGCGCCGACCGCTGCCGATCCGGGACCGGAGGACGTCGGGCCGACGTTCGCGCGGGATCGCAACGCCCCCGGCCACATCGATCGCGGGGCGGCCGGACTCGCCCGGGAGATCGAGCGCCTCGACGGCGAGCGGGTGAGCGCCGGGGCGGCGATCCAGTCGATCGAGGTGGAGATGTCCCGACTGGAGGAACAGCTCGCCCGGCTCGCGCAGGATCAGGTGGCACGGGTATCCTGGCTCGCCGCCGATCGCCGATCCCTGGCGGCGGCGCTGTCGGCGCTGACCCGGCTCGCCCGCCGGCCTCCGGCGGCGATCGTCGTCCCGTCGGCGGCGCCGTCGGGCGCGGTGCGGGGCGGTGTCGCGTTGCGGGCGACGGTCGCGGAGATCAACCGACGTGCCGACCGGCTGCGCACGGAACTGGCGGCGCTCGCGGCGGCCGCGGCTGCCATCGCCGCCCGCGAGGCGGAGCTGAAGGAGGCGGCCGACGCACTGGCGACCGAACGATCGCGCCTCGACGGTCTGCTGGCGGAGGCGAACGCGCTGCACCGGCGGACCGCGCCGGACGGCCGGCGGCCGTCGGACCACGTCCGCCGGCTGTCCGAGCAGGCGAAGAACGTGAACGAGCTGCTGGTCGGCCTGACGCCGGTCCCCGAGCCTCGATCGCCGCCGCCGGACGATGGGGCCGAGGAGGTGCCGTCCGCGCGGCTGGTGCTGACGCCGCCGCCGCGGACCGTTCCCCGGTTCAGCACCGCGCGAGGCTCGCTGCCCTTGCCCGCCGCCGGACGCGTGGTCGGCCGCTTCGACGAGCACGACGGCGACGGCCTGGTCAGCAAGGGGATCACCATCGCGACCCGATCGGGCGCGTTGGTCGTCTCTCCCCATTACGGCCGGGTTGCGTTCGCCGGTCCGTTCCGCGGCTATGGCCAGCTCTTGATCATTGAACACGGCGAGCGATATCATACCTTGATCTCGGGTCTGGGCCGAATCGACGCCGTCCTCGGTCAGGTGGTGTCGATCAGCGAACCGGTCGGCATGATGGGATCACCCGGCGATGTCTTGCCCCGGTTGTACTTGGAAATCCGGCACGATGACCGGCCCGTCGACCCGCTCCCGTGGTTTGCGGTCAGCCAAGCAAAGGTAAGTGGATGAACGTACGATTGTTGCTGGTGGCCGCGGTTGCGGCGGTCCTGCTCTCCCCGTCGGCCCGCGCGGTCGCGGACCAGGGAGGCCGGGCGGAGACCTATGACCTGCTCAATCTGTTCGGTGACGTGTTCGAACGGATCCGGTCGGACTACGTCGAGGAAGCCAGCGACGAAGAGCTCATCGAGGCCGCCGTCAACGGCATGCTGACGGCTCTCGATCCGCACTCGGGCTATCTCAACGCCAAGCGCTACCACGAAATGAAGGTGCAGACCCACGGCTCCTTCGGCGGCCTCGGCATCGAGGTGACGATGGAGAATGGGCTGGTCAAGGTGGTCTCGCCGATCGACGACACGCCGGCGGCGGCGGCCGGTCTCGCCCCCGGCGACCTGATCACCCACCTCGACGGCGACCAGGTGCTCGGCCTGTCGTTGTCGGAGGCGGTCGACAGGATGCGCGGCGCGGTCGGCTCGGACATCGTGTTGACCATCCGGCGGGGCGACGAGAGACCGTTCGACGTGACGTTGACGCGGGCGGTGATCAAGATCCGTTCGGTGCGTTCGCGGCTGGAGGGCAAGGTCGGCTACTTGCGGATCAGTTCGTTCAACGAACAGACCGACAAGGGGGTGGTCAGCGAGATCGAGAAGCTCAAGACGGAGGCCGGGGGCGAACTGCAGGGACTCGTCCTCGACCTTCGCAACAACCCGGGCGGGCTGCTGTCGCAGGCGGTGGCGGTCGCCGACCTCTTCCTCGATCGGGGCGAGATCGTCTCGACCCGGGCCCGCAAGGCCGAAGACGCGCAGCGCTTCAACGCCCGTGCAGGGGAAGTGACCGACGGGCTGCCGCTGGTGGTGCTGATCAACGCCGGTTCGGCGTCGGCGTCGGAAATCGTCGCCGGCGCCCTCCAGGATCACGATCGGGCGATCCTGCTCGGCACCAAGTCGTTCGGCAAGGGCTCGGTGCAGACGGTCATACCGATCTCCGGCCACGGTGCCATGCGGCTGACGACGGCCCGCTATTACACGCCCTCCGGGCGGTCGATCCAGGCGGTCGGGATCGAGCCCGATATCGTCGTCGAGCAGGCGCGCATCGAGACGATCGACCAGCCCAGGCAGCGGCGCGAGGCCGACCTGCGCAAGGCACTGGACAACGGCGGTGGCCGCGACGAGGGCGGTGGCGGAAATGGCGACGCGCAGTCCGAGGACGCCCCGGCGGATCGTTCGGGCGTCGACTATCAGCTGGTTCGCGCCCTCGATCTGGTCCGCGGCCTGTCGTTGTTCTCGGAGCGTCTGGCGGCGGCGCGCAAATAGGTCGTGTTCGCGCGGGACGGTGGACGGGGGCCGACGGTCGTGAGGACGCCCGACCGCGCGGCGGTCCAGCAACGCCGACGTGCGCCTCTCGCGTCGACGGTGGCGGCGATCGTCGGGGTCATCGTCGCGGCGGGGTTGGGCTGGTGGCTGTCTTCGGGAAGCGGCGCGCGGACCCCGACGGTGATCGTCGAACTGGCGGTGCCGGGCGCCGCACCGGCGTCCCCGCCCTCCGTGGCCGCGACCGCCGATCTGGTCGCGATCGAACCGGCAGCGACACGGACCCGGCCGCGGACCGGCGCCGACGGCCGACCGTCCTGGCAGGTCCATGCACGGGCGTTCGACCCCGGCGACGACAGGCCGCGGCTGGCGGTGATCGTCACCGGACTGGGCCTCAAGGCATCGGCCACCGAGGCCGCCATCGTCGGCCTTCCCGGGGCGGTGACCCTCGCGTTCTCGCCTTACGCCGAGGCCGGCGATCGCTGGGCGACGCTCGGACGTCGCCACGGCCACGAGGTCCTGGTGTCGCTGCCTCTCGAATCGGCGGACTTCCCGTTCGAGGACGCCGGACCGCACGCCCTCGTGACCACGGCGCCGCCGGAGGAGAACCTCCGCCGCCTGGAGTTCGTCCTCGGCCGGGTGCCCGATCCTGTCGGCGTGATTGGTTTGATGGGATCGAGGTTCGCCGCCGACCAGGACCGTGTCCGCCCGGTTCTCGAGGTGCTGCACGGTCGAGGGCTGATGTACGTGGACGGCACCGACGGGACCGAGAGAACGGCGGCGCGGCTCGCCGCGGAGATCGGCCTGCCGCGGGCGATTGCCGATCTCACCCTCGACGAGGACCCCTCCGGGGACGCGATCGACCGGCAGCTGGCGCGACTGGAGGCGATCGCCCGCGAACGGGCGGTGGCGGTGGCGATCGCCCGTCCCTATCCGGTGACCCTCGATCGACTGGCGGCGTGGGCGGAAACGCTGGCCGAGCGGGATCTGGTCCTGGCGCCGGTGACCGCGGTCGTCGACATCCAGTTGCTGCCGTGAACCGGGCGCGATCGGAGGAGCGGCCGTACCGCAAGGGAGTCGGCGCGGTCATCTTCAACGACGACGGTCTGGTTCTCGTCGCGCGTCGCATCGATACCCCGGGCGAGGCCTGGCAGTTGCCGCAGGGCGGCGTGAAGGCCGACGAGAAACCCCGCGAGGCGGTGATCCGCGAGGTCGCAGAGGAGATCGGCACCGACCGCGTCGAGATCGTCGCCAAGTCGTCCGGCTGGTTTCGCTACGATCTGCCGGAGGCGCTGGCAGCGCGGATCTGGGGCGGTCGTTACCGCGGACAGCGGCAGCGGTGGTTCGCCCTCCGCTTCACCGGTCGAGAGGCCGACATCGATCTCGCCGCCGGCTCGCATCCCGAATTCGACGCGTGGCGATGGGTGCCGCTGGAGGCGCTGCCGGCGCTCGCGGTGTCGTTCAAGCGACGGCTCTACGAACGGCTGATCGACGAGTTTCGGCATCTGGCCCGCGGGCATCGTGGCGAGCGGCCGTAGTCCATTCGGACCTTGCGCCACCGGCGCCCGGCGTGGCAAAGGAGAGGCCGCGTTCTCCGATGCGCCCCGCCCTGGTCCTCCGGCGCGGCCGAGACGACGGGTGGATCCGGCCGCATGATGTACATCCAGGTCGTGGTCGGTTTCGTGCTGCTGCTCGGCGGCGCAGAGGCGTTGGTGCGGGGCTCCGTCGCCACCGCCCGGCGCTTCGGGATCTCGCCCCTGATCATCGGCATGACGGTGGTCGCCTTCGGGACGTCGGCACCCGAACTGGTGGTCAGCCTTCAGGCCGCGATGGCCGGGGTTCCGGACATCGCCGTCGGCAACATCGTCGGCAGCAACATCGCCAACATCCTGCTGATCGTCGGCGTTGCCGCCGTTCTCTCGCCGATCGGCGGCCGGCCGAAGCCGCTGATCCACGACACCGTCGTGCTGGTGGCGAGCAGCGCGCTGTTCGCGGCGCTGATCTGGATCGGCACGATCGGGCGCGGCGCCGGCGTGCTGATGGTGGCGATGCTGCTGGGTTTCCTCGCCAGTTCCTACCGGCGCGAGATCCGCGGGCTGGGCGACGCGACCGCCGGGAGCCGCCGCGAGGAGGCGGAGGAGATCGCGCCCCTCCCCGGAGCCCCGTGGCTGGCGTGGGCGGCCGTCGTCGCCGGTCTGGTCGCGATCATCGTCGGGGCGGAGATGCTGGTCGAGGGCGGCGTCGCGGTGGCGCGGGCCGCCGGCGTCTCGGAGGCGGTGATCGGGTTGACGCTGATCGCCGTCGGCACCTCGCTGCCCGAGCTGGCGGCCTCGGTGGTCGCCGGCCTGCGCGGCCATTCGGACATCGCCATCGGCAACGTCATCGGCAGCAACCTGTTCAACATCCTCGGGGTCGGCGGGGCGGTAGCGGTGGTGGCCCCGCTCGCCGTCGCCGATCAGATCCGGCATTTCGACATCTGGATAATGCTGCTGGCGACGACGGCGTTCGTGCCGTTCCTCATCATCGGTCTGCGCCTCGGCCGGGCGGTCGGTTTCGCGTTGCTGCTGCTCTACGGATGCTATCTCGCCCGCCTGATCGTCGGACCGGCGGGTGCGGTCGCCGGGGCCGGATGACGCGGCGCCCGGCGGGACGGCGGACGGCTTGATTCGACGTCGCCGCTCGTCCATGTTGCGGCGATGCGGACATCGCCTTCGGGAGCGGCCCTCGTCACCGGTGCGGCGCGGCGGATTGGCCGTGCTATCGCCTGCGACCTGGCGGCCCATGGCTGGCCGGTCGCGGTGCATTTCCATCGCTCCGCGGACGCGGCTGGAAGGGTCGTCGACGAGATCGAGGCGAACGGCGGCCGCGCCGTCGCGGTGGCGGCCGACCTCGGTGACGAGGCCGACGCGGCAGCGCTGTTCGGGCGGGCGACGGCGGCAATCGGCCCGATCACCTGCCTCGTCAACAATGCATCCGTGTTCGAGGACGACCGGCCGGCGACGGTGAGCCGCGCTTCCTGGGATCTCCACATGCAGGTCAACCTGCGTTCGCCGTTCGTCCTCATCCAGGCGCTCGAGCGGCAGCTTCCGGAGGGCGCGGCCGGCACCGTGATCAACATTCTCGATCAGCGGGTGTGGAACCTGACACCGTTCTTTACGTCCTACACCGTCAGCAAGGCGGCCCTCTGGACGCTGACCCGGACGCTGGCCCTGGCGTTGGCGCCGCGGGTTCGCGTCAATGCGGTGGGACCGGGGCCGACCTTGCCGAGCCCGCGGCAATCGGAAGAGCAGTTCGCGCGCCAGTGGTCGGCGATGCCGTTGCAGCGTTCGGTCCGGCCGCAGGAAATCTGCGATGCGGTTCGTTTCATTCTTGACGCCCCTTCGCTGACGGGGCAGATGATCGCCGTCGATGCCGGGCAGCACCTGGGCTGGAGCCACCCGAGCACAGGCGCGGGGCTGGACGAATGAGCCGATCGAGTCCGGTGCCCGAGAGAGGGTCTCGATGACCGCCGAACCCGCGAACGTCGTCCACCCGTTGCGCATCGCCGATGCCCGCAGTGCGATCCGTCACGTGTTCATCCGCGACCTGGTGTTGTCGTGTTCGATCGGGGTGCATCGTCACGAGCGCGGGGCACGGCAACGGGTGCGGATCAACCTCGACCTCGCCGTCCGTGAGGATCGCGATCTCGACGACGATCTCGCCAGCGTCGTCTGCTACGAGCAGATCACCACCGGCGTCCGCGATCTCGTCGCCCGGGGGCACATCAACCTGGTCGAAACCCTCGCCGAGGACATCGCTCGGACCTGCTTCGCCGACCACCGCGTCCGTTCGGTGAGAGTGCGTGTCGAGAAGTTGGACGTGTTCCCGGATGCGACCAGTGTCGGGGTGGAGATCGAGCGGTTCGCGTCTGCGAATTGAGCCGGCGGACGGCGCCGCCGGCGGGTGGTCGCGAAGGGCGACGCGCCGGCAGTTGTATGCTGCGATTGCGCGCTTCTCGCGAGTTGGGAAATGCGATGGCCGCCGGCTGTACACATGGCCGCGCGGCCACAATCGCCGACTCCGCAAACGGGTCATCGCGGCGCCCTCGACCGATTGCGAACCGGCGCTTGCGCCCATGATCATTGAAAACCAATGGGTTGTGAGCGTGCCTTCCTTTTGGGCAAGACGCGGAAAGTCCAACCGCTCTGCGATCCGTGGCCGCTGCGGCCGGTTCTTTCAACAGACTTATCCACAGAAATCGCGGATACTGCGCCGGCGGCGATCCGCCGTCGTGAAGACGCGAAGCATCGGTCGTTGACCGGCCGCGGCGAGCCGCTCACATAGTCGGCATGGTATCGCAGGACCAGCCCGCCCTCGCACCGGACGCACCGGCCGGCCACCGCGTCATCGAGCGCCATCTCGCCACCCTGCCGGCCGCCCCCGGCGTCTACCGCATGGTCGGCGCCGACGGCGATGCGCTCTACGTCGGCAAGGCGAAGAACCTCAGGAAGCGGGTCGCCAGCTACGCCAACGTCGATCGTCTCGGGATCCGCATCCGGCGCATGGTCGCGCAGACCGTCGACCTGGAGGTGGTGACCACCCACACCGAGGCCGAGGCGCTGCTGCTCGAGGCCAACCTGATCAAGCGCCTGAAGCCGCGCTACAACATCCTGCTGCGCGACGACAAGTCGTTTCCGTCGATCCTGGTGACCGCCGACCATCCCTATCCGCAGGTGCTGAAGCACCGCGGCGCCCAGACCCGCAAGGGCGACTACTTCGGCCCGTTCGCGTCGGCGTGGGCCGTCAATCAGACGCTGACCGTCCTGCAACGGGCGTTCCTGCTGCGAAGCTGCTCGGACGCGGTGTTCTCCGCTCGCACCCGTCCGTGCCTGCTCTACCAGATCAAACGCTGTTCGGCGCCGTGTGTCGGGCGCATCGGCGAAGCCGACTACCGGGAACTGGTGGCGCAGGCGTTCGCCTTCCTGCGCGGCGACAGCACCCGCATCCAACACCTGTTCGCCCGGCGGATGGAGGCGGCGAGCCAGGCGCTGGAATTCGAGGAGGCGGCCGGCTACCGCGATCGCATCCGGGCGCTGACCGCGGTGCAGTCGCATCAGGACATCAATTTCGCCGGCATCGGCGAGGCCGACGTGCTCGCCGCCCACCAGGACGGCGGCGAAACATGCGTCGAGGTGTTCTTCTTTCGCGCCGGACGCAACTACGGCAACCGGGCCTACTTCCCCAACCATGCCCGGGGCGAGGATGCGGAGGTGGTGCTGGAGGCGTTCGTCGGCCAGTTCTATGCCGATCGTAAGCCGCCGCCCACCATCTTCCTCAGTCACCGGTTGCCTCACCAAGCCCTGGTCGCCGAGGCGCTGTCGGTGCATGCCGGGCGGCGCATCGTGGTGACCGCCCCGCAGCGGGGAGCCAAGCACAAGCTGGTCGCGCACGCCCTCGACAACGCCCGCGAGGCGCTGGCGCGACGGCTGGCCGAGAACGCGTCGCAGCGCCGGCTGATCGACGATCTCGCCCGCGCGCTCGACCTCGACGAGCCGCCGGAGCGGATCGAAGTCTACGACAACAGCCACGTCTCCGGCCGCGAGGCGGTCGGCGCGATGGTCGTCGCCGGGCCGGAGGGCCCGATCAGGAGCGCCTACCGCAAGTTCACGATCCGTGGCGACGGCGGTGCGGCCGGCGACGACTACGCGATGATGCGCGAGGTGCTGCCCCGCCGCTTCGCCAGGGCGCTGAAGGAGGATCCGGAACGGGTCCGCGGGCGCTGGCCGGGACTGGTGCTGATCGACGGTGGCGCCGGCCAGCTCGGCGTGGCAATCGAGGTGTTCGAGGCGCTGGGGGTGACCGACGTCGCCGTCGCCGCGATCGCCAAGGGACCGGACCGCAACGCCGGGCGCGAGCGGATCTTCCTGCCCGGGCGCGAGCCCTTGATCCTCGACGTCCGCGATCCGGTGCTGCATTTCCTGCAGCGGCTGCGCGACGAGGCCCACCGGTTCGCGATCGGCACCCACCGCGCCAAGCGGTCGCGCCGCCTCGCTCGGTCGTCGCTGGACGAGATCGCCGGGATCGGCGCGCGGCGCAAGAAGGCGCTGCTGCACCACTTCGGATCCCTGCGCGCCGTCGCCCAGGCCGGCCGCGCCGATCTCGAGGTGGTCGACGGCATCAGCCGCTCCATGGCCAATAAGATCTATGAATGGTTCCACCCGGAGCATTAGAATGGTCGGCGCCGCCCCGTCCGACACCGGCCGTTTAGGCGATCGATGCACGCCAACCTGCCCAACATCCTGACGCTGTCGCGGATCCTCGCGATCCCGGTCGTCTGCGTGCTGCTGTTGCCGGAGGCGGCGTGGGTCGGCTGGCTCGCCCTCGCCGTCTACGTCTATGCCGGCGTCACCGATTTCCTCGACGGCTACCTGGCGCGGCGATGGCACCAGCAGTCGAGTTTCGGGCGCTTCCTCGATCCGATCGCCGACAAGCTGCTGGTGGCGTCGATCCTGCTGGTGCTGGTCGGCGACGACCGGGTGGTCGGCGTCCACATCCTGCCGGCGGCGGTGATCCTGTGCCGGGAAATCCTGGTCTCCGGCCTGCGCGAGCATCTGGCGGAGCTGCAGGTCAGGATGCCGGTCTCCAGGCTGGCGAAGTGGAAGACGACCATCCAGATGGTGGCGATCGGCTTCCTGGTGGTCGGGGAGGCCGGTCCGGCCTGGGGGCCGGTCACCACGCCCACGGTCGGCATCGCCGGGCTGTGGGCGGCGGCGGGACTGACGCTGGTCACCGGCTACGACTACCTGCGCGCCGGCCTCGGGCACATGGGGGACGACGACCGCGCGCGCCCCGAGGCCGAGACCGCGGCCCGTCATCGCGCCGGCGGCCCATCGGGTGCGGCGGAGGACGTCCGCTGATGGGGCGCTCCGACGACGGCGCGACCGCCGCCCCGACGGCTGCCGCGTTCAAGGTGCTGTATTTCGCCTGGCTGCGCGAGAAGGCCGGCGTGGCCGCGGAGGAGGTGGCGATCCCCGACGGCGTCGGCGATGTCCGCGGTCTGATCGAGTGGATCCGGCGGCGCGGCGGCGGGCCGGCGGCGGCGCTGGCCGATCTGGCGGCGGTGCGGGTGGCGGTCAACCAGGAGTTCGCGGGCCTCGACCGGCCGCTGGCGGCCGGCGACGAGGTCGCGTTCTTCCCGCCGGTGACCGGGGGCTAGGCGATGATCCGGGTCCAGCGCGAGGACTTCGACGTCGGCGGCGAGCTCGCGCGGCTGACCGACGGCGACCATCGGATCGGCGGCGTCTGCGCCTTCGTCGGTCTGGTCCGCGACCTCGCCGGCGGCGCCGCGGAGGCGGCGATGACCCTCGAGCACTACCCGGCGATGACCGAAAAGCAGCTCGCCGCCATCGAGGCCGAGGCGTGCGCGCGGTGGCCGCTGGCGGCGACGCTGATCATCCACCGCCACGGCCGGCTGCGGCCGGGCGAGCGCATCGTGCTGGTCGCCGCCGCCTCCGCCCACCGCCAGGCGGCCTTCGAGGCCTGCCAGTTCCTGATCGACTGGCTGAAGACGCGGGCGCCGTTCTGGAAGAAGGAGGAGGGCGGCGGGGGCGAGCGCTGGGTCGAGGCGCGATCGGCGGACGAGGCGGCCGCGGACCGCTGGACCGCCGCCGCGATGCCGACGCCCGCCCGCCCGGAACCGGGGTCCTAGGCATGCCGCCGGCCGACGGGCCCCGGGAGGCGGAGCGAGGATGACGGCCTTCGATGCGGTGTTCTTCGATTTCGACGGCGTGCTGGCGGAATCGTCCGACATCAAGACGCGGGCGTTCGAGGCGATGTACGCGCCCTTCGGCACGACGGTGGTCGCCCGCGCGGTCGCCCATCATCTGGAGCACGGCGGCATCTCGCGGCGCAAGAAGATCCGCCACTGCCACCGGACGCTGCTCGGCATCGAGGTGACGGCGGACGAGATGGCGGTGCTCGGCCGGCGGTTCTCGGCGCTGGTCGAAGAGGCGGTGGTGGCCGCCGACTGGGTCGCCGGCGCGCGCGCCTTTCTCGACGCCCACTGCGGCCGGCTGCCGATGTTCGTGATCTCCGGGACGCCCGAGGAGGAGCTGCGGCGGATCACCGCCCGGCGCGGCATGGACGGCTACTTCGTCGCCGTGCGCGGATCGCCGCCGGTCAAGGAGCCGATCGTCGAGGCGCTGCTCGCCGAGCACCGGCTGGCCCGCGAGCGGGTGCTGTTCGTCGGCGACACGATGACCGACTACCGCGCCGCCCGCGCCACCGGCCTCGCCTTCGTCGGCCGGGTGCCGGCCGGCACGCCGAGCCCGTTCCCGGACGGCACCGCGCTGATCGCCGATCTCACCGAGCTCACCCTTCGACACCCGGACGGCCGCTGAGGAGCGAACAGGACCATGACCCGAGAGGCCCCGCCCGTCGAGAAGGCTTACGCCAGCAAAAGCTTCATGGGCAGCCGGCATGCCCGCCCGGTCCGCATCCTCGCCGAGTACCTGCACCCCGAATCGCGCTTCGAGGCGCTCAAGGTCAGCGACACCATCGTCTTCTTCGGCTCGGCGCGGCTGGTCCCGCGGGCCGAGGCGGAAGCGAGACTGGTGGCGGCGGAAGCCTCGGGCGGCGACGTCGCCACCGCCCGGCGCGACCTCGCGATGTCGCGCTACTACGAGGACTGCCGCGAACTGGCCGGCCGGCTGACCGTCTGGTCGAAGGGCCTCGAAGAGCGGCAGCGGCGGTTCGTCGTCTGCACCGGCGGCGGGCCGGGGATCATGGAGGCGGCCAACCGCGGCGCCTCGGAGGCGAAGGGCCTCAACGTCGGGCTGACCATCTCGCTGCCCCGCGAGCAGCGCGGCAACAGCTACATCACCCACAACCTCGAGTTCGAATTCCACTACTTCTTCATGCGGAAATACTGGTTCGTCTATCTCGCCAAGGCGCTGATCGCCTTCCCCGGCGGCTTCGGCACCCTGGACGAGTTCTTCGAGGTGATGACCCTGGTGCAGACCGGCAAGCTCAAGAAGAGGATGCCGATCGTGCTCTACGGCCGCGACTTCTGGGACCGGGTGGTCGACCTGCAGGCGATGGTCGACTTCGGCACCATCGACCAGGCCGACCTCGGGCTGTTCCACAAGACCGACTCGGTCGACGACGCCTTCGCCTTCATCACCCGCGAACTCACCGAGAAGTTCCTCGACCGGCCGGGCGGCGGGCTGTAGCCGGAGCATCGGCGGCGGCGGCCGGACGCCGTCGCTACGGCCGGTCGCGGCCGCCGTGGGCGGCGGACCAGCCGACCGGGTCGGCGAGGAAGCGGCGGACCTCGGCGATGCTGTCGGCCGGGAAATGGCCGCCGGCCTCGGCCGCCGCGACCACGTCCCACCAGGTGGCGAGGAAGTGGAGGCTGAGCCCGGCGCCGGCGAGGGCGTCGCGGGCGCCGGGGAAGATGCCGTAGAAGAACACCACGAACGCGTGCTCGACCACCGCCCCGGCGTCGCGCAGCGCGGCCGCGAAGGCGAGCTTGCTGGCGCCGTCGGTGGCCAGGTCCTCGACCAGCAGCACCCGCGCGCCGTCGCCGAAATCGCCCTCGATGCGGGCGTTGCGGCCGAACCCCTTCGGCTGCTTGCGGACGTAGAGCATCGGCCGCGCCATTGCGTCGGCCATCCAGGCGGCGTAGGGGATGCCGGCGGTCTCGCCGCCGGCGACGGCGTCGATCGCCGCCCGCCCGATCCGGTCGTCGAGCAGCGCGACGGCGCGATCGACGACGTGGCGGCGCTCCGGCACGAACGAGATCAGCCGCCGGCAGTCGATGTAGACCGGGCTCGCCCAGCCCGACGTGAACCGGAACGGCCGGTCGGGACGAAACTCGACGGCACCGATGCGGAGCAGGATCCGCGCCGTCTCCGCGTCCGCGCCGTGGATCTCGCCGCCCGCCTTCACCTCCGCCTCCGCCATCGTCCCCTCCCGCTCGATCGTCGTCCGCGCCGCCCTTGTTTACGGGCGCCGGCGCTCCGGCACAATCGCCGTCGTCGGCCGCTGCGCGGGATCGCCCCGCCTTGCCCTCGCCTTCCCTGGCCCCCGCCTTCCCTTGCGCCCCCCGCCGCGCCGCCGGGGCGGACATGTCTACATTCGGTCTACGGCGGCGGCCGTTCTGCCTCCCTTCGTTGCGCCCCCGTGGCGGTCAAGCCATTGATCCGCAACGAAACAGGCGCACGCCGAACGATTCTGTCGCCATTTGTAGGCAAAAGTAGCCATTTCTTCGGGTCAAGCCGTTGATCTTCCACGAGTCCCGGATTGCCGGTGGGTCGACAAATGTCGTCATCAACCCGCGACAAGCCGTTGACGTCACTGCCGATTCCGCCGAAACAGAAGTAGCCGCCCGGCGCGCCCGCCGTCCGCCGCGGGCGCGCCACCCCCGCCGTTCGCGGCGGAAGGGAGCGGCAGCCTACCCCGGAAGGGGGGTAGAGTCAAGGAAAAAAGTCCTGACACCCTCGCCGCCATCCACCCGCCGAAGGCCACCGAACACCGGCCGCCGCCGCAGCCGGGTCCGCGAAAGGGTTGCGTCCCCGTTTCCGCGTCCCGTTTCCGCGCACCCCATTTTTCGGCCGTTTTTGTGTGGCAGACTTCCGCGAGGATGGGGACGGCGTCCCCTTTTTCCTGGCAAGGAGCCGGTAAGGAGAGAGCGATGGCCACACTGGAACTGACGACGCTGCGCTGCATCCGCAAGAAGGACGTCATCGGCAAGGACGAACCGCGCATCAAGGTGGACGGCGTTGCGGTCTGGAACGGTGTCGTGACGAAGGGCGGCTCCGTTCCCATCGGCGTGACCGTCCCGTTCGAGAACCAGGC
>JBHJOP010000072.1:0-2302 GCA_050329575.1 Rhodospirillales bacterium | reverse complement strand
ACGAAATGGGAGAACCCGATCCCGCGTGCGGTCGCCCAGTCGAGAACCGAGGTCACCATCGCCCCGGACTGCGCGACGAACGCCAGCCGTCCGGCCTTCGGCGGGGCGTGGCTGAAGCTGGCGTTGAGGCCGGCGCCCGGCACCATGATTCCCAGACAGTTCGGGCCGACGACGCGCAACGTATGCGGGCGCGCCGCGTCGAGCATCGCCTGGCGGAGATCGCCTCCCACCTCGTCACCCCCCTCCCCGAATCCGGCCGAAATGACGACCGCCGCCTTGGTGCCGCGTTCGCCGAGGGCGGCGATCAGGGCGGGGACGGTGTCACGCGGCGTCGCGATCACCGCCAGGTCGGGGGTGATCGGGAGCGACTCGATGGTGGGATAGGTGAGGACACCCTCGATCGCCTTGTGGTTGGGATTGACCGGCATGATCGCGCCGTCGAAACCGGAATTGAACAGGTTATGGGCAAGCACCGCACCGATCGAGGCGGCCTGCCTGCTGGCTCCGATCAGTGCCACCGATTGCGGCTTGAACATGAAGTCGAGGTTGCGGATGGTCATCGGCGCTTTCCCTACAGAGGATCGGTTTCGAGTCCGGAACCGCGGGCGGCGCCGAGGTTAGTCCGACGAGACCGGGGAGGAAAGCGACGGATCCGAGGCGGCAGCCTCTGCCCCTCCCCCCGACCGGACGGCCGCGCCGAGACGAAGCCCGTCGTTCCCCGCGCGATCCGAATCCGTCGGCGGAAACGGGCGGCGCCGGAGTAGCGGCGTATCTGAGCCTTGAACTCTCCGATAAGTTGTGGCATGCATGGGCGTGGTCATCGACAATGGGGGTGGATGAAGTGAAGCTGCGGGTCCTGTTGTGCTGGCTGACGGCGCTGGTCGCCCTCGCCCCGCTGACGGCTGGCGCGGAGATGCCTCTCCACCGGCCGTCGGTGATCAAGGCCGACCGTGTCCTCGTGGTCAAGGGCGAGCGGCAGCTCTACCTGCTCCGCAAGGGGATGATCTACCGCGCCTACCCGATCGACCTCGGGCGCAATCCGGAAGGTCACAAAGCCCGGGAGGGGGACGGCCGAACCCCGGAGGGCGAGTACGTCCTCGACTGGCGCAATCCGAAGAGCCAGTTCCATCGCTCGATCCATATTTCCTATCCCAACGAACGGGATCGGGAGCGGGCTCGGGAGCTCGGCGTCTCGCCGGGGGGGCTGATCATGATCCACGGTCTGCCCGGGCACCTCAACCTCAAAGGGCGGCACGAGCTGCCGCGGGACTGGACCGACGGCTGCATCGCCGTCAACGATCGCGCGATGGACGAGATCTGGGCGGCGGTCGAAGACGGGACCCCCGTCGAGATCCTCCCGTGACGCGCGATCGGCGCGACGGGCCAAAGTGGCGGCGATCGTTCGGACGGCAGACGCATCGGCCTTGATTTCGCCCGGAAGCCCTCGTTACAAGGGTGACAGCGGGCGCCCTCGTCGCGCCCGCGGCGGATCAACTGTGTTCTGCAACCGATTGCGGAGATGAACCATGAGGACAGCTTTGAGGCGAGCCACGGCGATTGCGCTGGTGGCCGGGACGGCGGCGGTGGGCGGCTGCGCATCGTCGGGCGACGTCGATCAGTTGAACAAGGAAGTGAGCGGCCTCCGCTCGGAGATCCAGGCGCTTCGCGAGGAAACGCGGACGACACGCGCCGATTCGATCAAGGCCCAGGAAATGGCGATGCAGGCCTCCCGCGACGCCGCGGCGTCGGCGCGGGCCGCCGAGGCCGCGGCCGAGAAGTCCGAGCGGATGTTCCAGAGGAGCCTGCGCAAATAGCGCTCCAGCCGGTCGCGGTCTCGGGTCTCCGGCTCTGAGGAGTCCGGGCCGCGCCCGCACCGCATCGGGTTCATGCTCGGAGTACGAAGCAGGTCCGGGGCGCGCCCCCGACCTGCTTTCGTCCGCGGTGCGGTGCGGTGGCACCCGCACCTGTCCGTCCCTCCGACGGCGTTCGCCCGTCAGACGCCGCCGTCACCGCCGGAATGGGGTCGTCATGCTGAGACTACCGAGAGTCTTCGCCGCGAGTGTGTTGGGCGTGCTGCTGCTCGTCTGCGGCCGCGCGTCCGCCGCCGATCCGGAGAACGTCCTCTATCTCGACCTCGAACACGGCCGGGTGGTGATCGAGATGCTGCCGCAGCTCGCTCCCCAGCACGTCGCCCGGATCAAGGAGTTGACCCGCCAGGGCTTCTACGACGGCCTCCCGTTCCATCGGGTGAT
Organism: Rhodospirillales bacterium; assembly: GCA_050329575.1. Classification (GTDB taxonomy): domain Bacteria; phylum Pseudomonadota; class Alphaproteobacteria; order Rhodospirillales; family Defluviicoccaceae; genus JAUXFS01. Next base: position 50 of record JBHJOP010000072.1, on the reverse strand, counting down.
CGACGGCTTCATGGCCCAGACCGGCGATCCGCGGGGCGACGGCACCGGCG
>JBHJOP010000074.1:0-48838 GCA_050329575.1 Rhodospirillales bacterium | reverse complement strand
CCGCCGCCGAGGAGGCGGCGCCGCGATCCGCGCCCGCCAGCCGCGCCAGCGCGCGGTCGAGATCGGCGAGCGCGGCGCGCTCGTCGTCGACGCCGGGCGCCGCCGCCGCCGGCACCACCAGTGATGGTTGCAGGATCAGTGCCATGGTGGCGATCACGTCCAGCTTCTCGTCCTGGTCCGCCGGCACCAGATCGGCGGCGCTCACCGTCGCCCGCACCGGCTCCAGGGTCGCGGCCCGCTCCGCCAGCGCCGCCGCGGTCTCCACGTCCGGGGCGACGACGCTGAGGAAGTAGAGGACGTTCTCGCCCTGCTTCGTCAGATCGAGCAGGGTGGCGACCGACTCGCTGGCGCGGCTGCGCAGGTTGAGCGGATCGAAATCGAACCGCGCCCACGGCACCGCCGCCGCCGCCGCGACGCCGAGGCCGAGCGCCCCCCAGAGGATCGGGCGGGCGTGGCGTTCGATGGCGCGGCTGGTGCGTCCCGCCATCAGCCGCACCGAACCGCGACCGCTCGGCATGCTCGGGCGGAACACGGTGAGGAGGGCCGGCAACACGGTGGTGTTGGCGAACAGCGCGATCCCCATGCCGGTGCCGGCGATCAGCCCGAGCTCGGCCAAGCCGATATAGGCGGTCGGCAGGAACGAGAAGAAGCCGATCGCCGCCGCGACGGCGCTGAGGACGAGAGCGCCGCCGACGCCGCCGATCGCCCGCTTCAGGGCGATGGCGTGGCCGGCTCCGGCGCGCGCCGCCTCGCGGTAGCGGAGGGTGTAGTGGATCCCGAAGTCCACCCCGAGGCCGATGAACAGCACCGCGAAGGCGATCGAGATCAGATTGAGCGAACCGACCGCGGCGACCGCGAAGGCGGCGGTCCAGATCAGCCCGATGATCAAGGTGACGAGGGTGGCGAGGGCGGCGCGCACCGAGTGGTAGCAGAGCAGCAACAGGCCGACGACCAGCACCAGCGAAACGGCGCCGGCGATCTCCATGCCGATCGCGACGGTCTCCAGCTCCTCGCTCTCCAGGGCCGCCTCGCCGGTGATCCGCACCCGCACGCCGTGGGCGGGGTCCAGGTGCAGCGCCCGGGCGGCGACCCGGATCCCGTCCGTCGCCGCCGCCGCCGGATGCATGCTCTCGAAATCGAGCGGGGGCAGCAGCATGATCAGGCGGGTGCGATCGGCGGGCCTCTCGTGCCCGCTGCCGGCCAGCAGCCGCTGCCAGGACAGCCAGCCGGGACGGCCGGCGGCCTGGGCCTCGACCACCCCGGCGATCGCCTCCACAACCGGCGCGATCTCGATCGGCAGCACGTCGTCGGTCACCGCCGCCCGGTCGACGGCGTGCGTCAACAGCGCGAACAGTCCGCGCAGGCTGGGATCCGCCGACAGGGCCCCCAGGAACGGCTGCGCCGCCGCCAGCCGGTCGCTCAGCTCCTGAAGCTCGGCGATGTCGAGGAACAGGAGGCCATTGCGGCGGAAGAACGGATCGCCCTCGGGATGGAAGACGCTGCCGAACAAGTCGGGCCGTCGACGCAGCCGATCGGCGAGCGCCGCCGCACCGTCCGCGGCGAGATCGGCCGTCTGTCCTTCGACCACCACCACCAGGGAGTCGTCGAACTGGGGGAACGCCTCGTGCTCCTCCCGCCACGCCTGGCGGAACGGCAGCTCGGGCGACAGCATCTCGGTGGTGTCGGTGTCGATCGTCAGTCGCCCGCCGACGTAGACGGCTGCGGCCACCGCCGACAGCAGCGCCAGGACGACCACCGTCACCGCCCGCTGCCGGATGAAGTTCGTCCAGTGGATGCCGAGACGGACGTGCCTGCGGGTGAGACCTCGGATCATGACGGCGCGACGAAGGAGATTCGGGACCGACATCGGCTCTGCGCCGGCGCCGTTCGGCCGGTCGGGAAAGGACGGACGACCTCTTGCCGGGGACGGCGACGGAGGGCGCCGGCGGCGGCCGCTACTTCGGTTCCAACACTTGGCGGCCGCGATACATGCCGGTGACCAGATCGATGTGGTGCGGTCGCCGCAACTCGCCCGATTTCTGGTCTTCGACGTAGGTGGCGCGCTTCAGCCCGTCATGCGACCGACGCTTTCCGCGCTTGGATTTCGATGTCTTCTTTTTCGGTACCGCCATGTCGGCTCCCTCACAACCTCGCCGCCGAATCGGGGAATGCGCGCCCCGCCGTCCACGCGGCGCGAAAGACGCCCCTTATAGCGCCGGTGCCCGCCGTCGGCCAGAAAAAAGCGGCCGCCGCCTTGCCCGTGCCGACGTCGTGTGACATATGACCCGTCGAACCGATGAGCAAACGGGAAGTCCGTCATGTCGCCGTCCGATCCAACCCCTGGCCGTGAGAGCGGTTTCGCCGCCCGTGTCAGCGTCGAACAGGTCGAGGAGGGCGATCAACTCGCCCCCAAGTTCGACGCCGACGGTCTGATCCCGGTGGTCACCACCGACGCCGCCACCGGCGAGGTGTTGATGCACGCCTACATGAACGCCGAGGCGCTGCAGCAGACCATCGCGCACGGCGAGGCGTTCTACTGGAGCCGCAGCCGGCAGTGCCTGTGGCACAAGGGAGCGACCAGCGGCTTCGTCCAGAAGGTGGTCGAGATGCGCATCGACGACGATCAGGACGCCGTGTGGCTGCGGGTCCAGGTGGCGGGCGACGCCAGCTGTCATGTCGGCTACCGGTCGTGCTTCTATCGTTCGATCCCGGTCGGCCGCGGTGCATCGGAGGCGATGCAGGCGCTGCGCTTCGAGGAAACCGACAAGACCTTCGATCCGCACGCCGTCTACGGCGACGCTCCCAATCCGACTCGGCTCTGATCGCTTACGCCGCCGCGGCGGCGACCGTCCGCTGCGCCCAGGCGGCGGCGCCGGTGATCGTGGCGTCGCCGGCCAGTTTGGCCACGACCACCTCGAAGGTCCCGTCGTAGGACGGCATCACCCGCGCCTTGACGGCGGCATCGACCTCGTCGCGGAACAGCGTCGGCATGTCCTCGACGAGGCCGCCGCCGAGCAGCACCACGTCGGGCGCCAGCAGATTGACCACCCCCGCCATCGTCCAGCCGATGGTCCTCGCGGCCGCGCGGACGATGCTCTCGACGGCGGCGTCGCCGGCGGCGACGGCCTCGCTGAGGGCGCGGCTGCGGATATTGGCGACATCGGTTCCGGCCCGGGCCAGCAGGTAGGGCGCCTCGCCGCGGTAGGCGGCGGCGGCGGCGGCGGCGGCGATGGCCAGCCGACCGGCGATCGCCTCCAGGCAACCGCGCCGGCCGCAGCCGCAGAGCGGCCCGTCGACGATCACCGGAACGTGGCCGATCTCCATGCACGAGCCCTTGTTGCCGCGGATGATCTCGCCCTCGTAGACGGCGCCGCCGCCGATGCCGGTCCCCGGAAAGACGCCGACCACGCAGCGGGCGCCACGGGCGGCCCCGAACCGGTACTCCCCGTAAACGCCGGCGTCGACGTCATTGGCGATGACCACCGGACATCCGAAGGCCTTCTCGAGTTCCGTCCGCACCGCCATCTTCTTCCAGCCGATGTTGGGCATTTCGAGCACGACCCCCTTGTCGAGGTCGAGCGGCCCCGGACACCCCACCCCGATACCCGCCAGACGATCCGCTCCGACCCCGGCATCGGCGAGAGCCGCCTCGATCAGCGCGACCATGCGCTTGAGGCCGCCGCCGGCGCCCTCTTGCGCCTTGGTTCGCTTGCGTTGGCGGGCGATCGGCTTGAACGTCTCGTCGAAGACCGCGGCCAGCATCTTGCTGCCGCCGAGATCGAACCCCACCCAGTGCCTCTTCTCCGTGGTGACCGTCATCGGTTCCTCGCTCGGTCGGTTGGGTCGGCATCACCCCGCGCCGGGCCGCAGCAATGCCCATTCTGCCGCCACGATGCAACCGCGTCTTCGCGCGCTTGCCGTCGCGCGCTCCGGTGGGGCATCGGGGACGGCAGGACCGGTGACGCTGGTGCACCGAGAACACACTGGAAATCCTCAATAGGTTTAAGGGCTAATCGGCTCTTTCGCTGCCTCGCGAACGTTCGTATGGTGACGTCGTTCATGCCTTCGATCGACAACCGCAGACAGGAGGTCGCAACAGGTGACATCGAGCAGGAGCCGGTCCCTCCATGTCCGACTGGCCCGGCCACGCGGGTTCTGTGCCGGCGTCGAACGGGCGATCGAGATCGTCGAACGGGCGCTCGAGCTCTACGGCCCCCCGGTCTATGTCCGCCACGAGATCGTTCACAATCGGCACGTGGTCGAGTCGTTGCGCGCCAAGGGAGCGATGTTCGTCGAGGAGCTGGAGGAGATCCCCGACGGCGCCGTCACCGTGTTCAGCGCCCACGGCGTTTCGGCGGTGGTGGAGAAGGAGGCGCGACGGCGCAACCTGCCGGTCATCGACGCCACCTGCCCGCTGGTGTCCAAGGTCCACAAGGAGGGTTGGAACCACGCCCGCAAGGGTCGCGAAGTCATCCTCATCGGCCACGCCGGCCATCCCGAGGTCGAGGGCACCCAGGGCCGCATCCCGGGCGGTGTCCACCTGGTCTCGCGGAAGGAGGACGTGGCGCACGTCCAGGCGCGCAATCCCGACCGCCTCGCCTACGTGACCCAGACCACGCTCAGCGTCGACGATACCCGCGAGGTGATCGAAGCGCTGCAGCGGCGGTTTCCGGCGATCGTCGGCCCGGACGTGAAGGATATCTGTTATGCGACCCAGAACCGCCAGCAGGCGGCCCGTGACCTCGCCGCCCAGGTCGACCTGCTGCTCGTGGTCGGTGCCCGCAACAGTTCCAATTCCAACCGGTTGCGGGAGATCGGGGCGGAGATGGGGGTGCCCAGCTACCTGATCGACGACGCCTCCGGGCTCGATCCCCACTGGCTCGACGGCGTCGGGACGGTCGGCATCACCGCCGGCGCCTCGGCACCGGAGGAACTGGTTCAGGAACTGATCACCCGGCTCGGCGAGTTCGGCGAGGTGACCACCGAGGAACTGCCGGGCACCGAGGAGCACACCCAGTTCAAGCTCCCGCGCGAGCTGAGCCAGCTGGCGTCGGCGGCCGGCGAGCTCTAGGAGGGCTGCGCGGTGGGCATCCCGCTGATCCAGCAGATCCGTGTCGGATCCTACATTCTCCGCAACCGGCTGCGCGGCATCGACAAATATCCGCTGGTGCTGATGCTGGAACCGCTGTTCCGCTGCAATCTCGCCTGCCCCGGATGCGGCAAGATCGACTACGAGGACGACATCCTCAACAAGCGCCTCTCGGTCGCGGACTGCCTCGCCGCGGTCGACGAGTGCGGCGCCCCGATCGTCTCGATCCCGGGCGGCGAGCCGCTGCTGCACAAGGAGATCGGCGCCATCGTCGCCGGCATCGTCGCCCGCCGCAAGTTCGTCTACCTGTGCACCAACGGGCTGCTGCTGGAGAAGAAGCTGCACCTGTTCGCTCCCAGCGACTACCTGACGTTCTCGGTGCATCTCGACGGTCTCGAGCCCCATCACGATCGCGCCGTCGACCAGCCCGGCACGTTCGCGCGCGCGGTGGCGGCAATCCGGTCGGCCCGCGCCCGCGGCTTCCGGGTCAACGTCAACTGCACCCTGTTCGACAAGCTGAGCGCCGCCGAGGTCGCCGCCTTCTTCGATTTCTGCACCGACGAACTCGACGTCGAGGGCATCACCGTCTCGCCCGGCTATGCCTACGAGCGGGCGCCGGACCAGGCACACTTCCTCAACCGCACCAAGACCAAGCAGCTGTTCCGCGACATCTTCAAGCGGCAGGGCAGAAGCCGGTGGCGGTTCAGCCAGTCGGGCCTGTTCATGGACTTCCTCGCCGGCAACCAGTCGTACCGGTGCACGCCGTGGGGCAATCCGACCCGCAACGTGTTCGGCTGGCAGCGTCCCTGCTATCTGCTCGGCGAAGGATACGCGGCGAGCTTCCGGGAGCTGATGGCGGAGACCGACTGGGATCGCTACGGCACCGGCAACTACGAGAAGTGCGCCGACTGCATGGTCCACTGCGGCTACGAGGCGACCGCCGTCAACGATACCGTGGCCAATCCGCTGAAGGCCCTCAAGATCGCCTTGACCGGCCACAGAACCGACGGGCCGATGGCCCCGGAGATCCCGCTCGACCGTCAGCGTCCCGCGGACTTCGTGTTCGACGGGCTGGTCAAGTCGCTAGCCATCCAGGCAGAACAGCGGTCCCGCGCGAGCGGCAACGCGGCGTAGCGTCACCAGCGCGCGGCGGGAATTGGCGCGCAGGCGGACGAGGTTCGGCAGGTCGCCCGGCCGGGCGAGCAGTCCCCTGAGCACTGCCGCCGTCGCCGGGCGTCCGTCGGGCCGGATCGTCGCCGGGACCCAGGCCGGGATGACGTCGCCGGCGCCGTCCGAGACGACCCGGATCACCACGAAGGGGACGGCGCACGCCGCGGCGGCCGACGCCACCACGTGGCTCTCCATGTCGACCGCCGCCGCGCCGCTGGCCTCCCGCAGACGGCGTTTCGCGGCCTCGTCCCCGACGACGTGGTCACTGCCGACGAGATCGCCGCCGATCGCCACCACGTCCGACGCCAGCCGGGTCCGCACCCGCTCACGCCAAGCGGCGTCGGTCGGCAGCCGCCGGCCGTCGGGGGTGACCACCGTCGCGGCGAGGATCGGCGTCCCCACGGCGACGCCGGGGTCCAGTCCGCCGGCGATCCCGAAACTGATCAGGCCGCGGCAACCTCGGGCGAGCAGGTCGCGGACCGCCCGGTCCGCCCGTCCGGGGTCGGCGGCCGCGCAGACCACCCGCGCGCCGGCGCCGACCGTGCCCAGGCAGCCGACTTCGCTGGCGAGCCCGGTGACGATACCGAGGCGGACCACCTACAGCCCGTAGCCTGTGGTTCTGGCATTGCCCCGGCGCAGGTTGCGGTAGCGGGCGAGGGCCCACAGAGGGAAGTAGGCGCTGTAGCCGTGATAGCTGAGATAGAACACCCGCGGGAAGCCGACGGCGTTGTAGTGCGCCTCGAGCCACTTGCCGCCCTCCCTCGGCGCGGCGAGCAGGTAGTCGATGCCGCGCTCGGCCGCTGCGCTGTCGACCTCGCCCGCCGCCATCAGGGCCAGTAGCGCCCAGGCGGTCTGCGAGGGCGTGCTGGTCTTGGCCGTGTCCCGGTGTTCCGGCCAGTAACTGGCGCAGTCCTCGCCCCAGCCACCGTCGGGGCGCTGCCGGGCCTTCAGCCAGTCCACCGCCCGCCGCACGTAGGTGGCGCTCGGATCCTCGCCGACGGCGTTCAGCGCCGCCAGCACCGACCAAGTCCCGTAAACGTAGTTCGTCCCCCAGCGCCCGAACCACGAGCCGTCGGCCTCCTGCTCCCGCTGGAGGAAGGCGAGCGCCCGCGCCACCACGGGATTGTCGCGGGTGTAGCCGAGCTGGGCCAACATGCCGAGGCAGCGGGCGGTGACGTCCGCGGTCGGCGGATCGAGCAACGCACCGTGATCGGCGAACGGGATGTTGTTGAGTCCGTAATGCTCGTTGTCTGCGTCGAACGCCCCCCAACCACCGCTCGCGCTCTGCATGCCGATGATCCACTCGGCCCCGCGGGCGATCGCCTCGCGGTAGGCATTGGCGTCCGCCCGGTGGAGCGCCATGACCACGACCGCGGTGTCGTCAACGTCGGGGTAGTGGTCGTTGCGGTACTGGAAGGCCCAGCCGCCCGGCCGAACGTGTCCGCGGTTGGCCGCCCAGTCGCCACGGACATTGAGGACCTGCCGGGCGCGGAGCCACTCGCAGGCCTCGGAGACCTCGGGATCGCTGGGCCCGAACCCCGCCTCCAGCACCGCGTGCAGGGCGAGCGCGGTGTCCCATACCGGAGACAGGCAGGGCTGGCAGTAGATCTCGCCGTCGCGCACCGCGAGCAGTTTGTCGACCGCCCGGCGGGCGGTGACGAAGTCGGGATCGTCGTGCGTACAGCCGAGCGCATCGAGGGCCACCAGGGAATAGACCATCGCCGGCAGGATGCCGCCGAGGCCGTCCTCGCCGTTCAGCCGCTCCCTCACGAACGCCATCGCCTTGTCGATCGCCTTCCGTTCGCGAGCCTTCGGAAACAGCGGGTCCACGGTCCGGCCGATCCGGTCAACGAGCAGAAGGAGATCGCCGAGACGGCGCCCGGTCGGGTTCTTGAGGTAGGTCTCGTGCCGCTCGGGCGGAACGACGAACAGCTCGCGGACGTCGACGCCGCGCGGATTGCGGGCGCGCGGCTTGCGGGCCGCGACCACGAACAGCGGCACCATCACCGTCCGCGACCAGTAGGACACCTTGTCGATGTGAAACGGCGCCCATTTGGGGAGCAGCATCGCCTCCGGCCGCATCCACGGTACCGCCCGCCACGGCACTTGACCGAACAGCGCCAGCGAGATCCGGGCGAACACGCTGGCCTTGGCGGCGCCGCCGTGCGCCAGGATCGCCTCCCTGGCGCGGGTCATGTGCGGTTCGTCCGGCCGGTCGCCGACCAGCTTGAGGGCGAAGTAGGCCTTGACCGAGGCGCTGAGATCGAAGTCGCCATCGTGATAGAGCGGCCAGCCGCCGTGCGCACCCTGGATGCGTCGCAGGTAGCGGGCGATCTTCCTCTCGATGACGTCGTCGATGGTGCCGAGGTAGTGGTTGAGGAAGACGTACTCGGACGGCATGGTGGCGTCGGCCTCCAGCTCGAACAGCCAGTGACCGTCGTCGCGGCGGCGCTCGGCGAGCCAACCCGCCGCCTCGGCGATCACCGCGTCGAGCTCGCTGTCAGCCGGCTCTGCCGCCGGCCGCAGCGCGACCGCGCTCGAATCCCACGTGCCCATTTCTCCGACCCCTCGAGGGCGCTTAGGAACGAAGGGACGTGACCGCCCCGTCATCCAACCGTCGCATTGCAGCGCTTGTCGCCCCGAAAGCACCGCTTTGTCAAGAAGTTGTTGCATTTTCGAGAATGCTCATCGCCGCCTTGTGACCGGATCGCACGCTGCCTTCGATCGTGGCCGGCAGGCCGGTATCCGTCCAGTCGCCGGCCAGCAGCAGGTTCGACCACCGCGTCCGGACGCCGGGACGATGCCCCATCGCGGAGGGCGTCTGTGCAAACGTGGCACGCTTTTCCTTGACGATGCGGTACGGCGGCAGCGGCGCGGCACCGAGGTCGAGGGCGCCGATCACGTCGCGCCACATCCGCGTGGCGATCGCCTCGCCCTCCTCGTCGGCCAGGGCGTCGGCGGCACTCACCGTCACCGAAGCAACGTCGCCGCGTACGAACACCCACTGGCAGAGGCCGCCGATCACCCCGAGAATGGGCGGGCATCGCCGGTCGCCGGCGAGCAGGAAGTGGCCGTTGACGATCGCCCGGCTGTCGCGGGGCGTCTCCACCCCCGGCAGCAAGGCCGCGGCGACCCCCGGCGGGACCGCCAGCACCACCCGGTCGCCGCCCGCCAGCGTCACCGTCTCGCCGCCGGCGAAGGCGAGCGCGGCGAGACCACCGTCGTCGAAGACGATTGCTCGCAGCCGGCAGCCGAACCGCACCTCCGCCCCGGCCGCCGCCAGCATCGACAGGGCCGGATCGACGAAGCACTCGCTGAGGCCGGGATCGGCGATTCGCGGCCGGCAGGCGGCCTCGCCGCGACCGAAGGTCTCGCGCACCACCGGCCACAGCAGGACCGCCGCCGCCTCGGCCGCGGAGGCGTTCAGCGCCGCCACCGCCAGTGGTTCCCAGAACCGGCGGAACAGCGTCCCGCCACCGTCGAGGCACTCGGCGACGGTCGCCTCGCGGCGGGCGAAGGCGAGCCTGAGCACCCGCAGGTACTCCCACGGCCGGCTTCCCGGGACCCGCCGCGAGGGCGACAGGATCCACCACGGCAGCGGCCCGGCCCCCGGACGGACCGTCCACCGCGCGCCCGTCTCGAGATCGACGAACGGAAACTCGGCGCGCTCCGGCCCCCGCAACCGGGCGCCGGCGCCGATCGCCTCGAGGTAGGCCCGGGTGTTTTCGTTGCCGCTGAGAACGAGATGGTTGCCGTTGTCGATCCGCCGGCCGAGGGCCGCGTCGAAGAACGATCGACAGCGCCCACCGGCGTGACCCGCCGCCTCGTACACGCGGACCGGCCACCCCGCCGAGGCCAGCCGCACCGCCGCCGACAGGCCGGAGAGGCCGGCCCCGATCACGTGCACCCGGCCCGGCACTCAGACGAGTCCGTGTCGGACGGCGACCCACAGCTTCTCGGCCGACGACACCGATACCGGTTCGGCCGGGTGCCGCCAGCCGCGGGACATCAGTCGTCTCAGCGTCCGGCGGTAGACCTCCATCATGATCACCGCCGGCCGCACGGCGCGCCGGTCGCACGTGGCGAGGACCGCGGCCGCCTCGGCGAACCGGTCCCGGGCGATCTCCGCCAGCCGGGCGCAGACGTCGGCCGTCGCCGGCTGTTCGAGCACCCGGCTCGGCGCCCCGACCACCGCCACCCCGTGGGCGCGCAGCATATCCAGTGGCAGGGACAGCCGGTCGCGCCGGGCGTCCTCGTCGAGATCGCGGAGAATGTTGGTCAGTTGCAGGGCCTGGCCCAGAGCCGCCGCCAGCAGCCGGTCGGCGCTCCCCTCGACCCCGAAGATCCGGTTCGACAGGCGACCGACGGCACAGGCGACGCGGTCGCAGTAGAGGGCCAGTTCCTCCATGTCGGCGATCCGCAGCCGGTCGGCGGCATCCATCGCCATGCCATCGATGAGGGCCCGGAAATCCGCGGGGTCGAGGACGAACCGCGCCACCGGCCGAAGCAGCGCCCGCGCGATCGGGTGGCGCGGAACGCCCGCATACAGACGGTCGATTTCGTCGCGCCAGCGGCCGAGGGCGGTCAGCTTGGCGGAGACCTCTCCCGGATCGTCGGCGATGTCGTCGACCTCGCGGCAGAAGGCGTAGACGGCGAACATCGCCCGGCGCTTCTCCTCGGGCAGCAGGCGCATCGCCCAGTAGAACGACGTCCCCGACCGCCTGACCACGGCCTGTACGTGCTCCAGGTCATCGGCGGTAACACCCTCGGGAACCCTCTCGCTCATCGGTCCCATCCCTACACGAGCCGTCGGCGGACGTCATCCGTCGGAGGACAGCGGACTCCCGCCGGTGCTGCGGCCCTTCCGCAAACCGCCCTGCCCTCGTCGATGGCGGTGGGCGGAGTCGATCGTCATCGGTACGAACAGCGGCGCCGCCACCGGCAGCACCAGCCCCTACCCCGCCGGCAGCCGATAGAGGGCGAGGACCGGCTGGTAGGCGATCGCCATCGACAGCCAAGCGGCGGCGAGGACGCCGAGCACGGCAGCGGTCATGGCGGCGGTGATCCCCCTTTTGCCCCCTAGAACAGCGTCGACGAGGCCCCTCGCATGCAGCACCAGAGGGTTGCCGGTCTCGACAACCGGATCCGGCCCGCCAGCGGATCGCCGCGCCACAGGCGACGGGTCAGCGCGCGGGCGATATCGAGGATGGCGGCCGCTTCGAGGGCGAGGCGCCGGTTCGACAGCCCGTCCGGCAGCGCCGCCGCGGAGGCGAGCAGCGTCTCGACCCCATCGAGAACGCGGTTGAACACCCGCCTGAGGGCGGGGATGCTGGCACCTCCGCCGAGATCCTCGACGAGGGCTCCCTCGGCGGCCATCCAGTCCTGGGGCAGATAGACCCGATCCAGGGTTCGGTAGTCGTCGCCACAGTCCTGCAGGTGGTTGATGATCTGCAGCGCATTGCAGAGCGCATCCGCCGGCCCGTAGCCGGCGGCGCAACCGCCGTGGAGGTCGATCAGGTAGCGCCCGACCGGGGCCGCCGACAGCCGGCAATAGGCGATCAGTTCGCCCCAGTCGGCATAGCGCCGCTTGACCGCGTCCTGCTTGAACGCGGCGATCAGGTCGAGACAGTGCCGGGCGGTGACGCCGGTCGCGGCGAGGCTCCGGCGCATCGCGTGGGCCTTGACGAACGCCGGGTCGTCGCGGTCGGCGCCGAGCAGCGCCCGTTCGAAGCCCTGCAGGCGAGCGATCTTCTCCGCCGCCGGCAGCCGCGGAGTGTCGGCGATGTCGTCGATCGCCCGTGCATAGGCGTAGAACACCGCCACGTGGGGGCGCAGCCGGGTCGGCAACAGCCACGAGCCGACCGGGAAGTTCTCGTAGGCCGTGTCCTTGCCGGACGGCGTTTCGACGGACATCGGCACGACCGGGGGAGTCTTCGGGCGGATCCCGGACGACGGCGTCGGGCCGGCGATCATGCGTTTCCCTTCACCCGCTCGCGCATTTCGGCGAGCAGTCCGGACACCTTGCCACCATGCCTGCGGATCACGGCCGCAAACTCGGAGCGTTGGGTCTGCCCCATGCTGACGCCCTCGACCATCACGTCGACGATCTTGAACGACGACCCGGACGCGCGTAGACGCCAGCCGACGGTGACGACCGCGGTGCCGTCGGGCCGGACGATCTGTGAAAACACCACCGCGTCGCCGCTCCTCTCGTCGACCAGCGCCCGGTCCACCGCCAGCGTCTCGCCCGAATAGCGCTGAAAGCGGTTGAGGTAGGTGACGACCAGCATCTCCTCGAACAGCCGCAGGTATTCCTTGCGTTCCTCGACCGTCGCCGTCGTCCAGTAGCGGCCGAGCACCCACTGGCCGATGGCACCGACCGCGAAATGATCCGACAGCAAGCCTCGAAACCGCTTCTCGCGCTCATCGCGCGAGATGTCCGGTTCGGTCAGCGCGTGGACCGCCGCGTCGGCGAGGTTCTCGACGAAACGGACCGCCCGCTGTTCGGTATCGTCGCCCGCCGCCCCAGCGGGCGCCAGCACCACCGCCACCAGCAACACCAAGCCGGTCGCGGCACGCCGCGCCGCGACCGTGATCCGACCGTGTGAGATCATCGGTTCCTCTCTGGCCTCCGACAGCACCCGACCGCCCTGACTCCTCCTGAGCGCCCCTAGACTGCCGATCAGGGCCGAGAAATCAAGCGCTGACTTCAGCGGCCTGAGCCAGGGACCGCCCGGCGCCGGAGCCAGGCGGGTGACGATGACGTGCGGATGCGGCGAACCGGGGGTGATCCCCTGCGGTTCCACGGCTTGCGGCCGTCGTGCCGGACCGGATCGCCGAGCCTTCTCCGTCGGCTGAGAAAAACGCTTGTGTTGTCAAGGTTGTAAGCTTATTCATGGGAAAGCAGAAGCCGCGCTCTCGACACGGGAGCAGATTAAAGACGGTGATTGAAGGGAGGACTGCTTCAGTGGAGAAGCCGGCCGTACGGTCGATCGCTCATCGGCGAACCGGCCCCACCTCGGCTCGCGACCGCCAGCGTCGTACCGGGTGCAGCACCTTCCTCGCCCTGCTTCCACTCGTCCGGCCGTTCAGCCCGTCGACGACGATGCGTCAGCGTTGGATCGGACGTGCGTTCGTTCTCAGAAGCAACAAAGGAGACATGCCAAGATGACCAGAACAGGTTTCGGGTGCCGCCCCGCAGGAGGCGCCGCGGCCGCCGTGGTGGCGGCTGCCTTCGTCGTCGGTGCGATGGTGACGCCGGCGGATGCTCAGGAGAAGGTGCAGTGGCGGGTGCCGATCGGTTTCGCGTCGACCCTGCCGGCGCTCGGCGACAACGCGCCCTGGGTCGCCGAACAACTCGAGGCGGCGAGCGGCGGCAATATCCGCCTCAGGATCGAGGAGCCCGGCAAGATCGTGCCCGCCTTCCAGATCATGGAAGCGGTGAAGGACAAGAAGGTCCCGGCCGGCTACACGTGGGTCGGCTATGACCAGGGAAAGATCCCGGCACTGCCGCTGATCGCGGCGGTGCCGTTCGGCATGGAGCCGTGGGAGTTCAATGCCTGGTGGTACTACGGCGGCGGCCAGCAGCTCGGCGAAGAACTCTACGCGCCCCACAACATCCACCCGATCCTGTGCGGCATCATCAGTCCGGAAACCGCCGGATGGTTCAAGTTCGAGATCCAGTCGCTCGACGACGTCAAGGGCCTCAAGATCCGCTTCGCCGGCCTCGGCGGCCGGGTGATGGAGAAGCTGGGCGCGTCGGTGACGATGATCCCGGGCGGTGAGATTTTCCAGGCCCTGGAGAAAGGCACCATCGACGCCAGCGAGTTCTCGCTGCCGGAGGTGGACGAGAAGCTGGGCTTCCACCAGGTGGTCAAGAACAACTACTTCCCTGGATGGCACCAGCCGTTCACCTCGCTGCACCTGATCGTCAAACAAGGACGTGTGGAACGCCCTGCAGCCGGCGTCGCGGGCGTTGATCAACCTGGCGTGCATGGCGGGCGTGACCAACGCGCTGTCCAAGTCCGAGCACAACCAAGGGGCCATCATGGCCGGCTTCCCCGAAAAGGGCGTGACGCCGCGCAAGCTGCCGGAACCTCTGCTGCGCGAGCTCTACAAGATCAGCCAGGAAGTGATTGCGGAAGAAGCCGCCAAGGACGAGATGTTCAAGAAGATCCTGGAGTCGCAGACCGCGTTCCGGGACCAGTACGCCATCTGGAAGAAGTTCGGCTACCTGCCGCGCGACTTCTGAGGTTCGGCCAGCGTACAATCGGTGTGGTGGTAGTCAGGAGGAGATCCCGATGACCGGTCAGCATCCGTCGGACGGGGGCGAACCCCTCGTCAGCATCGACGACCTGATCCACCACACCGAACTGCCGCGGACGCCGCTGACCAACGTCCTCGACGGGATCGTCCGCTGGAGCGGCTACGCGACCTCCTGGTTGTGCTGGTTCTTCCTGGTCGCGATCATCACCGTCAACGTCGCCATGCGCTACGTGATCGGCGAGGGCAAGATCTATTTCGAAGAGGCCCAGGCGTTCATCTATGCGCTCGGCTTCCTGATCGGCCTCTCGTTCTGCGTCCAGAACGACAGCCACATCCGCATCGACATTCTCCATGATCGCTTCAAGCCGCGAACCAAGGCCTGGATCGATTTCTTCGGCATCCTCTTCCTGATGATCCCCTACGTCCTCGTCATTCTGATCTATTCGCCGACGATGATCTCGTATTCGCTGCAGGTGACCGAGCGATCGGCGAGCCCCGGCGGCCTCGACTTCCCCTACTACACCCTCTGGAAGTCGTTCATGTTCGTCGGATACGTGCTGCTGCTAGTGGCCGCCGTGGCGCGGCTGTTGCGGGCCTCCGCCATGCTGTTCGGTGGTCGAGACACCGGCCACGGCGCGCGCTAGGGGATCGGATCGATGGAAATCAACGAAATCCTCGCGATCCTGATGTTCCTGTCGTTCATCGGCCTGCTCTTCGTCGGCTTCCCGGTCGCCTGGACGCTGGGCGGGGTCGCGGTCATCTTCGCCGCCATCTCGATCGCCTCCGACACCTATCTCGACACCTTCATCGGCATCGACTGGCGCTACGTCTCGCTCGCCGTCGACGACCTCTGGAACACCATGCAGAACTGGGTTCTGGTGGCGTTGCCGATGTTCATCTTCATGGGTCTGATGCTCGACCGCTCGGGCATCGCCGAACAGATGATGGAGAGCTTCACCAAGCTGTTCGGGCGGGTGCGCGGCGGTCTCGCCGTCACCGTGACGATCATCGGCATCCTGCTCGCCGCCTCGACCGGCATCATCGGCGCCTCGGTGGTGCTGCTCACCCTGCTCGGGCTGCCGATCATGCTCCGCAACCACTACCAGAAGGAACTCGCCGTCGGCACCATCTGCTCCGCCGGAACGCTCGGAATCCTGATCCCGCCCAGCATCATGCTGGTGATCATGGCCGACCGGCTGTCGACCTCGGTCGGCGATCTGTTCATGGGCGCGGTGTTCCCGGGACTGCTGCTGGGCGTCCTCTACATCGTCTACATCCTGGTGATCTCGCTGTTGCGCCCCAGTGTCGCGCCACTGCCCGCCGACGTTCCGAAGGTGACCTTCAGCGTCGTCGTCGGTGTGCTGTGGTCGTCGGCCCCGCCGGCGCTGCTGATCCTCGGCGTGCTCGGCAGTATCTTCTTCGGGATCGCCACGCCGACGGAAGCCTCCGGCCTCGGCGCCTTCATCGCGACCCTGCTCGCCCTGGTCAAGGGACGTCTCAACCTGCGGGTGCTGCACGAGGTCTTCACGCAGACGACGACCACCACCGCGTTCATTTTCGGCATCCTGGTCGGCGCCAGCATGTTCGCCCTGGTGCTGCGCGGCCTCGGCGGCGACGAGCTGATCGAGGGCGCGCTGATCGGCCTCGATCTCGGCCCGCACGGTACGTTGTTCTTCATTCTGTTGCTGGTGTTCCTGCTCGGCTTCGTCCTCGACTGGATCCAGATCATCCTGATCGTCCTCACCCTGGTCGCGCCGGTGGTGAAGTCGTTCGGGTTCGACCTCAACTGGTTCATGATCCTGTTCGCGGTCTGTCTGCAGACGTCGTTCCTCACCCCGCCCGTCGGCTTCGCCCTGTTCTACCTCAAGGGGGTGGCGCCGCCCGAGGTGACGGTGCGCCACATCTACCGCGGCGTCGTCCCGTTCATCTGCATCCAGTTGCTGGGCCTGATCATCGTCTACCTGTTCCCGGCGATCGTCACATGGTTGCCGAAACAGGCGTATAGCCAGTAGGACGGGGGGCGGTCCGGCCTCCCCGAGGAGGTGCGTCATGAACACCGGCACTCTGTTCGTCGCGACGTTCGCGTGGGCGCTGGTCCTCGCCGGCGCCAGCGACCGCGCGCGCGCCGACGAGCCCTACGCCCTCGGCGTCGCCCTCGGCTTCACCGGCACCGGCGCCCCCTACGCGCGGGAGGCGCTGGAAGGGATCGAGATCGCCGTCGACGAGATCAACGCCGACGGCGGGCTGCTCGGCCGGCACCCGATCAATCTGTTCACCCGCAACACCAAGACCCGGCCCGACGTCGCCAGGGTCGTCGTCGAGGACCTGATCCGCGACCACCGGGTGCG
The DNA here is from genome assembly GCA_050329575.1 of Rhodospirillales bacterium. Lineage (GTDB taxonomy): Bacteria > Pseudomonadota > Alphaproteobacteria > Rhodospirillales > Defluviicoccaceae > JAUXFS01. The sequence continues at coordinate 31,966 of JBHJOP010000074.1, read as the reverse complement.
GGCGGTGATCGGCACCTACTCCAGCGGAACCGCGCTGGCGATCAAACCCGTTCTGCGCGACGCCAAGGTCCTGCACATCGCGACGATCAGCAATTCCGAAGACATCACCCGGCTCGATCCCAGCCCCTATACCTTCTCGGTCGTTCCCAACACCTACATGATGGCGCGCGGCGTGGCGGTCGGCATCGCCGAGCTGGCGCGGAAGTCCGACTGGAGGTCGTTCGTGACCGTCGCCTCGGACTACGAATGGGGACGGTCCAGCCAGCAGATCCAGGTGGCGAGCCTGGCACGGCTGGCTCCCGAACTCGAACTGGTGGAGGAACTGTGGCCGCCCCTCGGTCACGTCGGCTTCAACAGCGTCGTCGTCGCGGTGCGCAACCTCAAGCCGGACTTCGTGCTCGCCTCCCTCGCCGGCGCCGACAACGCCCGCTGGGACCTGGCGGCGTGGGACTATCGGCTCGCCGACCACACGGCGATCGTCGGCGGGCTGATCAGCGTCACCGAACTGATCGGTCAGGCGAACTGGATTCGCCGCGGCACCTGGGGTCGCACCCGCGCGCCGTTCTTCGCCCATCTCGACGTGCCGATGATGGCCCGCTTCGTCGCGGCCTACCGCGCGCGCTTCGACCGCTACCCGAGCGACTGGGCGGTGATGTCCTACGACGGCGTGCACGCCCTGAGACAGGGCGTCGAGCGCGGGGGAAGCATCGATACCGAAAAGGTCAGGGAGGCGATGACGGGGCTCGCGGTCGATACCACCCGCGGTCGCCTGTTCTTCCGCGAAATCGACAACCAGTTGAGCTGCTCGGCCTATTTCGGTCGGGTCGCCGACGATCCCGCCTACGACTTCCCGATCTACGCCGACCTCTCGGAACTCAAGGGTCCCGATATCTGGCGCCCGGAGGAGGAGATCCGCGCCGCCCGCGGGCAATGACGATGAGGAACAAGGTCGTCTCCGCCGAACAGGCGGTGGCCGTCATCCGCGACGGCGACACCCTCGCCAACACCGGCTTTGTCGGCGACGGGGCGCCGGAAGCGCTGCTGGTCGCCCTCGAGCGGCGCTTTCTGGACACCGGCGCCCCCCGCGACCTGACCCTGATGTTCGCCGCCGGACAGGGCGACGGCCGGGAGCGAGGGCTCAACCACCTCGGCCACGACGGCCTGCTGAAGCGCGTGGTCGGCGGGCACTGGGGGCTGATCCCGAAGATCGCCGCGCTCGCCCTCGCCAACCGGATCGAAGCCTACAACCTGCCGCAGGGGGTGATCTCCCACCTCTACCGCGACATCGCGGCCGGCAAACCCGGAACCGTGACCAAGGTGGGCCTGCGCACCTTCGTCGACCCCCGCCTGGAGGGCGGCCGGATCAATGCCATCACCGTCGAGGACCTGGTCGAACTGATCGCGCTGCGCGGCGAGGAATGGCTGTTCTACAAGACGTTTCCGATCGACGTCGCGTTCGTCCGCGGCACCACCGCCGACACCGCCGGCAACATCACCATGGAGAAGGAGGCGTTGATCCTCGACAACCTTGCGATGGCCATGGCCGCCCGCAATTCCGGCGGCCTGGTCATCGCCCAGGTGGAACGAGTCGCCGAGGCGGGCTCGCTTTCGCCCCGCCAGGTGCAGGTGCCGGGCATCCTCGTCGACTGCGTCGTCGTCGCCCGCCCCGAACACCACACCCAGACCTACGCCTGCCAGTACGACCCGGCGTTCTCCGGCGAGATCCGGGTGCCGCTCGACTCGCTGGCGCCGTTGCCGTTGGACGAGCGCAAGATCATCGCCCGCCGGGCCGCCTTCGAGCTTCCCGCCGGCGGCGTCGTCAACCTCGGCATCGGCATGCCGGAGGGGGTCGCCGCGGTCGCCAACGAGGAACGGATCCTGCGCTACGTGACGCTGACCGCCGAGCCGGGGGTGATCGGCGGCGTCCCGGCCGGCGGGCTCAACTTCGGCGCCGCCGTCAACACCGACGCGATCATCCAGCAGAACCAGCAGTTCGATTTCTACGACGGCGGCGGTCTCGACATGGCGTGCCTGGGGCTCGCCGAATGCGACGCCGAGGGCAATCTCAACGTCAGCCGCTTCGGCCCCAAGCTGGCCGGCGCCGGCGGCTTCATCAACATCAGCCAGAACGCCCGCAAGATCGTCTTCGCCGGCACCTTCACCGCCGGCGGCCTCGAGATCGCGATCGAGGACGGCCGGCTGCGGATCGTCCGCGAGGGCCGGGCGCGGAAGTTCGTCGAGCGGGTCGGACAGGTGACGTTCAGCGGCGCGTATGCCGCCGAACTCGGCCGGCCGGTGCTCTACGTCACCGAGCGCTGCGTGTTCCGGCGGAGTGAACGCGGGGTTGAACTGGTGGAGGTGGCCCCCGGCATCGACATCGAGCGCGACATCCTCGCCCACATGGATTTCGCGCCGATCGTCGCGCAGCCGATCGAGATGGACGCGCGGATCTTCCGCGACCGGCCGATGGGCCTGGAGGCGGTGCTGCTGGGCTTGCGCGACATCGCCGAGCGCATCGGCTACGACCCCGAGCGCAACATCCTGTTCCTCAACTTCGAGGGCCTGCACATCCGCACCGAAGAGGACGTCGCCGCCGTTCGCAACGCGGTCGAGAAGCGCTGCCGCGAGATCGGGCGGCGGGTGGCGGTGGTCGTCAACTACGCCGCCTGGCGGATCGACGACGAGGTGCTCGACGCCTACGCCCGGATGGTCCGCCACATGGAGGAGCACTACTACACCACCGTCACCCGCTATTCGACCGGCGCCTTCCTGCGGATGAAGCTCGGGGACGCGCTCGAACGCCGCAACGTCGCCCCCCACATCTTCGAGACCGAGACGGAGGCACGATCGTTTCTCGGCACCCGACCATGATCCCGGCACGCACCCGACCGGCCTCGGTGTCCCTCTCCCCGACGCGCCTCGGTTCGCGTCGACACGGCGCTCCCGGAGGTCCGATCGGCCCCCGCTCCGGCATGCGCCGCGCCTCGGCTCGCGTCATGGTGCTGGCGCTGCTGGCGCTGGTCCTCGGTGCGTGCGCCGGAGACATTCGTTCCGAGCCCTTCCGCGCCTTTTCGGACGCGCTGGCGGCGTTGCATCAGGGGACCGACAGGGCGCTCGCCACCATCGATCAGATGTCGGAGGACCGCTTCCTCCGGCAGGCGGTCGAGGAGACCGGCGCCGGGGATCCGACCAAGGTCGAGGAACTCCGCATCAAGATGGATCCGGACTCCCCGCTCGCCTGGCGCACCGAGCCGTTCTTCCTCAGGATCGAGCAGTTCAGGGACGGGGCGAGACTGACCACCGGAGCCCTGGTCGCCTATGCGGACCTGCTCGTCACGCTGGCGGGTCCCGACCTGCTCCCGGCGGGGACCTTCGACAAGCTGTCGGCGGATCTCAACGCGAACGCCAACGATGCGATCGCCAGGATCACCGGAGGGGCGCCCGATGCCGATCGGCTCGCCCTGTTCTCGACCCTCGCGGCCGAGTCGGCGCGGCTGTTTCTGGAGCAGAGACGGCGCTCGCAGCTGAGAGCAGCGGTGACGGCGAACCAGACGACCGTCGAGGCCTTCGCCAGGCACATGCAGGAAGGCGTCAAGATCGCGGCGACCATCGCCGCGCACGAGTACGACGAGCGGTTCCAGCAGATCGCGCTGAGCATGATCGGCGCCACCGGTCCGGCCCCCGAAGCCGTGCGAACCAGGGCCTTGCAGGACCTGATCGCCCTCGATCGCAAGCACATCGCGGAGCTCGGCACCTTCACTGCCCTCCACCAGTCCTACGGACGGATTCCAGGGGCCCATCTTGAACTCGCTCGGGCGCTGTCGGACCACGGGCTCGAACTGACCTCGATCATCGCCCTGCTGGAGGCGGGCCGACGCCTGGAACGGAACTTCGACCAGGCCGTCGCGGTCAACAAGTCGAAGGAGGCGCAAGCGGTCGCCGACCAGGCGCTCGCCGTGGCGCGCGTCCTGGAGGCGGAAGCGGATGCGGCCCAGCTTCGCGCCACGGCCGCCGAGGTCGAGGCGGTCGAGGCCCGGGCGCGGGCCGAACTCGATCCGGGCGACGCCCGCAAGCGGGCGATCGCCGACGACCGTCAGAGGAGCGCGCGCGAGCTGCGGGATCTCGCCAGGACCAGGAAGGCGAGCGCCGAGGACGCGCGGGCGGCGGCCCTCACGAGCCAGCAGGTCGCGAACGAGATCAAGACCAAGCTGCTGAAGGGACGCAATTGACCCCCCTTGAACGACCACGCGGCCGCGGGAGAGACGGAGAGATGGCCATTCCGGAACCGACCAAGCTCGAGATCGTGCAGCGGCTCCACGTCGCCAAGCAGAGAGGCAACAGCCTGGTGATCACCCTGCGATTCAAGGGTGAGACGGACGAGGCCGCCCGGGTCGCCGCGTCCACCGCCGCACTGTCGACGCAGATCGACACCCTGCTCGGACAGATCATCGCGGAGTGGCTGGACCAGGGCACGGACATCGTCGCCGACATCACGCGTGCCAACGCGGGACTGCAGAGATCGATCACCGAGATCGGCAAGGGGCTGCACACTGCCCAGAACGTCGTCAAGGCGATCGGCCTGATCGACGAGGCGGCGGCGATCGCGGCCAGGATCGCCGCCGCCGTCAAGTAGGCGTCTGAGCGCCGTCAGCTCGCCTCCGGCTTCGGGACCGCGGTGCCGACCGTCTCGCCGGCGGCGGTTGCCGCGCGCTTGCGCCCGGCAGCCGCTCGTCGAGCCATTCGAGCATCCGGTCGGCGACCCTCTGCCAACCGACGTCGAGCATCATCGCGTGCGCCATGCCGGGAAACACCTCCGGCGTCGTGCCGTAGCTCCGCGCCGTCGCCTCGAGGGCACCGCGATACACGAACGCATCCTTCTCGGCGCCGAGGACCAGCACCGGACAGCTGACGGCCGGGGTCGGAGGCGGCAGGTCGAGGCCCATCAGGTCGAGGATCACCATCGTCGACTCGGCCTGCATCCGCGGCATGCAGTGGCGGATGATCTCGTCGGGCGTGTCCTCCGAGAACAGCGCCCGCCGGACGCTCGCGCCGTTGGCGACCCGGGGTCCGAACATCTGCAGCATGGCCATCTCGCCGAACAGCCCCGGGCTCGCGAAGGCCATGCCGAAGACGGTGCCGACCATGCCGTGCGGCGGCACCGACGCCAACAGCACCGCCGCCGGCACCGGATGGGCGTGGAGGTACTTCTGCACCACCATGCCGCCCATCGAGTGGCCGACCAGCACCGGCGGCGCGCGCATCGCCCGGGCGACCTCGGTGAGGTCGTCGACGTAGTGGCGCAGCCGGGCGAACGGCAACTGCTCCCATCCCTCGCTGGCGCCGTGGCCGCGGAGGCTGAGCGCGTGGGCGGAGTAGCCATGGTCGGCGAAGTACGGCAGGAAGTGCCGTTCCCACACCCAGGCCCCGCCGTAGGCGCCGTGCACGAACAGGATCGGGGTCGGACGGGCCTCGCCGGCCGGCTCGTGGCTGATCACTTCCAGTTTCATCGACCGCTTTCTCCACCCTGCCAACGGCCGCGGACCCTAGCGCATTCGCGCGCCCAACCCAAGCCCGCCGGTGGCCCCGGGGCGCGGTCGGGAAGCGTCCGTTCGGGCGGTGCTACCGGCTGATCAGCCGGTTCTGGTGGACGTACACGCGGCGCTTCTCGGACCGTGCCGACTCGTTGCCGGCGGCATCGGTGGCGGACACCGAGACGACATACCACTGGTCCTTTCTGGCGGTCAGCGTATAGGCGGGTTCCGCGGTCGTCGCGAGCGGATGGCTGCCGTCATAGACGGTGTAGCGGTCGACGCCGACGTTGTCGCGGGACGGCGCCCAGGTGAAGCGGATCTCCCGCGGCGCAACCAGATCGGCCGTCAGCCCGCCTGGAGCCGTCGGCGCCTTGTCGTCCTTCGGGTCCACCGGCGGGTCCGGCACCGGCGGCGGCGGCAGCGGCACCGGCGGATCGCCGGTCTCGATCTCCACCACCAGCAGCTCGTCGGGCACCCACAGATCGATCGTCCGCGCCGCCGGAACCTCGCCATTGCGACACCCGGACGCCCCCTCGATCACGCAGCGGGGCAGTTGCCCGTCTTCCGGATCGGCGACCTCGAGGCCGGTCGGCAGATAGGTCCGGATTGCGCGCACCGGCGCACCAAAGGTCAGCCGCAGCCGACGCTCGGGCGGGAACAGATCGGCATGTCGGGTCCGGTCGTAGCTGTCCACCTCCTGCCAGATCACCAGGTAGAACGCGCCACTGCGCTTCTGGACGAGGAAGGAGTGGACGTCGGTGAGGTCGCCCAGGAGGTCGAAGTCGAGACCGCCGGGAACGAAGTCGTCGTCACCGTCGGGATCGGCGAGCAGCGCCAGGGTGTTCCTCACCGCGAAGAAAGCGGGTCGCTTGACGAGCGTGTTGTCGAGCAGGCCCCAGGACTTCTCCGGTCGCTCGTCGGCCAGCCATTCGTCGACGATCTGGAAGACGCTCGCCCGCTCGACCTCGGCCTCGTCGAACAGCAATCCGGCATAGCGCGCGAGGTACTTGGCCTTCGCGGCCTCGCTGACCCGGTCGGTTCCATGGGTCCGGTAGCCGTACTCGGTGACCCAGACCGGCTGGCCGGGCGTCATCGCCTGGGCGTCACCGACCCGCCGGGACAGCTGGTAGCCGGGCGGTCGGCCGGCATTGTAGTTGTGAAGATTGCCCCTCGTGGTGTCTTCGCCGATGCCGAGGTCGGCCATCGCCTGGTAGTCCTCGGTCTTGCGCCGCCAGATCGACGGCGCGACGATCGGCTTGTCGGCAAGGTCCGGGTCCGCGCGCACCTGGACGGCCAGTTCGGCCATGAACGCCTTCAACTGGATGGCCCAGTCGGCATTGCTCGCCCGGTTGGCGTTGTACTCGTTGGGCCCTTCGAACGCGAGGATCGCATCGACGCCGACCGCCTTGGCCATCTCCAGCATCTCGGCGATCCGTCCCGGATCCAGCACCGCTTCGCTGCCGCCGCCGCTGCGCAGCGGCCGGGTGTCGATGCGGAGGCTGAAGCGGAGACCGCGCGCCGCCAGGTCCTGGACGCGGGGAATGGAGCGGGCGTTGGTCAAGGTCGTTCGCAGATGGCGGAAGCCGGCCTCGACGATCGCATCGCGGATCACCGGCCAGCTGTCGTCGTCGGCGTCAGCCAGCACGCCGGTGGCGCGGCTCACGTGCGTGACGACGCCGAACATGTCGGTGAAGGCCGCGGCCCGCCTCGCCTCGACCGTGGCGGCCGCGGTCGTCGACGCGGACATCCCCCCGGCCAGCGCGAGGACGGCGGCGGCACAGAGCCCGCGCCGGCTCGATCGACCGATCATGGGACGGGGCGCGAGCATGGCCGTCCTCCCTTCCCGCCGTCCGCGGGCCGCTCTGATCGACGCCGAGCGTCCGATTCCGACCGGGCGGGACGAGACGACCCGGGGGTTCCCGTGGCTTTCGCACATGGGGATCCAACCTGCGAAAGTTCAAGCAAGAGTCGTCGCACCGCCGCCGGCGCCGAACGGGTCATCGACGCGGCGCATGGCGGACCGAGGTCGGAAGCGCACGACGCCGCGCCGGCATCGGCGGCCGTCTCGCCAGCAGGCCGTCGATCGCGGCGGTGATCTCGCACCAGTCCACCCAGCCGTCGACATCGCCGCCGGCGAGGGCGACGCCCGCGTACCGCGCGCCGCGCGCCGGTGCCTCGTCGCCATGGGCCCGGACGAGCGCACGGGCGACGCGATAGACGTCGAGGTCGACGACCATGGACCCTCCGCCATCGAGGCTTCGATGAGCCGGACTGCCGGGCGCGGCCGCAGTCCGCGCCGCCCGTCACCCTAACCGGCCGGCGTTACCGTTTCGCTAATGGCGCCGGCGGGCGCCCCCGGCCGTCACCAACTTGTCATCGCTGCGCAACGCTGCGGTCATGGCGGCCAACTAGAGTCCGGATCCGGAGAGGACAGCGACGACGCGGCCCCCGCGGCCGAGCGTCGGGCACTCCCGTGACGGTGGGCGACGGCAGCGATGGAAACCGCAAACGCGACCAGGGTCTCTCTGGCCCAGACGCCGCTGTTCCGGGGTCTGCCGGCCGATGTCGTCGTCGATCTGGAAGCGGCGACCCGCTGCCGCGAGTTCGCCGCCGGCGACGTGGTCCTGGTCGCCGAAGCGGACCGGCCGCACGACTTCTTCGTCGTCCTCGACGGGATCGTGCAACTGGTCCGCGACGTCGGCGATCACCGCCCGCTGCGGCTGGCCGAGGTCGGGCCGGGCGGCTGGTTCGGCGAGTTCGCGGTCATCGACGGCCGGTCGGGTTCGGCCACCGCGCGCGCCCGGTCGCCCGCCCTGATCGCCGTCGTTCCCCGCGGGAAGATGATCGAAGTGCTCGCCGGCCATCCGCTCGTCGCCCTGCGGATCATGGAACGGATGGTCGAGGTCATCCGGCAGCTCGACGACCGGATCGCCTGCTTCCACGGCGTCGACGATCGGATCGACGCGATCCACCGCGAGCTGCTCCGCCTCACCATCTGATCGCCCTCCAAGCCCTCGCGGTGCCGCGAGGATCAGCCGTCGACGAGGCTGCGCAGCGCCCGCCGCAACCGCGGACTGACGCCGATCGCGAACCCGGCGACCAGGGCGACGCCGATCGCGCCGTAGCGGTGGCGCCGCGCCGCGGCCTGCAGGGAGCCCCCCACCGCCTCGCCCATCGCCAGCGCGAGACGGGAGGCATCCTGCGGGGTTTCCGAGGCGGCCGGCCGCCGGCCGATCGATCGCACCACCAGCCACCCGGCGACGGCGACGAGGCCGGCCCCGGCGAGGCACAGCGCGCCGGTCATCAGCGCCGCGGCGGATGTCCCGGCGGTGCGCGCCAGTTCCAGGTACAGCGCCGCCACCAGGAAGCCGAAACCGGTCGCCACCAGCAGCCCCGCCAGCAGCCCGAAGGCGAGCAACGCTTCGAGCCGGACCAGAGTGCGGCGCATCGCGGGCGACGGGACGAACGATCAGCGGCGGCTGATCAGGGCGCCGAGAATGGCGCCGAGCAGGAAGGCGGTGAACACCGCGGTGAGCGGTCGCTCCTCGATCTGCCGGCCGACGGTCGACGCCGTCTGCTCCACCTCGCTCTTCGCCCGCTCGGCGGAGGCGCGCACCCGCCCGTAGGCCTTCTCGCCCTCCTCGGCACCGATCTCTCTCACCGTCTTGGCGATCGCCGCGATGTCCTCCTGCAGCTTGCGGATCTCGTCCCGCAGCGTCTCGGCGCTGGCGGTGTCGGTCTGTTTTTCAGCCATCTCGTCACTCTCCTTCATGCTGGGCTCGATGCCGGGGGCGATCCCGCTCCGCGGCGGCCGCGCGCAGGGCGAGTGTAGCCCGATCGGGGACCCCGGTGAAGGCATCGATGCGACCGGGCACCGGCTCCGTCAGCAGATGCGCGGCAGCTGCTCGCCGGTGAGCCAGTCAACGATGCGGTTGCCCCCGAACGCGGTCTCCATCTGCACGAAACGGTGGGGGTCGTCGGTGACGGTGCCGACGATCGCCGCCTCGCCGCCCAACGGGTGGGCGCGCATCACCGCGAGCAGGCGGTCGGCGTCGGTCGCGGCGCAGAAGGCGACCAGCTTGCCCTCGTTGGGGACGTAGAGGGGATCGAGGCCGAGCAGCTCGCAGGCGCCGCGCACCGCCGCCGCGACCGGGATCGCGTCCTCGACGATGGTCATGCCGACCCGGGATTCGCGGGCGATCTCGTTGAGGAGCGCGGCGAGGCCGCCGCGGGTGGGATCGCGCATGGCGTGGATGTCGGGGACGGCGCGCACCATGTCGGCGACGAGGCCGTGCAGCGCCGCCGAGTCCGAGCGGATCTCGGTCTCGAAGCCGAGGTCTTCCCGCTTCGACATCACCGCGACGCCGTGGTCGCCGAGGGTGCCGCTGAGCAGGATGCGATCGCCCGGCCGCGCCCGGTGGGCGCCGATCCGCACCCCCTCCGGCACGACGCCGACGCCGGTGGTGGTGATGAACAGGCCGTCCCCCTTGCCGCGCTCGACGACCTTGGTGTCGCCGGTGACGATCGGCACCCCGGCCGCCGTGGACGCCGCGGCCATCGAGGCGACGATCGCCGCGAGATCGGCGAGCGGGAACCCCTCCTCGAGGATCATCGCCACCGACAGGTAGAGCGGCCGGGCCCCGGCCATGGCGATATCGTTGACGGTGCCGTGGACGGCGAGCGAACCGATGTCGCCGCCGGGGAAGAACAGGGGCGAGATGACGAAGCCGTCGGTGGTCATCACCATCCGCCCGGCGTCGACCTCGAAGCAGGCCTGGTCGTTGCGCTGGGCGAGATACGGGTTGTCGAAGGCGGCCTCGAACAGCTCCTCGATCAGCTGCGCCATCGCCCGCCCGCCGGCGCCGTGGCCCATGTCGATCCGTCCGGCGGCGAGGTCGAGCGGCCGCACGGCGAGACGGCGAGCGGCGGTCATCGCCTCCCCCCGCACCGTCGCCGCCGGTCGGTCCCGCTCCCCGCCCGCGCCCCGCCGTTGCTCATCCGTCCCTCCGACCCCCGCACCCGCGATCCCGCCACCATAGCCGGACGTCGGGGCGGATGACGACAGCGATGACGACGCGACGACTGATTTTGACGACTATCGTTGCTGTCCCGTGGCGGACAACCCGTTGAAACGGAAGCAAAACCGCCGCACGCCGACAGCCGCGATCGTCATTCGTCGTCATTTGTCGTCATCTTTTTCCCTCAAGTCCTTGATTATCCTGGATTGCAACCCACAGGATCATCGTCAAAAATCGTCCATTCTGAGGTTAATTCGTTGTTCCAGCTCGATTCCCTGATCGTCAGAATCGGTGCCGAACCGACCAGACGTCTCAACCCCCGCGCGAGACCGCACCGCCACGCCCCGTCGCATGTGCCCCTCCCTCGCGGCCCCGCCCGTGACGGCGAACCCGGCATCCTAAGGCCCGGCCGCCTTCGCGTCAAGGAATAATATCCTTACAGCGGTGCCGTTCGGGGCGTCGTCATCAGCCCTGGCCGAGGATCAGGCCGGGGGGCAGCGCCTCGCCGTAGAGGGCGAGGCGGTCGGCGCGCTCGATCGGCAACGCTTCGCGGATCTTGGCGGTCCGCGACGGCGCAACCCCGGCCTTCTCGAGCTTGCCGGCGATGCGGTTGCGCAGCGCCTTCGGGACATCGAGGGCGCGGTTGTCGACGACCCGCGCGGCGCGCAGGAACAGGGTGTGCAGCTCGACGAGCTCCGGGTGCGTCCAGTCCAGCCGCTCGAAGGCGTCCCAGGCCTCCTCGACCAGTTCGGGAGAGACGACGGTCTCGGGACCGGCATAGAGCGGCGCCCGGTTGAGCAGCAACCCCAGCGCCGCCAGGAACGGGGCACAGTGCCGACCGGCGCCGGCGAGTTCGCCGGCGGCGGCGAGGAAACGGCGGACCAGCTCGGTCTTGGTCTCCGGGCCGAGCCGTTCGAGCGCACCGGCGAGGCGGACCAGCTCCGGCGGCAGGGTGGCGTGGCTGCGGACGCGGCCCAGCTCGGGAGCCAGCACCGCCTCCTGGCGCTGGCGCGACAGGCCGCCGGCGAGCCGGCGCCACAGGATCCATTCCTGCAGCCGGATGCGCTTGCCGGGAAAGCAGAGGCCGGACTCGCGCAGGCGCCAGACGCCGTCGATGCGGACCGCGTCCAGAGGGGCGCCGAAGCCGGGGCGGAGCAGGAAGCCGGCGAGGATCAGCCAGGCCTCCTCATGCTCGATCGAGGTCTGCCGACAGCCCATCGACGCCTCCAGCGCCGGCCACAGGGCGCGCACCAGCACCCAGTTCCATTCCCCCTTCGGTGCCCCGAGGATCTTCTCCAGGCTGGCGAGGAGGCGGGTCGCGGACAAAGGGTCCTTCCTCTTCGGCGGCTGCCCGAACAGCGACCGGATGCGGGCATCGGCCGCCGTCACCGCCGCCGGATCGGCATTGGGACCGGCCTCGACCGCCGCCGGGCCGCAGAGGGCGTCCCGCTCGTGCGGACGGAGGTTGAAGTGCAGCGGCCAGGTCGCGGGCAGGCTCGGATCGGTGCTGACGCAGGCGACCTGCAGCAGTCCGAGCTCGTTCAGCCTCGCGGTCAACGCCACCGGCACCGTCCGCCGCGCCGTCTCGGCCTCCGCAACCTCGACCGCGGCGACCGTCTCCAGCGCCGGCAGCGGCTGGAAGTCGTGATCGTTCCAGGCCACCACGTCGCCGGCCTGGCTCCTGCCGTGGCGGGTCGTGGAGTGGGCCTGGAAGCGCACCGGCCGGTTGACGCGGAGCGCCAGCGGCCGGTCGGCGATCTCGAATGCCTGGTCCGGGGACGCGCCGCGCGGCAGCACGCAGACCAGCGCCGGCGGCACCGCTCCCGCCCTTCCGCCGGCCGGCGACCCGTGCACCTCCAGGAACACCGCCCGCGCGGCGCCGGCCTCGATCCGTTGCGCGCGGCGGTGCCGGATCGCACTCGACCGGGCGGCGCCACAGGCGACGGCGAGGTCGGGCTCCGGGTTGTCCAGCGCAACCGGCGGATCGCCGTCCTGCCACTTGCCGATCTCCGCCACCAGTCGCGCCCGCAGCCGCTGCGGATAGAGGGCGCCGCCGTTGAACAGCACCGCGTCCACCGCCGGCCGGTCACGCAGGAAGTCGGCGAGGTGGCGGGTGACCGCGCTGTCGGCGGCGAACGGCAGCCCCCATTCCTTGAGCGCGGTGCGGGTCCGGTACGGCCGCGCCTCGGCGTCGCATTCGGGGAAGAAGCCGTCCAGCAGCACCGCCTCGATCTCGCCGCGGGTGAACGCCGCCGCCAGCGCGCCGCCGATCAGGCCGGCGCCACGGCCGGGAATCGCGAGCGGGAACACCTGGTCGGGCGGGCCGTCGGCGGCGAGCGCGCGCTCCTTGAGGTCGCGGCAGCGGGCGACCAGGGTCTCCCACTGACCGCCCGAGAGCTTGCCACCGTCGGCAACTCTCGACTCGATGCGGTGGGCGAGAGCGAGATCGACGTTGTCGCCGCCGAGCAGGATGTGGTCGCTGACCGCGATCCGCCGGACCGCCGGTTCCGCCGGCTCCGCCGCCCCGCCCCGCCGCACCGCGAACAGGCTGAAATCGGAGGTGCCGCCGCCGATGTCGACGACCAGCACGTGCACCGCCTCGGCGCCGGGCCGCGCCGCCGGGAGCGCCTCCATCGCCGGGTGCCGTTCCAGCCAACGGTAGAAGGCGGCCTGCGGCTCTTCGAGCAGCCGCACGGTGTCGGGGAACCCGGCCTCGGCGGCGGCCTCCAGGGTCAGGCTCTGGGCCGCGGCGTCGAACGACGCCGGCACGGTGACGGTGATCACTTGCGCATCGAAGCGGAAGTCGGAGCCGGCTGCGGCGAAGCGGTCGTCCCAGGCGGCGCGCAGGGGGCCGAGGATCAGCGCCGAGGCGCGGATCGGCGAGATCTTGCGTTCCGGCCCGAGGTCCGGCGAGCCCCACGGCAGGAACGCCGCCGCCCGGTCGCTGGTATGGTGGCACAACCACGACTTCGCCGAATGCACGACCCGTCCCGGCACCTCGGCCGCCTTGGTGCGCGCCAGCCGCCCGACCACCCAGTCGCCGCCGGCACCGCGCAGCGCCGCGACGGCCGCGTCCTCGGGAAGATAGAGGAACGACGGCAGCGTCGGCACCTCCGCCACCCGGCCGATCGCCTCCCACTGCGCGACCCGGAACACCTCGGAGGGCGCGTCGCCCGTCAAAGGCACGAACGCCATCGCCGAGTTGGTGGTGCCGAGGTCGATGCCGATGCCGAACCGCGCCTGCGCCATGGCCGCCACCTTGGACGAGGTTGGCCCGGCGGGCAACAGCCGCTACGGCTCGTCGGCGGCGAAGCCGAAGAACCGCCAGGTCGCCCGCATGTGGTCGGGCAGCGGCGCCGTGACGACGAGGGTGCCGCCGGCGGGATGGGGCAGCGCAATGCGGCGGGCGTGCAGGTGCAGGCGGTTCGAGAGCTGCCCGCCTTCGAGCACGGCGCCCGGACCGCCGTATTTGCGGTCGCCGAGGATCGGCGTGCCGAGGGCGACACAATGCACCCGCAGCTGATGGGTGCGACCGGTCAGCGGCTCGAGGGCGAGCCACGCCGCCCGCTTCCCGGCGCGTTCGACGGTGCGATAATCGGTCACCGCCCGCAGCCCCTTCTCGACGTCCGGTGCCATCTGCTCCCCGTGCGGGCCCTCCCGCTTGGCGAGCGGCAGGTCGAGGCGCCCGGCGGCGGGCCGCGGCACGCCGACGACCACCGCCCAGTAGAGCTTGCGGACCTCGCGGCCGCGGAAGGCCCGCGTCAGCGCCGCCGCCGCGGCGGCGGTGCGCGCCAGCACCAGCACGCCGGAGGTGTCCTTGTCGAGCCGGTGCACCAGCCGCGGCCGGTCGCCGCCGAAGCCGAGCCCGTCCAGCATCGCGTCGAGGTGGCGATGGGTGCCGGTGCCGCCCTGCACCGCCAGGCCGGCCGGCTTGTCGATCACCAGCACCTGGTCGTCGCGATGCAGGATGCGCGCCGCCAGCGCCTTGGCCGCCTCGTCGCCGGCGGCCGACGGGGCGGGACGGGGGGCGGGACGGGGGCGCGACCGCGACGCAGGCGCATCGCCGAGCGGCGGCACCCGGATCGTCTGGCCCGCCTCCAGCCGGGCGTTGGCCTTGACCCGCCGGCCGTCGAGGCGAACCTGTCCCGAGCGCAGCCACTTCTCGAGCCGGCCGTGCGGCACCTGCGGATAGTGCCGCCGAAACCAGCGGTCGAGCCGCACCCCGGCCTCGTCGGCGGTCACCGCCACCGTCTCGACGCCACTCACCGCCGCCTCCGCGCGGGACCGGCGGCGATGGTCTCAGTCGCCGGTCCTGGCCGCACGCAGTCGCTCCCAGTAGGCGAGACGCTTGCCGACGTCGCGCTCGAACCCGCGGTCGGCCGGGCGGTAGAAGCGGTGCCGCGGCATGCCGTCCGGGAAGTAGGTCTGGCCGGAGAAGCCGTCCTCGCTGTCGTGATCGTAGGCGTAGCCCTCCCCGTAGCCGAGGTCCTTCATCAGCCGCGTCGGCGCATTGAGGATGTGCAGCGGCGGCATCAGCGAGCCGGTCTCGCGCGCCGCCCGGCGGGCCGCCCCCGCCGCGCGGTAGGCGGCGTTGGATTTCGGCGCCGTGCCGAGATAGATCACGCACTGGACCAGCGCCAGCTCGCCCTCCGGCGAGCCGAGCCGTTCGTAGGCCTGCCAGGCGGCGATCGCCTGCACCAGCGCCTGCGGGTCGGCGAGGCCGACGTCCTCGACCGCGAACCGCACCAGCCGGCGGGCGATGTAGTGGGGGTCCTCGCCGCCGACGATCATCCGCGCGAACCAGTAGAGGGCGGCGTCGGTGTCGGAGCCGCGCAGCGACTTGTGCAGCGCGCTGATCAGGTTGTAGTGGCTCTCGCGGCTCTTGTCGTAGACCGGCATCCGCCGCTGCACCGCCGCCGCGAGGGCGGTCGGATCGAGCGGCGGCTGCGGCGGCAGCTCGGCGACGACCTCGACAAGGTTGAGCAGGTAGCGGCCGTCGCCGTCGGCCATCGCCCGCAACGCGGCGCGGGCGTCGGCATCGAGCGGCAACGCGCGGCCGAGCTCGGTCTCGGCGCGGCCGAGGATGCGCTCCAGGGCGGCGTCGTCGAGCCGGTTGAGGACCAGGACCCGGCAGCGCGACAGCAGCGGCGAATTCAGCTCGAATGACGGGTTCTCGGTGGTGGCGCCGACCAGAACGACGGTGCCGTCCTCGACGTAGGGCAGGAAGCCGTCCTGCTGGGCGCGGTTGAAGCGATGGATCTCGTCGATGAACAGCAGGGTTCCGCGGCCCGCCTCGCGGCGACGGCGGGCGGCATCGAACACCTTGCGCAGGTCGGCGACGCCGGAGAACACCGCCGAGAGCGGTTCGAACGCGAACGCGGTGTGGTCGGCGAGCAGCCGGGCGATGGTCGTCTTGCCGGTTCCCGGCGGTCCCCACAGGATCGTCGAGGTCAGCCGGCCGGCGGCAATCATCCGGCCGATCGCCCCCTCCGGCCCGAGCAGATGATCCTGGCCCACCACCTCGTCGAGGGTGCGGGGCCGCAGCCGGTCGGCGAGCGGACGCGGGGCCTGGGACTCGAACAGGGTCGTCATTCCGCCACCCGCCCCACCGCCACCCGCCCCCCCGGCGCCGACCCGTCCATCGCCGTGTCCGCCATCGTTCAGCCGCCGATCACCAGGTTGAGGGTCTTGCCGCCGCGATCGAAGGCGATGCTCCAGCGGCCGAGCGACTGCGCGGTCGCCCGCCGAAGCGCCGCCACCGAGTCCACCTTGCGGCCGTTGACCTCCAGGATCCGGTCGCCGACCCGGAAGCCGACCCGGCCGGCGGGGCTTCCCGGCGACAGGGCGAGAATGGCGACACCGGGGCGAAAGCGGCCCGCGCCCAGCTCCTCGGCCAGCGCCGGCGACATGTTGGCGACGGTCGCGCCGGCCAGCGGATGGCGGCCGTCGAGACGGGCGGTGTCGCGCGGCGGCTGCTCCGGCGGCGTCTCGACGGGCAGCGAGACGGTGCGCCGGTCGCCGCGCCGCCACAGCTCGACGGCGACCCGCTCGCCGGGGGCCAGCGTTGCGATGCGGTAGTCGAGCGAGCCGGGGTCGTCGACCGGCCGGCCCTTCACCGTGAGCACCACGTCGCCGACCCGGATGCCGGCGCGGTCGGCGGGGCCACGGGGGTGGAGCTCGTCGATCAGCACCCCGGCCGGCTTGCCGAGGCCGAGCGAGTGGGCGATGTCGGCCGTCACCTGCTGTCCCCAGGCGCCGAGCCACGGGCGCACCAGCCGGCCGCCACCGGCGAAGCCGGCGAGCACCACCTTGACCATGTTCGACGGCACCGCGAAGCCGATCCCCATCGAGCCGCCGCTCTTCGAATAGATGGCGGTGTTGATGCCGATCAGCCGGCCCTGCATGTCGACCAGCGCACCGCCGGAGTTGCCGGGATTGATCGCGGCGTCGGTCTGGATGAAGAAGTTGAGGTCGCGGATGCCGACCCCGGTGCGCGCCTGCGCCGAGACGATGCCGCTGGTCACCGTCTGCCCGACGCCGAACGGATTGCCGATCGCCAGCACCAGATCCCCGACCTCGACGTCGTCGGAATCGCGGAGCTCGAGGACCGGCAGCGGCTCGCCGCCGACGTCGATCTTCAGCACCGCCAGATCCGACCGCTCGTCGGAGCCGAGGAACCGGGCCTCGAACTCGCGGCGGTCGGGAAGCACGACGGTGATCTCGTCGGCGCCGGCGACGACGTGGTGGTTGGTGATGATCGTCCCGGTGCGTTCGACGATCACGCCCGAGCCGAGGGAGTTCTGGATCCGCGAGTGCGGCCGGCCGAGCCCGAACTCGTCGCCGAAGAACCGGCGGAAGAACGGATCGTCGAACAGCGGCGTGAAGACGCGGGTCGGCACCTCCTTGCGGCTGTAGATGTTGACCACCGCCGGCGTCGCCCGCTTGACGACGGGCGCGTAGGACAGGGCGATCTGCTCCCGGGAAATCGGCACCCCCGGATCCGCGGCCCGCGCCGGCATCCCGAGGGCGACGGCGAGGGCGAGGACGAACGCGAGCGCCGCCCCGATCGCCAGCCCCCCTCCCCGTCTTCGCCTGATCGCCATCGCGTTGCGCTCACCGACGTCCTGATCGCACGACCGACCGCCGCAGCGGCGGTCGATCCGCGCCCGCGGCGGTGCCGGCGGGCGCTACTCCGCGAGCGGCTCGGCGTCCTGTTCGGCGGCGAGGCGCGCCTTGTCGGCGGCGCCCTTGGCGGCGGGATCGCGGTCGACGAGTTCGATCACCGCCATCGGCGCGTTGTCGCCGCGGCGGAAGCCGGCCCTGAGGACCCGGGTGTAGCCGCCCGGGCGATCGCGGTAGCGCTCGGCGAGCGGCCCGAACAGCTTGCGCAGCAGCACGTCGTCGCCGAGGATGGCCGCCGCCTGGCGGCGCGTGTGCAGGCTGCCGCGCTTGCCGAGGGTAATGATGCGATCCGCCACCCGCCGCAACTCCTTGGCCTTGGGCAGGGTGGTGACGATCTGCTCGTGAACGAGCAGCGAGGCCGCCATGTTGGCGAACATCGCCTGGCGGTGGGCGCTGAGCCGGTTCAGTTTGCGGCCGCTCATGCGGTGACGCATCGCTGGTCCTCCTCTGCCTCGGCGATCCGCGGCAAGCGCGCGATCAGTACGGTTCTTCCAGGCGCTTGGCCAGGTCCTCGATGTTCTCGGGCGGCCAGTTGGGAATCTCCATCCCCAGCTGCAACCCCATCTGGGTCAGCACTTCCTTGATCTCGTTGAGCGACTTGCGGCCGAAGTTGGGGGTGCGGAGCATGTCGGCCTCGGACTTCTGGACCAGATCGCCGATGTAGATGATGTTGTCGTTCTTGAGGCAGTTCGCCGAACGCACCGACAGTTCCAGTTCGTCGACCTTGCGCAACAGGTTCCTGTTGAACGGCAGTTCGTCCTTGCGGTCCTCGTCGGAGGCGAACTGCGGCTCCTCGAAGTTGATGAACAGCTGCAGCTGGTCCTGCAGGATGCGCGCCGCCAGCGCCACCGCGTCCTCCGGCGTCACGGCGCCGTTGGTGGTCACGTCGAGCGACAGCTTGTCGTGATCGGTGACCTGGCCGACGCGGGTGTTCTCGACCCGGTAGGCGACCTTGCGCACCGGCGAGAACAGGGCGTCGACCGGAATGAGGCCGATCGGCGCGTCCTCGGCGCGACCGCTGCCGACCGGCACGTAGCCCTTGCCGCTCTCCACCGTCAGTTCCATCGACAACCGGGCGCCGTCGTCGAGGGTGCAGATGACGAGGTCGCGGTTCATGATCTCGATGTCGTGGCCGGTGTCGATCATCCCGGCGGTCACCTCGCCCGGCCCCTCGGCGATCAGCGCAATGCGCTTCGGCCCCTCGCCGCCCATCCTGAGCGCCAGCGACTTGATGTTGAGCACGATGTCGGTGACGTCCTCGCGGACGCCGGGAACGGTCGAGAACTCGTGCAGCACCCCGTCGATCTGCACCGCCGTCACCGCGGCGCCCTGCAGCGACGACAGCAGCACCCGCCTGAGGGCGTTGCCGAGCGTCAGCCCGAAGCCGCGTTCCAGCGGCTCGGCGACGATGGTGGCGGCGCACCGGGGGTCGGTTCCGGAGACGACCTCCAGCTTCGTGGGTTTGATCAGTGCCTGCCAGTTCTTTTGGATCACGGGGTAGACCTCATGCTCGAACTATGAGAGCGACGCCGATGCTCGGAGCCCGAAGGCACAGCGTCGGGTTCCACCGGGGAACCGGACAACGCGACCGTTCGCCCGCCGGACGGGCGGGCTAGACCCGTCGGCGTTTCCGCGGACGGCATCCGTTGTGCGGGATCGGCGATACGTCCTTGATCGACGTGATGGTGAATCCCACCGCCTGCAGCGCCCGCAGCGCCGATTCGCGACCGGATCCCGGTCCCTTCACCTCGACCTCCAGCGTCTTCATGCCGTGTTCCATGGCCTTGCGCCCGGCATCCTCGGCCGCGACCTGGGCCGCGTAGGGGGTCGACTTGCGCGACCCCTTGAAGCCCTGGCCCCCCGCCGACGACCAGGCGATGGCGTTCCCCTGGGCATCGGTGATGGTGACGATCGTGTTGTTGAACGTCGCGCTGATGTGTGCGATCCCGGACGCGATGTTCCGTCGCTCGCGACGACGCACGCGCGCTACTGCCGGCTTGGCCATGACTTCAACCCAATCCTTATTTGGTCGCCTTTTTCTTACCCGCAATAGGCTTGGCGGGACCTTTGCGGGTACGCGCGTTGGTATGGGTCCGCTGTCCGCGCACCGGCAGACCGCGGCGGTGCCGGAGGCCGCGATAGCATCCGAGATCCATCAACCGCTTGATGCCCATCGCGACATCGCGGCGGAGATCGCCCTCCACCCTGAGGTCCTTGTCGATGATCTCGCGAATCCGCATCACCTCGGCATCGTTCAGCTCGTTGACCCGCTTCTGCGGGGGAATCCCGCCTTTCTCGCAGATCAGCTTCGCCGAGTGACGCCCGATTCCATGGATGTAGGTGAGCGCGATCTCGACCCGTTTCTGAGTAGGGATGTTAACGCCTGCAACGCGCGCCAAAAAAAGCTCTCCTTGTCGCTTGGTCCGAACCGAAATGAAAACCGCGAGCCGCCCGGGCGGCGGATTATAAGCGCCCGCCCCCGCCAGTCAACAGACTACTCTCCGGTCACCGCCGCCTTCAACATCTCGGATACCTCTTCGATCGTCCCCATGCCGTCCACCGACCGCACCAGGCCCCGCTCGCGATAGTGAGCGATGATCGGTTTGGTCTGGCGGTGATAGGCCTTGAGCCGCTGGCGCACCGTCTCGGCGTTGTCGTCGGCACGCCGGAAGAACTCGGTGCTGCCGCAGACATCGCACACCCCGTCCACCTTCGGCGGCTGGAACTTCTCGTGATAGCCGGCGCCACAGCGGGCACAGGTGAACCGTCCGGTGATCCGCTCGACCATCGCCTCGTCGTCGACCTCGAGGGACAAGACGCAATTCAACTTCAGGTTGCGGCGGCGCAACATCGCATCGAGGGCCTCCGCCTGCGCGATGGTGCGCGGGAAGCCATCGAGAATGAAGCCGTTGCGGCAGTCGTCGCCATCCAGCCGGTGATCGATGATGTTGACGGTGATTTCGTCCGGCACCAGGTGGCCGGCCTTCATCAGCGCGCCGGCGACGCGGCCGATCTCGCTGCCGGCCGCCACCTCGCTGCGCAGCATCTCGCCCGTCGACAGCTGCACGATCTTGAACGTCTCTTCGAGCGCCTTGGCCTGGGTTCCCTTTCCCGCCCCGGGTGGTCCGAGAAGAACCACATTGATCATCCACGCCTCCCCCTGAGTTTGGACTTCTTGATCAATCCCTCGTACTGGTGCGCGAGCAGGTGCGACTGGATCTGCGCGACGGTGTCCATGGTAACGGTCACGACGATCAGCAGACTGGTCCCGCCGAAATAGAACGGCACCGCGAACTGGGAGATCAGCAACTCCGGCAGCAGGCAGACGAACGCCAGATAGATGGCCCCGACCACCGTCAGTCGCGTCAGCACCCTGTCGAGGTATTCGGCGGTGTTCTTGCCGGGACGAATTCCCGGGATGAACCCGCCGTACTTCTTGAGATTGTCGGCGGTGTCCGACGGATTGAAGACCACGGCGGTATAGAAGAACGCGAAGAAGACGATCAGTCCGATATAGATCCCGAGGTACAGCGGCTGCCCACGCCCGAGCAGTGCGGCGACCGTCGTCAGCCACTCCGGCCCCTGTCCGGCCATGAAGCCGATCGCGGTGATCGGCATCAGAAGCAGCGACGACGCGAAGATCGGCGGGATCACCCCGGCGGTGTTGATCTTCAGCGGCAGGTGAGAGCTCTCGCCGGCGGTCATCCGGTTGCCCATCTGGCGCTTCGGGTACTGGACGATGATCCGCCGCTGTGCCCGCTCGACGAAAACGATGAAGAAGATCACCGCCACCGCCATCAGCAACAGCACGATGATCAGGCCGGCCGACAGCGCACCGGTCCGCCCGAGTTCGAGGGTGCCGGCGAGCGCTCCCGGCAACTCGGCGACGATGCCGGCGAAGATGATCAGCGAGATGCCGTTGCCCACCCCGCGCGCGGTGATCTGCTCGCCGAGCCACATCAGGAACAGGGTGCCGCCGACCAGCGTCACCACGGTGACGAAGCGGAAGAACAACCCCGGCTCGACGACCGCCGACCCCACGCTCGACTGCATCCCCTCCAGGCCGACGGCGAGACCGTAGGCCTGGGCGGCGGTGATCACCACCGTCAGATAGCGGGTATACTGGTTGATCTTCTTGCGGCCGGCCTCGCCCTCCTTCTTCAGCGCCTCCAGCGTCGGCATCACCGCCGTCATCAGCTGCATGATGATCGACGCCGAGATGTAGGGCATGATGTTGAGTGCGAAGATGGTCATCCGCCCCAACGCACCGCCGGCGAACATGTTGAACATGCCGAGGATGCCGCCGGCCTGGCTCTCGAAGATGTCGGCGACCGCCGCCGGGTTGATGCCCGGCAACGGGATGTAGGTCCCGAGGCGGTAGACGATCAGCGCCCCCAGCGTGAACCAGATGCGCTTCTTCAGTTCGGTGGCCTTGGCGAAGGCCCCGAGGTTCATGTGGGCGGCGAGCTGCTCGGCCGCGGATGCCATCGTCGGGTCCCCGCCTCAATCCGGCTCGGGCTTTGCTTTCGCAGGCTTGCGTTTCTTCTTGGCCTCCGGCGTCGGCACCGCGACCTCGGCGGGAGCGGCGGTGGTCACCGAGCCACCCGCCTTCTCGATCGCGGCGATCGCGGCCTTCGAGGCCCCGGTGACGCGAACGGTGACCGGCGCGGCGATCTCGCCCTTCGCCAGCAGCCGCACCCCGTCGCGGCGCTGCTTGAACAGGCCGGCGGCCTGCATCGCCGGCTCGTCGATCGGCGTCGTCGCATTCAGCTTGCCGGCCTCGATCGCCGCCTGCAGGGTCTTGAGATTGACCACCGCGAAGGTCTTGCGCGAGGGGTTCTTGAATCCCCGCTTCGGCAGCCGCCGGTAGAGCGGCATCTGCCCACCCTCGAAGCCCGGCTTGGGATTGCCGCCGCTTCGCGCCTTCTGTCCCTTGTGGCCCTTGCCGGCGGTCTTGCCGGTTCCCGACCCGATCCCCCGGCCGATCCGCTTGCGGGACCTCCTGGCACCGGGGTTGTCGCGCAGTTCGTTCAGTTTCATGGTTCGACTGTCCCTCGGGCGGTCCGGCGTCGACGACGTCAGCCGGCCTCCTCCACGCTCACCAGGTGCTTCACCTTCGCAATCATTCCGCGCACCGCGGGCGTATCCTCGAGGTCGCGGCTGCGATGCATCTTGTTGAGCCCGAGCCCGATCAGGGTCTCGCGCTGGTCATGGCGGCGACCGATCGGGCTGCCGACCTGGGTCACCCGCAGGATCTTGCGCTCCGCCGTCGTCATCGCCTCAGGCCCTGCCCGGATCGGCGACGCCGGCATCGCCGCGGCGGGCAATGATCTCGCTCGGCTTCTTGCCGCGCCTGACCGCGACCGCCTTCGGCGACACGCAGTGCTTGAGGGCATCGAACGTCGCCTTGACCATGTTGTGGGGGTTCGCCGAACCGATCGACTTGGCGACCACGTCCTGCACGCCCATCGTCTCGAAGACCGCGCGCATCGGCCCGCCGGCGATGACCCCGGTCCCTGCCGTCGCCGCGCGCAGCACCACCCGGCCGGCGCCGTAGTGGCCCTGCACGTCGTGGTGCAGGGTCCGGCCGTCTCGCAGCGGGATGCGGATCATCGAATGCTTGGCGTGATCGGTGGCCTTGCGGATCGCCTCCGGAACCTCGCGCGCCTTTCCGGTGCCGTAGCCGACCCGGCCGCGACCGTCGCCGACCACCACCAGCGCCGCGAACGAGAAGCGCCGACCGCCCTTCACCACCTTGGCGACGCGGTTGATGTGGACCAGCTTGTCGGTCAGGTCGGTTTCCTCGGTGGTGGGGGGAGCCGCCCGCTCGCTCCGCCGTCCCGATGGTCTGCGTGCCATGTCTCGATCTCCCTAGAACGTCAGGCCCGCTTCGCGGGCGGCCTCGGCCAGGGCCTTGACGCGGCCATGATAGCGATAGCCGCCGCGGTCGAAGATCACCTCGGTGACTCCGGCGGCGAGTGCCCGCTCGGCCAGCAGCTTGCCCACCTTGCCGGCCGCATCCACGTCGGCGCCGTTCGGGAGCGCCGTCCGCAGCGCCTCCTCGAGGCTGGAGGCGGACGCCACCGTGCGCCGCTGGCGGTCGTCGATGACCTGGGCGTAGATGTGCCTGTTGGATCGGAACACCGACAGCCGCGGCCGGGCCGCGGCCGAACGGCCGATCCGGTAGCGGGTGCGCCGCTTGCGGCGCGTGAACAGTTCCTTCGTTCTCGCCATGGCCTACTTCTTCTTGCCTTCCTTGCGCAGCACGACTTCGTCGCTGTAACGGATGCCCTTGCCCTTGTAGGGCTCCACCGGGCGAAAGGCGCGGATCTCGGCGGCGACCTGACCGACCTGCTGGCGGCCGGCGCCGTGGACCGCGATGTGGGTCGGGTCGGGGCAATCGATCTTGATGCCCTCCGGGATCGGATAGCGAACCTCGTGGCTGTAGCCCAGGCTCAGCACCAGGTCCTTGCCCTGCACCTGGGCCCGGTAGCCGACCCCGGTGATCTCCAGCTTGCGGGAGAAGCCCTGGTCGACCCCGTGCACCAGATTGGCGACGATGGTGCGCGCGGTGCCCCACATCATGCGGGCGCGGCCGCCGTCGTCGCGCGGCCGGACGCGCAGCTGCGAGCCCTCCCGGGTCACTTCGACCTCGGGCATCAGCGTCACCTCCAGCCGACCGAGCCGCCCCTTGGCGGTCAGCGTTCGCCCGGCGATGGCGACGTCGACGCCGCTCGGCACGTCGATCGGATGCTTGCCAACACGTGACATGGTCGTCTCCGCCCTCTCCCGCTCAGAACACCTCGCACAGCACTTCGCCGCCGACATTCGCTTCCCGCGCCTCGGCGTCCGAGATCACGCCGCGCGGCGTCGACAGAATGGCGACACCGAGGCCGTTGTAGACCCGGGGGAGGTCCTTGATCTTCGAGTAGACGCGCCGTCCCGGCTTCGAGACCCGGCTGATCTGCCGGATCACCGGCTCGCCGTCGACATACTTGAGTTCGATCTTGAGCTCCTTGATGCCCGGACGCACCTCGATCTGCGAGAAGCTGCGAATGTAGCCCTCCCGCTTGAGGACGTCGAGGACGCCGGCGCGGAAGGTCGACGCCGGCGCCACCACCGACGTCTTTCCCGCCCGCTGGCCGTTGCGGATGCGGGTCAGCATATCGCCGAGAGGATCGGTCATCGACATCGCCGTCTCCCCTACCAGCTCGCCTTGACGACGCCGGGAACCTGCCCGCTGGACGCCAGTTCCCGCAGCGCGATCCGCGAGATGCCGAACTTGCGGTAGTTGCCGCGCGGACGGCCGGTGAGCGAACAGCGCAGCCGGACGCGTACCGGCGAGGCGCTGCGCGGCAGCTTGGCCAGCTTCAGCCGGGCGGCGAACCGCTCTTCCGGCGTCAGCGCCGCATCCTTGGCCATCGCCTTCAGCCGCTGCCGCTTGGCGGCATCACGCTCCACCAGCCTCATCCGACGCTTGTTCTTCTCGATCATGCTCTTCTTAGCCATCTGTCCTCACTCCGTCGGCCGCTCAGTTGGCGAACGGCATGTCGAACGCCTTGAGCAGGGCCCGCGCCTCCGCGTCCGTCTTGGCCGTCGTGCAGATCACCACGTCGAGGCCGCGGATCTGGTCCACCTTGTCGTAGCTGATCTCCGGAAAAACGATCTGCTCCTTGAAACCCACCGCGAAGTTGCCGCGGCCGTCGAAGTTCTTGCCGGAGATGCCGCGGAAGTCGCGGATCAGGGGCATGGCGACGTTGACCAGGCGATCGAGGAACTCGTACATGCGGTCGCGCCGCAACGTCACCTTGCAGCCGATCGGCATCCCCTCGCGGACCTTGAAGGCGGCGATCGACTTCTTGGCGCGGGTGATGACCGGCTTCTGTCCGGAGATCAACGCCAGATCGCCGGCGGCCGCCTCCACCTTCTTGCGGTCCTGGACGCCCTCGCCGACCCCCATGTTCAGCACGATCTTCGTCAGTCGCGGAATCTCCATCGGGTTCTGATAGCGGAACTGCTCCTGCAGCGACGTCCGCACCTCGGTCACGTAGCGATCGCGCAAGCGTGCCATGCTCAGTCCATCCTCACTTGTCGATCATCTCGCCCGATCGCTTCGCGAACCGGACCTTGCGGCCGTCCTCGAGAAAGCGATACCCGACCCGGGTCGGCGCGCTGCCCGCAGGATCGACATGGGCGATGTTGGAGATGTGGATCGTCGCCTCGCGCTCGACGATCCCGCCAGCCGAGCCCGGCTTCGGCTTGGTGTGGCGCTTGACGGTGTTGACGCCCTGCACGATCGCCCGGTTCTCCTTCGGCAGCACCTTCAGCACCTCGCCGATCTTGCCCTTGCTGCGCCCGGTCAGCACGATCACCCGGTCGCCCTTCCTGATCTTCAGCCGGATCCCCATCACAGCACCTCCGGCGCCAGCGAGACGATCTTCATGAAGCCCTTGGACCGCAACTCGCGGGTCACCGGGCCGAAGATGCGGGTGCCGACCGGCTCCAGCTGCTTGTTGAGCAGCACCGCGGCGTTGCGATCGAAGCGGATCGTCGAGCCGTCCTGGCGGTGCAAGTCCTTGGCGGTGCGCACCACCACCGCCTTCATCACTTCGCCCTTCTTGACGCGACCGCGCGGGATGGCGTCCTTCACCGACACGACGATGACGTCGCCGACGCTGGCGAACCGCCGCTTCGAGCCGCCGAGCACCTTGATGCACTGGACGCGCCTCGCCCCGGAGTTGTCGGCGACGTCCAAGTTGGTTTCGACCTGGATCATGGTTGTCTTCCTTGCCCGACCCCGCCCGGAGTCAACCGTTGTCCGCCAGGATTTCCCAGCACTTGCGCTTCGACAGCGGCCGGCACTCGCGGATCCGGACGGTATCGCCGATCTTGAACGCGTTGGTCTCGTCGTGGGCGAGATAGCGCTTCGAGCGCTTGATGAACTTCTTGTAGATGGGATGCATGACCCGCCGTTCGACCCGCACCACCACGGTCTTGTCGGCCTTGTCGCTGACCACGACTCCCTGCATCACGCGCCTCGGCATCGCTCTACCTCCGTCAGGCCGCCTTCGCCTCGGCGCGGCGCCGACGCTCGGCCAAGATCGTCTTCACCCGGGCGATCGCCCGCCGGACCACCCGCTTGCGGGCGGAGTTCTCGAGCTGGCCGCTCGCCGCCTGGAAGCGGAGGTTGAACGCCTCCTTCTTCAGCTGCACCAGCTGGTCGCGGAGCTCGTCGTCGCTCTTCTGCCGCAGATCCGCCGCCTTCATCCGCTCAGCCCTCCTCGCCGCCGCGCGACACGAACCGGGTCCGCATCGGCAGCTTCGCCGCCGCCAGCGCCAGCGCCTCCCGGGCCAGCGGCAGCGGGATCCCGTCGACCTCGAACAGGATCCGCCCGGCCCTGACGCGGCAGACCCAGTACTCGGGCGATCCCTTGCCGCCGCCCATCCGCACCTCGGCCGGCTTGGTGCTGACCGGGACGTCGGGGAACACCCGGATCCACACCCGGCCGGTGCGCCGCATGTGGCGGGTGATCGCGCGGCGCGCCGCCTCGATCTGCCGGGCGGTGATCCGCTCCGCCCTCATCGCCTTCAGCCCGTAGGCCCCGAAGCTGAGCTCCGCGCCGCGCGTCGCCGCGCCGTGGATGCGGCCCTTGTGCTGCTTGCGATACCTGACCCGTTTCGGACTGAGCATGCCGTCTTTCCTCTGTCACCCGCCGCCGATCGACCGCTCAACGCGCCGCCTGCTGATCCATGGCACGCTTGTCCATCGCCATCGGATCGTGCGCCAGGATGTCGCCCTTGTAGATCCAGACCTTGACGCCGCAGACGCCGTAGGTGGTCTTGGCCTCGGCGATTCCGAAGTCGACGTGCGCGCGCAGGGTGTGCAACGGCACCCGACCCTCGCGATACCACACCGAACGGGCGATCTCGGCGCCGCCGAGGCGGCCGCCGCAGTTGATGCGGATGCCCTGCGCGCCGAGCCGCATCGCCGACTGCACCGCCCGCTTCATCGCCCGCCGCGACGACACCCGCCGCTCCAGCTGCTGGGCGATGCCCTCGGCCACGAGCTGGGCATCGATCTCCGGCTTGCGGATCTCGACGATGTTGAGATGCACCTCCGACTTGGTGATCGCCGCCAGATCCTTGCGAAGCTTCTCGATGTCGGCGCCCTTCTTGCCGATCACCACCCCCGGGCGGGCGGTGTGGATCGAGATCCGGGCCTTCTTGGCCGGACGCTCGATGACGATTCGCGACACCCCGGCCTGCGCCAGCCGCGCGCGCAGGAACTCCCGGATCTTCAGGTCCTCGTGCAGCAGCTTCGCGTAGTTGCTGTCCGCGAACCAGCGCGAGTCCCAGGTCCGGTTGATCCCGATCCGAAACCCGACGGGGCTCACCTTCTGACCCATCAGTCGATCTCCTCTCGTTCGCGCAGCACGAGGCGCAGATTGCTGACCGGCTTCTGGATCCGGCCGACCCGCCCGCGCGCCCGTGCCCGCCAGCGCTTCATCACCGCGGTCTTGCCGACCGTCGCTTCCGCCACGAACAGCTGATCGACATCCAGCTGATGGTTGTTCTCGGCATTGGCGATCGCCGACTGCAGCACCTTGCGCACCTCGCCGGCGACCCGCCGCGACGAGAACTGCAACTCCGCGAGCGCGGTCTCGCACTTGAGGCCGCGAATGCTCTGCGCCACCAGGTTCAGCTTCTGGGGGCTGCCGCGCAGGTAGCGCGCGAACGCCATCGCCTCGTTGTCGGCGAGCGCGCGATCGGCCGGCCGTTTGCCCATCGTCAGGTCCTCTTCGCCTTCTTGTCGCCGGAGTGGCCGAAGAACGTCCGCGTCGGCGAGAACTCGCCGAACTTGTGGCCGATCATGTTCTCCGTCACCAGCACCGGAATGAACTTGCGACCGTTGTAGACCCCGAAGGTGAGGCCGACGAACTGCGGCAGGATGGTCGACCGACGCGACCAGATCCGGATCACCTCGTTGCGCCGCGACGCGCGCACCTTCTCGGCCTTCTTGAGCAGAAAGCCGTCGACGAACGGTCCTTTCCAAACGGAACGGGGCACCCCTTGAACCTCCTTGCGTCTACTTCTTGCTGTGCCGGCGGCGCATGATCAGCGGATCCGTCTTCTTGTTGTTGCGGGTGCGCTTGCCCTTGGTCGGCTTGCCCCACGGGGTGACCGGATGACGCCCGCCCGACGTCTTCCCCTCGCCGCCGCCATGGGGATGGTCGACCGGGTTCATGGCGACACCCCGCACCGCCGGACGCTTGCCCAGCCACCGCGTCCGCCCGGCCTTGCCGAGCTTGACGTTCTGCTGGTCCGGGTTGGAGACCGCCCCGACGGTGGCCATGCATTCGGCCCGCACCATCCGCAACTCGCCCGAATGCAGCCGCAGCTGCGCATAGCCCTGGTCCTTGCCGACCAGCTGCGCATACGTTCCGGCGGCCCGCGCGATCTGCCCGCCCTTGCCGATCTTCATCTCGACGTTGTGGATGATGGTGCCGACCGGAATGTTCTGCAGCGGCATCGCGTTGCCCGGCTTGATGTCGACGCTGTGGCCGGCAACCACCGAGTCGCCGACCGCCAGCCGCTGCGGCGCCAGGATGTAGGCGATCTCCCCGTCCTCGTAGCGGACCAGGGCGATGAAGGCGGTACGGTTGGGGTCGTACTCGATGCGTTGCACGGTGGCGACGACGTCGAACTTGCGACGCTTGAAATCGACGAGGCGATAGCGGCGCTTGTGACCGCCGCCGCGGCGACGGGCGGTGATCCGGCCGTTGCTGTTGCGCCCGCCCGACTTGCGCAGTCCCTCGGTCAGCGCCTTCTCGGGCTTCCCCTTCCAGAGGGCCGACCGGTCGACCAGAACCAGGCCCCGCCGGCCCGGCGTCGTCGGTTTGTACTGTCTCAGTGCCATGGCCGTCGCTCAGAGCCCCGTTGTGATGTCGATGGAATGGCCCGCTTCCAGCGTGACCATCGCCTTCTTGGTGTCGGCCCGCTTGCCGAGAACGCCGCGGGACCGCTTCACCTTGCCCTTCTGGCGCAGGGTGTTGACCGCCTTCACCTTGACCTTGAACAGCTCCTCGACCGCCGCCTTGATCTCCGGCTTGGAGGCGTCGGGGGCGACCAGGAACGCGACCTGGTTGTGCTCCGAGAGCAGGGTCGCCTTCTCGGTGATCACCGGACGGCGCAGCACCTCGAACAGCCGCTGCCGGCTGACGGTCACCACCCGCTTGCGATAGGGTTTGCTCATGTCAGCCGCTCCACCAGCTTGTCGACCGCGGTGCGGGTCAGCACCAGGGTGTCGTGGCGCAGGATGTCGTAGACGTTGGCGCCGATGCTCGGCAGCACGTCGAGCCCCGGGAGATTGCGCACCGCGCGGGCGAAGCCGGCGTCCACCGTCTCGCCGTCGATGATCAGCGCCCGCCGCCATCCGAGCGCCGCCGCCCGCTGCGCAACGAGGCGCGTCTTCGCTTCCGCGACCTCCGCCTTGTCGACGACCACCAGCGCGCCCTCGGCGCACTTCGCCGACAACGCCGACTTCAACGCCAGGCGGCGCACCTTCTTGGGCAGCGCATGGGCGTGGTCGCGCGGCTGCGGACCGAACGCGATGCCGCCGCCGCGCATGTGCGGCCCCTTCAGCGACCCCTGGCGCGCCCGCCCGGTCCCCTTCTGGCGGAACGGCTTCTTGCTGGTGCGCGCCACCTCGCCGCGGGTCTTGACCTTGTGGGTGCCGGCGCGCCGCTTGGCCAGCTGCCAGTTGACGCAGCGGGCCAGGATGTCGCGCCGCACCTCGGTCCCGAACACCGCGTCGGGGAGCTCGACGGTGCCGACCTTCTCGTTGTCCAGGTTGACGACGTCCCACTGCATCGGAGTCTATTCCTTGCTCTCGGCCGGGGGCGCGGCGACGTCGCCCGCCACTGGTTCCGCCGCCGCCGGTTCCGCCGCCGCCGAGGCCTCGCGCAGCCCGGCGGGAACCGGCGCGCCGTCCGGCCGCGACCGCTTGGCCGCGTCGCGGACCAGCACATAGCCGCCCTTGCAGCCGGGAACGGCGCCCTTGATCATGATCAGACCGCGCTCGGCATCGGTCAGCATCACCTCGAGGTTCTGCACGGTGACCCGCCGGTCGCCCATGTGGCCGGCCATCTTCTTGCCCTTGAACACCTTGCCCGGGTCCTGGCGGCCGCCGGTCGAGCCAAGGCTGCGATGGCTGATCGAGACGCCGTGGGTCGCCCGCAGGCCGTGGAAGCCGTGCCGCTTCATGCCGCCGGCGAACCCCTTGCCGATCGAGGTGCCGGTGACGTCGACGAACTGGCCGGCGATGAAGTGGTCGGCGGTGAGTTCGGCGCCGACGTCGACCATGCCCTCGGGATCGACGCGGAACTCCACCACCTTGCGCTTCGGCTCCACCTTCGCGGCGGCGAAATGGCCGCGCATCGGCTTGCTCACGCGCTTGGCCTTGACGCTCCCGGCCCCGAGCTGCAATGCGGCGTAGCCGTCCCTGTCGGGAGTCCGCTGCGCCACCACCTGGCAGCCGTCGATCCGCAGCACGGTCACCGGCACATGGGCGCCGCCGTCGCCGAACAGCCGCGACATGCCCAGCTTCTGGGCGATCAGTCCGGTTCGCATCGCCGCCTCGCCCCTACAGCTTGATCTCGACGTCGACGCCGGCGGCGAGGTCGAGCTTCATCAGCGCATCGACCGTCTGCGGGGTCGGATCGACGATGTCGAGGACCCGCTTGTGCGTGCGGATCTCGAACTGCTCGCGCGACTTCTTGTCGATGTGCGGCGAGCGCAGCACCGTGAACCGCTCGATCCGCGTCGGCAGCGGGATCGGCCCCCGCACCCGGGCGCCGGTCCGTCGGGCGGTGTTGACGATCTCGCGCGCCGACTGGTCGAGCACGCGGTGATCGAACGCCCGGAGGCCGATCCTGATGTTCTGGTTTTCCATCCCTTTTGCTCGACTCCCTGACCGCGGCCCACCGCCGGCCGCCAGAATTACGCTTCTACTCGAGGATCTTGGCGACGACGCCGGCGCCGACGGTGCGGCCGCCCTCGCGGATCGCGAAGCGCAGACCCTCGTCCATGGCGATCGGCTGGATCAGCTCGACCTCCATCGACACGTTGTCCCCCGGCATCACCATCTCGGTCCCCTCCGGCAGCGTCACCGTCCCGGTCACGTCGGTGGTCCGGAAGTAGAACTGCGGCCGGTAGCTGGTGAAGAACGGCGTGTGA
>JBHJOP010000015.1:0-2076 GCA_050329575.1 Rhodospirillales bacterium | reverse complement strand
CCGCCGCCGGATCCGGCGGCGGTCAGTCGCGCCGTTGCCTCTCAGCCGGCGGCCGGTCGGGCTCGGGTGTCGCTGCGAGGCGGGCGAGCAGGTGCTCGAGGGTCGCTTCGTCGAGTTCGCCGATCGTCCGTGCCAGCTGGTTGGCGAGCTCGGTGGCCCTCGCGCTCAGTCCCGCGGTGTCGACGACGACACGGGGATGGGAAAGGGCGGCCAGCCGCTTCAGCTCCTCCGCCTCGTCCCAGATCAGCTCGAAATAGCCGCACACCTGCATCACCAGCCCCGAGCCGGGACGACCGCGCCGGCCGTGCTCCAAGGCCGAGAGATAGGCGGCGGAGACGCCGAGATCGGCCGCCATCGTCTTCAGCATGATGCCGCGCCGCCTGCGCAGCGCGCGGATCCGTTCGCCGAAGGGCGTCATCGCGGCCGGCGCAGCAGCACGTAGAGGGCGCCCTCGCCGCCGTCGGCGGGGGTCGCATGGCAGAACGCCAGCACCCGCGGGCGGTTCGGCGGCAGGTTGATCCAGTCGGGCACCGCTCGCCGGAGGACGCCCGAAGGGCCGAGCGATCTCGACCCCTTGCCGGTGATGACGAGGACGCATCGGCGACCCTCGTGCTGTGCGGCGCCGAGAAAGGCCGTCAGCGCGCAATGGGCCTGTTCCTGGGTGTAGCGGTGCAGATCGATCTCGTCCTCGATCCGGATCTGTCCGCGCCGCAACCGGGTCAGGGTGCGGCTGTCGACGCCGGGCGCGACGCCGTGGGTCAGGTCGCCGTGGGGGATCGCCGCGTCCCGGCTGGGGCGTGACGGGAGGCCCTTCCGATCGGCGGCGGCGGGCTCCGGTGCGCCGGAGCCTCCGGGTTCGGGCGCGGGCAGCGCTCCGGTGCGGTCCGCTGCGCGGCGCCGAAGCGGCCTGACGCCCGACGTCACCCGGCGCCAGAGATCGCTGCCGTCGTCGTCGAGGGGGCGGTCGGGCCCGCGATCTCCGGGTCTAGACATCTGTGGCCGACAGGGGAAACGGGTGGGAACGATCCATGTCGAGAGAATGGCCGTTCGCCTCCGGCGCAACAAGACCGGTCCTTCCTCGGCGACAGACAACGGCCCGCCCGGTCCCCGTGGCCCCCGCCGGCGGGCGGCTGGACAGCTTCGCCGGTTCCCTGTTATAAGCTGCCTCCTTGCCGCCCGAGGCCCCCGGCTCCGGGCGGGGGTTTCCGTTACGGCTGCCCAGGTAGCTCAGTTGGTAGAGCACATGACTGAAAATCATGGTGTCGGTGGTTCGATTCCGCCCCTGGGCACCACATTCCGTTCGGTGTCGCGGGCGGCCCCGGGCCACGACGCGAGTCACGACCGGCCGCTGATCCGCTCCTGAATCGTTCGCTCCCGGGCGGGCCAGGTGCTCTTGATGAACGCGAGGACGGCGCGGATCTGCCGGTCGGTCATGACCTCGCCGAACCCCGTCATCCGGGACTTGTAGCCCTCGGGGGCGTAAGCCGCGACCCCGTGCTTGGTGACGGCGAACAGCTGTTCGTCGGCGTGATGCCACGTGTGTCCGGACGAATCGTGGGGTGGCGCCGGAAGATAGCCGTCGTCGTCGCGCCGCTGCCAGTCGGGCTCGCCCTCCAGCTCGCGGCCGTGGCAGGACGCGCAGTGCTCGGCGTAGAGGACCGCTCCCTCGGCGACGAGACGCGGATCGGAGGGGTCGATCACCGCCGGCTCGGCCGGGCCTTGGTTCCAGCCACGGACCGCGATCAGCCCGGCCGCCGCGATCAGCCCCAGCCCCAGCGCCGCCCCGGACAGGGATCGAAAGCGCCGGGACGCGGCCTCCGGCCCTCGTCCGTCACCCACGTCCGCCCTCGTGCCGGTCGCCATGCTGTGCCACCGCCGGGACATGGCGCCCGTGCCGCGCCGAGTCAAGACGGTGCCGGCGGGACGAGCCGCCGGCGGGGCGGCTTCGGACGGGGTCCTAGTCTTACTGCGTCATAAAGGTGCTGGCCTGCCCTGGATGGCCCACGTTCTGGCGCAGCACGGACATCGGTGAAGCCGTCGCGCGAGTTCGACGGCGAGCCTTCGTCGCAGCGTTGG
>JBHJOP010000053.1:0-15410 GCA_050329575.1 Rhodospirillales bacterium | reverse complement strand
CGTGCGATCGCGACCAGCGGGGCCGATACCGACAGCGGCGGACAGGCCACGGGCGACACGGAAACCCGACGCCGTCACGCGTCGTTCACACGCCGGCAATCGTCACACCAGTGACATCTAAATGTGGTATCGTCCGAACCGGAATCACTTCTTCGTTGTTTCAGGGAAGGGCGATACACCCCATGACGATCTACGTGTGCAGCATGCCTGAAATGCCACGACATGTCGAAACCCTGCGACCGAGCCACCTCGTTTCCCTGGTTCCGCCCCTGGATCAGCCACCGACGCCGCCGCAGATCGCTCCCGAACGCCACCTGCGGCTCAGCATCGACGACATCACCGAGCCGCTCGCCGGCTACGTCCTCCCCGACGTCTACCACATCGCAACGCTCGTCGATTTCCTGATGGGCCGGGCCGACGACGAGCCGATTCTCCTCCATTGCGTGGCGGGGGTCAGCCGGTCGATGGCGGCGGCGCTGATCGCGCTCACCCTCGATGCCGAAGGGCAGGAGACCGAGATGGCATTGCGCCTGCGCAGGGCGGCGCCGCACGCCCGACCCAACACCCGGATGGTCGCCCTCGCCGACGACGTGCTGTGTCGCGACGGCCGTCTGGTCGAGGCCTGCCGGCGGATGGGGCCGGCGACCGACACCCTGCCGGGGCCGCTGGTGCGGCTGTCGCCGTTCACCGACGTCCAGCGGCCGGCGGCCGTCGATCTGACGCTGGCGGCGATGCCGGCCTGAGCGTCGCCGGCGCGGTCGGCGACGGAACACCGGTTCAGGGATCGAACCGGTCCGGCTCGGAACGGCGGATCGCGGGGCGGGGCCGGTCGTCGTCGGCGGCGAACACCGACTTCAATCGCTCCCAGAAACCCGGCGCCAGCGCTTCCTCGGCCGCCGCCATGCGCGGGGCGTCGCCGGCCGGCCGCAGGCTCGGCAGCGGCCGCACCGGCAGACCGCCGTGAGCGTCGACCATGAACGCCCGCCACAGCTGCGCCGGCAGGCCGCCGCCGGTGACCTTGTTCATCGGCCGCCCGTCGTCGTTACCCATCCAGACCCCGGCGACGAGATCGGCGGTGAAGCCGACGAACCAGGCGTCGCGGAAGTTCTGGCTGGTTCCGGTCTTGCCGGCGACCGGCCGCGGCAGCCGGGCGGCCCGTCCGGTGCCCTGTTCGACCGCCTCGACCAGCATCTCGGTGAGGGCGGCGGCGTGACGGCCATTGACGATGCGGCCGGGACCGGAGCCGGAGCGGACGTACAGGGCCCGGCCGTCGGCATCGTGGATCGCTTCGATCCCGTAGGCCCACACCCCGAGGCCGCCGTTGGCGAAGGTCGCATAGGCGGCGGTCAGCTCGACGAGACTGACGTCGCCGGTACCGAGGGCGAGGCTCGGCGTCGATGCGAGATCGGCGGTGATGCCGAGGCGGTGCGCGGCGTCGATCACCCGGCCGCGCCCGGCCCGCTCGCTGACGCGCACCGCCACCGTGTTGATCGAGTCGGCGAGCCCCCGTCGCAGGCTGACCTCGCCCTGGTAGCGGCCCGAGAAGTTGCGCGGCTGCCAGCCGTCGATGGTCAGCGGCCCGTCGACCATCCGGCTGTCCGGGTTCAGTCCGGCTTCCAGCCCGGCGAGGAACACGAACGGCTTGAAGGCGGAACCCGGTTGCCGATAGGCCTGCACGGCGCGATTGAACTGGCTGCGCACGTAGTCGCGCCCCCCAACCATGGCGCGGACGGCGCCCTCGGCGGTCATCGCCACCAGCGCCGCCTCCGATGCCGCGGCCGCGACGCCGGGTCCGTCGAGCATCTCGGCGATCCTCGCTTCCGCCAGCCGCTGCAGTCGCGGATCGAGGGTGGTGGTGACGACCAGGTCGCGATCGCCGGCGCCGACGAAGTCGGGAACCTGGGCGAGGATCCAGTCGACGAAGTAGCGGCCGCCGCGGCCGACGCCGAGGGCGGCGATCACCTCGCCTTTGTGGCGCCGGGCCGCGTCCACCTCCGCCGCGCCGAGATGGCCGGCGGCGGCCATGTTGGCCAGCACCCGCTCGGTCCGCTGGGCGGCGAGGCCGGGATTGGCGAGCGGGTTGTAGCGGCTCGGCGCCTTCAGCAGCCCGGCCAGCATCGCCGCCTGGTAGGTGGACACGCGGGTCGCCGAGTGGCCGAAGTACTTGCGGGCCGCCGCGTCGACGCCATAGGCGCCGGCGCCGAAGTAGGCGCGATTGAGATAGATGGCGAAGATCTGGTCCTTGCTGAAGGCCCGCTCCAGCCACAGCGCCAGGATCAGTTCCTGGACCTTGCGCTTGATCGTCCGCTCCGGGGTGAGGAACAGGTTCTTCGCCGCCTGCTGGGTGATGGTGCTGCCGCCCTGCACGACGCCGCCGGCGCGCAGATTGGCGACCACCGCCCGCGCCAGCCCGACGACGTCGACCCCGACGTGCTGGTAGAAGCGGCGATCCTCGGTGGCGAGGACGGCGAGCGGCAGCGCCGGCGGCAGATCGGCGATGGCGAGCGCCATGCCGTAGCGGTCGCCGGCGGTGGCGAGTTCGGAGCCGTCGGCCGCCACCACCGTCACCGATGCCCGGCGCGGCGCCGTCAACGCCGCGTCGACGTCCGGCAGATCGGCCGCGTACCAGCCGACGATGGCGGCGAGCGTCACCGTGAGCCAGATCGCCGCCACGG
Organism: Rhodospirillales bacterium; assembly: GCA_050329575.1. Lineage (GTDB taxonomy): Bacteria > Pseudomonadota > Alphaproteobacteria > Rhodospirillales > Defluviicoccaceae > JAUXFS01. The sequence continues at coordinate 12,735 of JBHJOP010000053.1, read as the reverse complement.
CCAGCCATTTGAACACGGGCCACATCAGCCGTCGGCGACGGGCGGGAGTCGCCGCCGGTCGCCGCGGGTGTTCCCGGGCGGATGCCTTGCGAGGTGTCGCCTGCCGGACGGTTCCTGCCATGCGGGTGATGTTAGCCGATCACGCGCCGCCGTCGCCCGGGAAGGTGCGGCTGCGGCGGCCAACCCCGGACATCATCTGCGGAAATTGTGGCGACGCCGGGGCCGCGGGGACGCGCCACGCCGATCGGAGCCGGCGGGGCGATGCGAATCGGGGCGCCGGCTCCGGCCCGCCGCTAACGGTCGGCGTCGACGATCTGTTGCAGGCCCTCGCGCGCGACGACGACGATGGCACCCCGCCGGACGTCGATCAGACCCTCGCCGGCCCAGGTGCGCAACTGCTTGTTGACCGCTTCGCGCGAGGTCCCGATCATGCTCGCCAGCAGGTGCTGCGGCAGGCGCACGCCGATCGCGGTCCCGCGCGCCGTCCGCTGGCCGTAACGGTCGGCGAGCGAGAGCAACCGTTTCGCCAACCGGGCGCGGAGATCGAGGAAATTGAAATCCTCCAGCTGAGCGCTGGTCTCGCGCAGCCGCCGGCACATCATCTCCAGGAGCTGGACGCACACCGAGGGATTGCGTTCGAGGAACGGCAGGAAGTCGCGGCGATGGAGAACCAGGAGATCGGTCGCCTCCATGGCGAAGGCGTCGGCGGTGCGCTCGCCACCGTCGATCAGGGCGATCTCCCCGAACACCTCGCCGGGGTTGATGACGTTGAGGACGATCTCGCGGCCGTCGGCCGAATAGCAGCAGATGCGCACCCGGCCGCTGAGCACCGCCATCATCGCGTTGCCCTCGTCGCCCTTGAGGAATATGGACTCGCCGGTGTCGTGGGAGCGCACGGTCGCGAGGTCGCCGAGCCGCCGCAGCTCCGCGGCCGGCAGATGACGGAGCAGGAAATGCTGGGCCAGAATGGCGTGGACGTCGTGCACCGGATCCACCCGCTCCCCGATTGGCCATCGCCGCCGCGACGGCGATCGCGCCACCCTAGCACGGATGCGTCGGAGGGTGTACCGGCACGGTGCCCCCTCGCCGGGACTTATCGAAATGGTAAGACCTGGCGACTAGCCTCGCCGGCATGTCGAGGACCGCGACCGTGGGCGCCGCATCCGTCGGCGCCGACCGGCGTGTCGAGCCCGGTGCCGAAACCACCGTCCGGCGAGGCTTCCCGAGCCGCCTCGCCGGCTCGTCCTCCGGCGATTCCATGAGCGGCCGCACCGGCAACGGGACGCGGGTCCTCTTCCTCACCCAGACCCCCGAGTTTTTCGGCGGCGCCGAGAACTCGCTGCTCGATCTGCTGGCCAACCCCGGCGTCGACGCGGTGCTCGCGGCTCCCGGCGAGGGCCCGCTGACCGCGGCGGCCGGTGCCCTCGGTGTCCGCACGCGGACGTTCGCTCTCGGCGCGGTGGAACGGGTCGTGCGCCCGCCGCGACCCGCGACGCTGATCCGGGCGCTGTGCGACGGCGTCCGGGCGGCCTCGCAGATCCGGTGGATCGCCCGCGACTGCGGCGCCCAGGTGGTGCACAGCAACGGCCTCAAGGTCCACGTGCTCGCTTGCATGGCGCGGCTGCTCGGCGGACCGCCGGTGGTCGTCCATGTGCGCGACGTGCCGTTCACCGCCGTCGAGAAGGCGGTCTGGCGGCTGCTCGCCGCCATCGCGTCCCGGCTGTTCCTGGTCTCGCGGGCGTGCTGGCCGTGGCGACGGCTGCCAGGGCACGTCAGGATCATCCACAACGGCATCGCGACCCCTACCGGGCCGCTGCCGGCGAGACCCCTCTCGTGGCCGGTGACGGTCGGCTTCGTCGGCCGTCTCCATCCCTTCAAGGGCCTGCATCTGATGGTCGATTGGCTCGCCGAGGCGCGCCGCCAGGGGCTCGACCTGCGCCTGATCGTTCGCGGCAAGGCGCGGGACGGCGAGGAGGACTACGTCACCGCGGTCCGCGCGACCGTCGCCGCCCGCGGCCTCGAGGCCTACTGCCGGTTCGAGGGACAGTGCAACGGCCTCGAACGGGTCTACGCCGGACTCGACATCGTCGCCGTGCCGTCGTCGGTTCCCGATCCGCTGCCGCGCGCGGTGATGGAGGCCCTCGGCCTCGGCATCCCGGTGATCGGCTATCCGGCCGGCGGCATTCCCGACATGATCCGCGACCGCGAAACCGGGTACCTCGCCGCCACCGCCGAGGAGTTCGTCGCCGCCGTCCGCCATCTCACCGCGAGCCAGGCCGACTACGACCGCATCCGCGCCGCCGCCCGGCGATGGGTGTCGGAGGCGCTGACGCTCGACGCGCTCTACGCCAACGTCAATCGGCAATACGCGGAGATCCGCAACAGCGGCGCGTAACCCGCCGGCGCGGTGTCCTCCGGCCGCTCCGGGGTCACTCCCACTCGATTGTGCCCGGCGGCTTCGAGGTGACGTCGTAGACCACCCGGTTGACGCCGCGGACCTCGTTGATGATCCGCCCGGCGACGCGGGTCAGGAATCCGTGATCGAACGGGAAGCTGTCGGCGGTCATGCCGTCGGTCGAGGTGACCGCCCGCAGCGCCACGACGGCGTCATAGGTGCGCGCATCGCCCATCACCCCCACGGTGCGCACCGGCAGCAGCACCGCGAACGCCTGCCAGATCGCGTCGTAGAGGCCGGCGGCGCGGATCTCCTCGAGGTAGACGGCGTCGGCCCGGCGCAGGATCTCGGCCTTGTCGCGGGTGACCTCGCCGGGGATGCGGACCGCCAGCCCTGGCCCCGGGAACGGATGGCGGCGGATCAGCCGCTCCGGCAGCCCGAGCTCGCGGCCGAGGTCCCGCACCTCGTCCTTGAACAGCTCGCGCAGCGGCTCGACGAGGGCCATGTCCATCCGCTCCGGCAGGCCGCCGACGTTGTGGTGGGACTTGATGGTGACGCTGGGCCCGCCGGTGACCGACACCGACTCGATGACGTCCGGGTAGAGGGTGCCCTGGGCGAGGAAGTCGGCGCCGCCGGCGTTCAGCGCCTCTTCCTCGAACACGTCGACGAAGGCGGCGCCGATGACCTTGCGCTTGGCTTCCGGATCGACGACGCCCGCGAGCTTGCCGAGGAACAGGTCCGACGCGTCGCGGTGGACCAGGGGAATATTGTAGTGGTCGCGGAACAGCGTCACCACCTCGTCGGCCTCGCCTTCGCGCAACAGCCCGGTGTCGATGAACACGCAAGTGAGCGCATCGCCGATCGCCTCGTGCAGCAGCACCGCCGCCACCGACGAATCGACCCCGCCGGAGAGGCCGCAGATCACCCGGCCGTCGCCGACCCGCGCGCGGATGGCCGCGATCGCCTGGTCGCGAAAGGCGGCCATCGTCCAGTCGCCGCGGCATCCGGCGACGACATGGGTGAAATTGCGCAGGAGCCGGGCGCCGTGGGGCGTGTGCACCACCTCCGGATGGAACTGCACGCCGTAGAAGCGGCGATCGTCGTCGGCGATCACCGCGTGCGGCGCGCCCTCGGAGACCGCCACCGGTCGGAACCCCGGCGGCAGCGCGGTGACGCGGTCGCCGTGGCTCATCCACACGGCCTCGCGGCCGTCCCTGGCCCAGACGCCGTGGAACAACGCGCAGTCGTCGACGATCTCGACGTAGGCGCGACCGAACTCCTTGTGCTCGTGGGCTTCGACCCGGCCCCCCAGCTGGACGACCATGGTCTGCTGGCCGTAGCAGATGCCGAGCACCGGCACGCCGGCCTCGAACACCGCCGGGTCGGCGCGCGGGCTGCCTCGGTCGGGAACCGACGCCGGCCCGCCCGACAGGATCACCGCCTTCGGCCGGAAACCGTCGAGGAACGCCCGGCCGACCCTGTCGTAGGGATGGATCTCGGAATAGACGCCGCTCTCGCGCACCCGGCGAGCGATCAGCTGGGTCACTTGGGATCCGAAATCGACGATCAGGACGCGGTCGGTCATGGCGGCGAGGGGTGGCGACAGCCCGGCGATGCGACGCTCCTTATCATCGCTGCCGACCGCGCGTCCATCCTCGCCTGCGCCGATCGCCGACGGCGCGGGCGTCCGGACGCGGGGGACCCCACAAAAAGGGGGCGTCGTGCGTTGCGCATCTGTGAAACCTCTCACCCACCTCGCTGGCCCAAAAGGGGATTACTGGGCCCTGTCACGGGGTTCCGGTGGCGCCTCTGTCGAGGATTTTTACCGAACTGTCGAAAACGGTCTCTTTTCTTGTCGGGTTATCGGGAGTAGGATTCGCAATTCAGTCAGACAAACTGACACCGCGGGTCACTCGGTAAGCGAGGGGAGGTCGACATGTCGCTCTTTCAGTTTTTCATCACGATTCCGAGGGTCGAGGGCAACGTCCCGGCGGTCGATCTGATCGGCTGCAGCGACACTTTCAACGTGATCACGGCGAACATCTCGGTCGCGCCGTCGTCCTACACCGGACGATCGATCCAGAACGTCAATCCGCCGTCGACCACGGCCGGGTTGCCGGATCTGGTGGCCGGCGACGGCGGCAACAATTTCCTCAGCGCGACCACGGCGACCGTCTCCTCGACCTCCCAGTTCCAGGTTTTCTTCGAGGCCGGCACGTTTCCGGTCTGCATCGGGACGTCGTTCACCACCGACCCGATCACCATCACCATCCCCGATTCGATTCCCGATTTCAGCCTCGTCGCCGGCTTCGGCGGCAACGATACGCTGACCGGAACCAATCAGACCGATGTGCTGCTCGGCGATGCGTTCGCGCCCAACGACCAGGGCGTCGACGGCAACGACAGCATTTCCGGCCTCGGCGGCGACGACATCCTGATCGGCGGTCGCGGCAGCGACACCATCGACGGCGGCACCGGGCACGATCTCGTCCTCGGCGATTATTTCCTCGGCCTCGACCTCGACGACATCGTCGTGCCCGGCTTCAACCAGGTCATCGACGGGTTCCGCTACATCTGGGAACCGGCGGGCGGCGGTAATTTCGTCATTCCGCTCGGCGGCGTGGCTTTGGCCACCGACAACGACCTGATCCGCGGCGGCGCCGGCAACGACACCCTGCTCGGGGATGCCGGCGCCGATACCCTCGACGGCGGCATCGGCGACGACCTGTTGATCGGCGGCACCGGCAGCGATTCGCTGGTCGGCGGCAGCGGGACCAACATCCTGATCGGCGACTACGTGGTGCCGCTCGACGTGCTGATCGCCGAGGGCTTCGCGTTCCCGGACGGGGTCGGCAACGACACCCTGATCGGCGGCGACGGCGTCGACATCATGAGCGGCGACCAGGGCAACGACCTGCTGATCGGCAACGGCGGCGACGACATCGCGATCGGCGGCGCGGGAGCCGACACCATCGACGGCGGTGCCGGCAACGACATCATCTTCGGCGACTGGCCGGCCGATGCGGCCTTGCTCGGCTTCGACCCGGGGCCGTCCGGCAACGACTCGCTGCTCGGCGGCAGTGGCGACGACATCATCTTCGGCCTCGGCGGCAGCGACACCATCCGGGGCGGTGACGGCGACGACATCCTGATCGGCGACCGGGGCGGCATCGATGCCATCCCCGACCCCGGCGGCGACATCCCGCTCGGACCGATCGTCGAAGGCAACGATCTGATCTTCGGCGGCAACGGCAACGACATCATCTCCGGCGACGGCGGCAGCGACACCCTCAACGGCGAAGCCGGCGACGACATCATCGCCGGCGGACCGGGCGCCGATCTGATCTTCGGCGGCCTCGGCAACGACATCCTGCTCGGTGATCTCCTCGACGTCGTTGGCACCGACGGCGCCGACACCATCTTCGGCGGCGACGGGCTCGACGTGATCAGCGGCGACGGCGGCGACGACCTGATCGATGGCGGCGCCGGCGATGACCTCCTGATCGGCGGTGGCGGGGCCGACACCGTCATTGGCGGCGACGGCAACGACATCATCCTCGGCGACTGGCCGGCGAACCAGGCGCTGCTCGGGTTCAATCCCGGACCTTCCGGTGACGACTCGCTGATCGGCGGTGCCGGCCTGGACATCATCATCGGCGCCGGCGGCAGCGACACCATCCGCGGCGGCGACGGCGACGACATCCTGATCGGCGATCGCGCCGGGCTCAACGTGGTCGAGGACACCAACGGCGGTCCCGACATCGACCTCGGGCCGATCGTCGAGGGCAACGACCTGATCTTCGGCGGCGACGGCAACGACGTCATCCTCGGGGACGGCGGCAACGACGTGCTGTTCGGCGAGGCGGGGGACGACCTGATCCTCGGCGGATCGGGCGCCGATTCAATTGCCGGCGGCTCCGGCAACGACATCATCTTCGGTGATTCCTTCGAAGTCGGCGCCGGCGACGGCAACGACACGATCCTGGCCGGGACGGGCGACGATCTGGTGTTCGGCGGCGACGGTGACGACAGCATCTCCGGCGGCGACGGCAACGATTTCATCGCCGGCGACCTGCTGTTCTCCGGCAGCGGCAACGACGCCATCGACGGCGGCGCGGGTGACGACATCATCTTCGGCGACGGCGGCAGCGACACCATCACCGGCGGGACCGGCAACGACGCGCTCTTCGGCGGATCGCTGTTCGCGGCGGCGGCCGACGGCGACGACACCATCCAGGGCGGTGACGGCGACGACACCATCCAGGGCGACGCCGGCAACGACTTCCTCGACGGCGAGGCGGGCAACAACACCGTCGCCTACGCCTCGTCGCCGGCCGGTGCGGTGGTCAACATCGACGAGACGATGGGGTACTTAAACATCGGCGGGATCTCTTTCATCTCGGCGTGCACCGGCAACCGGCTGATCCAGACCGATACCGAACCGACCTTCCTGATCGGGCCCGGGTCCGCCCAGGACGGCTTCGGCACCGTCGATACGCTGCGCAACTTCAACAACATCGTCGGTTCGGCGTTCGGCGACGTGCTGATCGGCAACGACGGCAACAACCTGATCCAGGGCGGCGGCGGCAACGACGTGCTGATCGGCGGTGCCGGCTTCGATACCCTCGACGGCCAGGGCGGCAACAGCGACACCGCCAGCTACCGGCGCTCTCCGGGCCCGGTCACGGTCAACCTGGAGGGCTTCATCGCCGTCGACGGCTACGGGTCGTTCGACCTCCTGTTCGGCATCGAGAACGTCATCGGCTCCGAGTTCGACGACCTGATCATCGGCGACGACATCCAGGGGTTCTTCGATCCGGTCGCCAACATCCTGATCGGCGGCGCCGGCAACGACACCATCGAGGCCCGCGGCGGCGACGACGTTCTGTTCGGCGAGGACGGCGACGATCTGCTCCGCGGCGAGGACGGCGACGACTACCTGGTCGGCGGCAAGGGCAGCGACACCCTCGACGGCGGCGACGGCTTCGACGTGACGTCGTACTTCACCGCCGAGGGCCCGATCTATCTCGAGCTGCTGGACGATGGCACCGCGATCACCAGCAAGCGAGGGCTCGGGCTCGACGACGGCTCCGACGCCTTCGGCGACATCTTCATCAGCATCGAGGGGTTCGAGGGCACGCCGTTCGACGACACGATGATCGGCAACAAGTTCGACAACCTGTTCTGCGGCGGCGGCGGCAACGACTCGCTGCTCGGCCAGGACGGCAACGACACCCTCGTCGGCGACGACGGCAACGACACCCTCGACGGCGGCCTCGGTGCCGACTCGCTGGTCGGCGGCGCCGGCGACGACCTGATTCGGGCGCGCGACAAGGAGTCCCTCGACGACGTCTTCGACGGCGGTGATGGGTTCGACACCATCATCAACGCCGGGTTCGGGCCCGTCTTCCTGCGGAACTTCTTCTCGAACACCAACAGCATCGAGCGTTGGGACGGCCAGTGGCGGGGCATCCAGGGCACCGCGGAGGACAACTGGCTCAATTTCTCGCAGACCGAGCTGTTCATGGTCGCCTTCGTCGACGGCGGTGCCGGCAACGACACCATCTTCGGGGCGTTCTCCAACGACACGCTCCGCGGCGGCACCGGTGACGACATCGTCGCCGGGGGCGACGGCGACGATCGCATCGAGGGCGGTTCCGGCAACGACTTCCTGACCGGCGGCGAGGGAAACGACACCGTCTACGGCGGCACCGGCAACGACGTGATCTTCGGCGGCGAGGGCGACGACCGGATCGAGGGCGAAGCCGGCGACGACTTCATCCTCGGCGGTGCCGGCAACGACGTGATCGACGGCGGCAAGGGCGCCGACTCGATCTTCGGCGGCGACGGCGACGACACCATCCTGGTGCGCAACGCCGAAGCGGTCGACGATCAGATCTTCGGTGGTCCCGGGACCGACCGCATCCTGGTCGCCAGCGGCAAGGCGGTCACCCTCAAGATGTTCGGTCCGCTCAACAGCATCGAGGAGTGGTACGGGCAGAACCGGGCGATCCAGGGAACCAACGGCGACGACAATCTCGACTTTTCGGCGACCACGCTCGTCAAGGTGCCGGAAATCAACGGCCGCGGCGGCAACGACACCATCCGCGGATCGCAGGGCGACGACAGCATCCTCGGCGGCTCCGGCGACGACGTCATCTTCGGCAACGGCGGCAACGACCGCCTGGAGGGTGAAGGCGGCAACGACCGGCTGGTCGGCAGCGCCGGCGACGACACCCTCAACGGCGGCAGCGGCAACGACACCCTGGAGGGGAACCTCGGCAACGATCGCCTCGACGGCGGTGCCGGCGACGACGTGATCCTCGGCGGCTTCGGCGACGACACCATCTTGGTGCGCGACAACGAGGCGATCAACGACGTCTTCGACGGCGGCCCCGGCTTCGACACCATCATCAACGCCGGGACCGGCGCGGTCGTGCTGGCGGGCTTCAATTCGCTCGGCAACAGCATCGAGCGCTGGGACGGCCAGTGGCGCGGTATCCAGGGCACCGCCGGCGACAACCTGCTCGACTTCTCGCTCACCGAGCTGCACATGGTCACGTTCGTCGACGGTGGCGACGGCGCCGACACCATCATCGGCGCGTTCTCCAACGACACCCTGCGCGGGGGCAAGGGCGACGACCTGATCTTCGGCGGCGACGGCGCCGACTCGCTGGACGGCGGGGCCGGCAACGACACCCTGTTCGGCGGTGCCGGCAACGATACCCTCGAAGGGTTGCAGGGCGACGATCTGGTGTTCGGCGGTCCCGGTGCCGACCTGTTCGTGCTGCGCGAGAGCTTCGGCAACGACACCTTCGCCGACTTCAACCTCGGCGAGGGCGACCGGATCTTCAACCACAACTTCGCCCGCAGTGTGGACTTGGTGCAGTTCATCCCGCTGGTCGGCTACCGGGTCGACTTCACCGGCACCGACGACTTCCTGACCGTTTCGTCGCTGGTGCCCGACGCGCAGCTGCAAAGCTACCTCGAGAACGATTTCCAGCTGCTCTAGGCGCCGGGCGGCTGGTCATACGATGCCACTGACCGGGAGAGGGCGCACCCTTTCCCGGTTCCGTCCCAGGCCCGGGACTCCCATGCGGCGAAAAAAAGAGCGGATGGCACAATCGCGCCAGCCGCTCCAGTCTTGGGAGGGGAACGTCGTCGCTCGGGAGACGTTCCAGGGGCAACCTTCATGCGTGTACGATCGCCACCGAGCCCTGGATCACTTCAGCGGCTCCCGGACGAGAGATCGATGGCCAACCGCTGAGCGGCCGGCGCTTCTTCGCGCTCGTGGCGACCGTCCGCGGTGTGCGCGATGACCGCATCGATCCGGTCTCGCACAATGGTGACACGGATCCCGGCGGCAATTTCCACTATCGCGATGCGATCGTCGCCGACCTCCACCAGGTGCCCGACGAGGCCGCCGGTGGTAGCCACCCGATCGCCCGGACGGAGCGACTGTAGCATCTGCCGATGCCGCTCGAGGCGCTTCTGCTGCGGTCGCACCAGCGCCACGTACAGGGTTCCGAACACCGCCGCGATCACCGCGGCCTGAACGAAGATGCTCTCCATGGCCATGCCTCAGCTCTCGAGCCGGCGTTCACGAGCCGTTGACACGGAAAACGTAGCCGGTGCCGAAGATCCCCATCAGCAACAGCACGATGTGGCCGAATACGAATTCCGGAATCCAGATGAATAGCCCGGCACTGATGCAGAAGATCGCCGACCACATGAAGGCCAGCACCGCCATCATCTGAAAGCGGACGATCTTCGGAAGCTGGAGCAGCGGATTGCGGTCCGGGTTCATCACCGAATCCCATGCGGTTTTCAACATCTTGGTATCCTCCGTCCTGTCTGTTGAAGCGGTCGCGGTCGCGGTGGTGGTTGCGGTCAGGCCCCTGCCGCACCGGGCAGCATCCGCGGCGCCGCGGCGCGAGCCGCCCGCGGACGGCGGACAAGGGTTGCGATGCCTGCCGCGAAGCCCAAAGTGGCTCCTTTGGTCATCGAACCGCCAATGAGAAGCCCGGTCAGGAGCGGATTGTCGGCGGATGCCGCGAGCAGTGAGCCGATGGCCGAGGTGTCGGATCCCACCACCAGTGCGGCGGCGGTCAGACCGGCCGCGGCACCAAGCGCGGTCGCCGTGAGCAGCGTCTGAATGACGGCGGTGTCTCGTTCGGACATGGGGCCTTCCTTTTCCGATCGCGGAACCAGGGTTCTGCACAACCACCGCTCTTACGCGCCTCCGCAGCACCCGGATCATCCAGCCTCCCCGGCACCGTCCTTTCCCGACCATTCCCGATCGAAGTTATCGGATACTCCCCGCCCCGAGATGATCGTCCCGACCGCCGCCGCTGCCGTCTCCAGTCCCGCCCAAGGGTCCATGATAGGTATTTTATCCTTGACTTGCGAGCGGCGACGGGCTATGCCGACGTCGACCGCGCGCAGCGGCGGGGGGGGGTGGCGCTTCGCGGAACGGTTGTGGGCCTTCTTCACAACGCATTAAAAAGACTTGCTTTTTGAATAACCCCAGGGTGCGAAGTGTGACCATTGCACGGGGTGAAACCCTATTGAGATCAGTGCCTTGTGCCGAGACGACGACGACTTCTGACGATGCTTCCGATGGTTGCAAACCAAAGAAATCAACGTGCTAGCGAAAAAAATGATGATAAATGATGACTTTCGATGACGAAAAACGTTTGAGCGGACCGGGGTTCGTTTGATCGCCATCCCCTGACCGCCACCGGGTGCACAACAGGCGTCGTCGAGGCCGTCCCGAACGGCCATGCCGCCGCCGGCGGGGCCGATCCGGATCATCCCGTTCGGCCACGGCGCGGCTCACCAGAGCAGGCGCACCAGCCCGAGGGTGAGGCCGGGGAAGGCGAGCAGCAGCCCCACCCGCACCAGTTCGACGAGCAGGAACGGCACCACGCCCCGGAACACCGCCGCCAGCGGCACATCGGGGGCGAGGCCGTGGATCACCAACGCGTTGAGGCCGACCGGCGGGGGGATCAGCCCCAGTTCGACCACCACGAGGGCGAGGATGCCGAACCAGATCGCCGTCTCTTCGGGGGAGAGGCCGACGTCGAGCGCGAGGACGATCGGCAGCAGCACCGGCACGGTGAGCAGGATCATCGACAGGCTGTCCATCAGGCAGCCGAGCGCGAGGTAGGCCAGCAGCACGACCACGATCACCGCGTAGCCCGGCAGCGCCGCGTGCTCGATCATCCGCGCCGCTTCCACCGGCATCCGGGTCAGCGCCAGGAACGCGTTGTAGAGCTCGGCGCCGAGCAGAACGAGGAAGATCATCGCCGTGACCCGGGCGGTTTCGAGGAGGCAGTCGGCGAGATCCCGCCAGCCGAGGCCGCCGCGCACCAGGGCGAGCGCGCCGGTCACGAAGGCGCCGACGGCCGCCCCCTCGGTCGGGGTGAACAGGCCGCCGTAGAGGCCGCCGACCACCAGCGCGAAGATCGCCGCCACCGGCCAGATCTCGATCAGGGACACCAGCCGCTCGCCGGTGGTGGCCCGTGTCGCGGCGGGTCCGTCGGCGGGGAACAGCCGCACGTAGATCGCGATCGCGGCGAGGAACCCGGCCACCGCCAGGGCGGCCGGCAGCAGCGCGGCGACGAACATCTTGGCGATGTTCTGCTCGGCGAGCAGGGCATAGACGACCAGGACGAGCGACGGCGGGATCAGGATGCCGAGGGTCCCGCCGGCGGCCAGCGCGCCGGTCGCGAGCGCGCCGGAGTAGCCGAGGCGGCGCAGCTCGGGCAACGCCACCCTTGCCATGGTCGCCGCCGTCGCCAGCGACGAGCCGCAGATCGCGCCGAAACCGGCGCAGCCGCCGATGCCCGCCATCGCGATGCCCCCCGGCCGGTGGCCGAGCCAGGCGGCCGCGGTCCGGAACAGCGCCCGCGACAGCCCGGCGCGGAGCGCGAACTGTCCCATCAGCAGGAACAGCGGGATCACCGACAGCGCATAGCTCTGGAACAGGAAGTAGGGGCCGGTCTTGAGGTGATTGAGCAGCGGCGCGAGCCCGTTCATCAGCACGTAGCCGCCGCCGCCGACCAACAGCATGGCGACGGCGATCGGGATGCGCAGCGCCATCAGCACCAGCAGCAGAGGAACGCTGAGCACCCCGATCGCGAACCCGCTCACCCGTTCACCCTTCGGTCTCGATGCGGCGGCCTCCGGCGAGCTCGGCGAACGACCGCCAGGCCGTGTAGGCGGAGACGGCGGTGAGCAGGGCGAGCGCCAGCCCGGCGGGAACGAAGCCCCACCACACGGGAACCGCGAGCACCATGGTCACCTCGCGGAAGCGGGCGAGGTCGAGGCCGCCCAGC
>JBHJOP010000014.1:0-31720 GCA_050329575.1 Rhodospirillales bacterium | reverse complement strand
TTGGCTGGGGAGCCTGGATTCGAACCAGGAATATCCGGTCCAGAGCCGGATGGTTTACCGTTAGCCTACTCCCCATCGGCGCGGCCGGTGCGGTGAAGATGCGGTTTCTAGCATGTCGGTCGGCGCTTGGATAGACGCTTGGCGGCGGGGTTCGCGGCCCTTGCGTCACCGCATCTCCGGACGGCACAATGCGGGATCGTCGTCCCCGCCGCGCCGCGCTCGGACGAAGATGGGTAGAGGATCATCGCGCCGGTGTCGCGGTTTCCGTGAGGGGGTGTCGCTGGGAACGGCAGGAGCCGGACAAAGGGCCATCGCGGCGGCGCCTCACCGGTTGCCGTTCGGGATTGCGACCCTCGCGGTCCGATGCGCTTTCGCTTTCGTATCCGCCGCTCCGAGGCCGCACCGATGAGCAAGCGCGGAAAGGGGCCGGGGGACGATGGCCGCACCCATGGCGGCGCAGGCTACCGCGGGCGCAGCGAACGCGTCCGAACCGCCAAGGGTCGAACCATCTCGTCGACCACGTGGTTGGCGCGGCAGCTCAACGACCCCTACGTCGCCGAAGCCAAGCGACGGGGATACCGCTCCCGGGCCGCATTCAAGCTGATCGAACTCGACGACCGCTTCCGATTGCTGTGGCGAGGCGCCCGCGTCGTCGATCTCGGGGCCGCCCCCGGCGGCTGGACCCAGGTTGCGGTCGAACGGGTCGGGGCCGGCCGGGTGGCCGGCGCCCGGGTGGTCGCGATCGATGTCGCCGAGATGGCACCGGTGCCCGGCGCGACCATCCTGAGGGGTGACGTCCTTGACGCCGCCCAGATCGACCGGCTGAAGACCGTGCTGGACGGGTCGGCGGACGTGGTGCTCAGCGACATGGCGCCGGCGGCGAGCGGACACGCCGCCACCGACCACCTGCGCATCATGGCGATGGCGGAGACGGCGGTCGCGCTCGCCTTCGACCTGCTCGCCGCCGGCGGATCGTTCGTGTGCAAGGTCCTGCAGGGCGGCACCGAGAGCGTCCTGCTCGCCGCCCTCAACCGGGCCTTCACCCACGTGCGCCACGCCAAGCCGCCGGCGTCGCGGCCCGAGTCGGCGGAGCTCTACGTGGTCGCCAGGGGATTTCGCGGAACCGGCCGCTGACGGGTTCGCTTGAATTCGCCGGCCATCGCCCTCGCGTGCCGCGGCGATCAATGAAGTTTTAAGGCAAATTGTCGACACTCTCCCATCGCCAACGGGCGCAACCGGATACGGATTGCCAGCTTGTTCCCTTCCGACGATGCCGCCGACGGGGAGCCCGCCGCCAGGCGGGACACCGTCGCCATCGCGATCGCCTACGAGCCCGGGCGCGACCGAGCGCCCCGGGTGGTGGCCGGCGGTCGGGGCGCCATCGCCGAGCAGATCCTGCAGGTCGCTTTCGCCAACGACGTCAAGGTGCGAGAGGATCGGGATCTCGCGGAACTCCTCAGCGCCGTCGACATCGACAGCGGCATCCCCGTCGCCGCCTTCGCCGCGGTCGCCGAGATTCTCGTCTACGTCTATCGGGCCAACGGCACCTTGCCCGCCGCCACGGCCGCCACGTCCGAACCAGGAGCCCGACCGACATGACCGACGGTCCATCCCGTCACCTCGAGGAGATCGACAACCGCCTGTCCCGAGCATCGGCGATGATCGAAGCGGCGCGGGAGCGCTGCGCGACGGATCCAGGGGTCGACCTGACCGGGCTCGAGATCGGCATCCGCGACTTGTGCGACCTGGTCAGGACTGCGCCTTCCGAGGAGATCGCCGGCCTCGGCGAGCGGATCGCTCGGCTCCGCGACGAGCTGCAAGCGCTCGGCACGGACCTGACACACCACTACCAGGAGTTGACCAAGCGGGTCGAGGCGGGGCGCCGGCGGCCGGCGATCGAAGCCTACGGCGCGGCCCTCGGGGACACCTGAAACAGACGCGCCCACACGGCGAGGACGTCCATGGATTTCGGCCTCTACCTGCACTTCGCGCTGGCGCTGGCGTTCGTCCTGGCGTTGATCGGCGTGCTGGCGGTGCTGGCCCGGCGGCTCGGTCTCGGGTACGCGGCGCCATCGCGGACCGGCCGGCGGCGACGGCTGTCGGTCGCCGAGGTCCTGCCGCTCGACGCCAAACGCAAGATCGTCCTGTTGCGTCGGGATGGCGTCGAGCATCTGGTGATCCTCGGTCCGACCTCGGAGATCCTGGTCGAAACCGGCATCGTGGCGCCGGATCGTTTCGCAGACGCGGTGGCGGAGGCGGTCTCGGAGGGATCGCGCCTCGAGTCCGGGCTGGATCCGCAGCGCGGACATCCGGCCCTCCAGGAGCCGTCGCCATGATCGTCCGAGCCCCGATCGCGGCCGTTCTCGCCGTTCTCGTCCTCATGGCGGCCGATCCCGCGACGGCGCAGACCCTGTCTCTCGATCTCGGCGGCGGCGAGGGGGATGGGGGCGCCACCGGCCGCATCGTTCAGTTGATCGCGCTGCTCACGGTGCTCAGTCTGGCGCCGTCGATCCTGGTGATGGTGACGTCGTTCACCCGCATCGTCATCGTGCTGTCCTTCGTCCGCACGGCGATGGGGGTGCAGCAGACCCCCCCCAACCAGGTGCTCGTCAGCCTTGCCCTGTTCCTCACCTTCTTCGTGATGATGCCGACGTTGCAGCAGTCCTACGACCTCGGGATCAAGCCGCTGATCGAAGGCGAGATCGGCGAGATGGAAGCCTTCGAACAAGCGGTCCGGCCGGTTCGCGGCTTCATGATCGAGCACGTCCGCGAGCAGGACCTGATGCTGTTCGCCGATCTCGCCGCGGTCCCAGACCGGGAGTTGCGCGACGAGACGCCGCTGCGGGTCCTGATTCCCGCGTTCATGGTCAGCGAACTGCGGCGGGCCTTCGAGATCGGATTCCTGATCTTCGTTCCGTTCCTGATCATCGACATGGTCGTGGCGTCGATCCTGATGTCGATGGGCATGATGATGCTGCCCCCGATCATCATCGCGTTGCCCTTCAAGATCATCTTCTTCGTGCTGGTCGATGGCTGGTACCTCGTCGTCGGCAGTCTCGTGCGCAGCTTCGGCGCCTGAGACGGCCGGACGACGGCCGGACGACGGCCGCGCGTCAATCGATCAGGCCGGCGATGAACGGCGGCAGCGCGAAGGCGGCCTTGTGGACGGCCGGCGAATAGTAGCGCGTTTGCAGGCCGGCGACCGCATACCGCTCGGCGATCGCCGACTCCGGAAGGCGACGCATCGCCGCATCGTCGGTCGCCCACCCGAGGCTCATCAGACCGCCGGCGTAGGTGGGCACCGCGATGACGTAGAATGCGACGTCGGCGAAGTGGGGTTTGAGCCGCGCGTAGCTCCCGACGACCTCGTCCTTCTGGAAGAACGGGACGCCGCTTTGCGCGATCACCACACCGCCCGCGGTCAGGCGCCTTCGACAATCGGCGTAGAAGGCATCGGTGAACAGCACCTCGTTCGGTCCGACCGGGTCGCTGGAATCGACGATGATGACGTCGAAGCCGTCAGTGGTCTCGGCGACGAAGCGAATGCCGTCGTCGACGAGCACCTCGGCCCGCGGATCGTCGAACGCACCGGCGCTGAGGCCCGGCATGTGCTCTCGGCACAGATCGATCACCCGCCCATCGATCTCGACCATCGTCACCCGGTCGACGGGATGGCGGAGGACCTCCCGCAGGACGCCGCCATCACCGCCCCCGATGATCAGCACCCGCCGTGCCCGTCCGTGAGCGAACAGCGGAACGTGTGCGAGCATCTCGTGATAGACGAACTCGTCTCGTTCGGTGGTCTGGACGATTTCGTCGAGAACCAGCACCCGCCCGAAGGCCGGAGTCTCGAAGATCAGCAGATCCTGGAAGGCGGTCCGTTCGCGATGGACGATGCGCGAAACCTGGAAGCGCTGGGCATAGCCGTTGGCGAGGATCCGACTGTGAAGCGCCTCTTCGAACCAGTTCAACGGACAAGACCCCGCCGATGCTCCGAAACCACCAGTTCGGTCGGCTCGAATGCGGATCGCAGCACCGGCACGGATCGGCGGGGGTCGCAGGCCCCGCACATGAAGATGTCGATGGCGGCGAAATCACGCTCCGGCCATGTGTGGATGCTGATATGCGATTCCGCCAGAACGAGGACGCCGGACACACCGCCGCCCTCGCCGAACTGATGGAGGTGGGTGTGCAGAATGGTGGCGCCGGCGGCCCGTGCGGCCTCGCGGAGAGCCGCCCCGATGCGGTCCGGGTCGGTCAGATTTCTGGCCCCCCACAGGTCCAACAGTAAATGGCCGCCCGCATAGCGCACGCCGTCCCGATCAATGAAGTAATCCGAACCAACGGTGACGCTCGTTGCTCGATGCGACCCACCTTGATCGGTGAAGTCCAGGTCCTTGGGCAATGACACGCACTCCCGGCAAGGGTTGACCCCAGGAAAAAGGAGCCGAACCCTAATCGAAAGCCGATGCGGATTGCAAGCGCAATTTTTGCGCCTTTTGCCGCGTGCCGCCCCCCGTCGGCCGCCTCAGTTCGCGGCGTCGAGCGGCTCTCGCGCGTGGTCCTCCGCGAGGCCGGCGAGGAAGGCCCGGAAGCGTTCGGCCTTGCCGACTCTGCTCGCGATCCTGCGGGCCTGCGACGGATCGACCGGCTCGCCATCGACGATCAGCCGAAAGGCGTCGCCGTACGAGGTCGTGTCCATCGCCCGTTCGTAGTCGCTCCGCAGCCGCGCGACGGCGCGCTCGTTGCCCGCCAGGGTCAGCGCCACCGCGAGGTTGAGCACCGGGGCGGCCTGCTCGTCCGACAATCCCGCGCCCGGCCGTGCGCCCTCCGCGGCCACGATGCGGCGGAACACCTCGCCGGCGCGGATCCAGTCCTCCGCATCCCAGAAGATGTCGGCGCGAAGGAGATCGGCTTCCTCGCTGTCGTCCCCTTCGAGCGCGGCCAGGGCGAGGTCTCGGCGACCCGTTTCCGCCAGGGCACGCGCACGAAGGTGTCGCCGCTGGGTCGCCAGCGACCCGCCGAGACCGTCGGCGGTGGATCGTTGCAGCGCCGCGAGTGCCTGCTCCGGTTGTCGGTCCAGGATGTGGACAAGGGCGAGACGAGCGCCGGCGTCGGCCTTCTCGACGCCTTCGAGCCGGAACCGGACCTGGTCTTCGAGCAGTGCCGCGGCGCGCGGCAGGAGATCCACCTCGACGAGCCGGTCGGCCAGCTTGCGGATCATCGCGTTCCCCTTGTCGCCGACGGGTGTCAGTTCCCTGAACTCGTCGTACAGGGCGATCGCCTGCAGCGGCGGCAGCGTCTTCGCGTCGGCGGAGAGGAAAAATTCCTCGAACGCGGCCGCCATGTCCTTCGTCACCTCGGCGGTCTGCGTCAACTCGGGAAAATGACTGGCGGCCTCACGCCATGTCCGCAGACCCTCGGCGTGCCGACCCTGGTCGAGGTACAGCCGGCCGAGCCGGCGCAATAGACGGAATTCCAGCGCGTCTCCACGCCATGCGAACCGCAGGGCCTCGAGGGCGTCGATGGCTTCCGCGGCCGAGATCCGTCCCGTTTTCCATTGCAGCTCCGTACGGGCCAGCAGTGCCCTCGCACGGGCCCGGCGTCCCGCGCCCGGCTCGATCTCGGTCCATCGGGCGATGGCGCCGTCGGCATCGCCGTTCGCCTCCAGAAGCCGACCCTCCAGATAGCCGATCTCCGCCGGATCGCCCGGGCCCAGCCCTTCGCTGCGCAGCAGGTCGAGAAGCCGCCCAGCCTCGATCGGCTGCCCTTGCAGGATCGCCGCCTCGACAAGCGCCGGTCCAACCGCCGCGCGCAGCGGTTTCGGATAGCCGGGAACGATCGCCAGATCGCCCTGCAGCTCGCCGATGCTTCCCGACAGGGCTCCTTCCGCGGCCCGCAGAGCGGCTCGCCACAGCCGGGCTTCGCCGGAGCCGTCGAGGCTCCCGCGGGCGAGGTCGCGATGTCCCTCCGCGAACCGACCCATGAGGACGTTGGCGGCGCCGCGCATCGCCAGGAACCCGGCCTCCGTCTCGATGGCGGGTCGATCCTCGGCGATCAGCTTCAGCACGCCGAGGGTCTCGGCCCCGAATGCATGAGCGAGATAGAAGCGGGCGAGGTCGAACCGCCGGGCCTCGCGGGTGTCGTCCGTCGACGTGGCGATGGCGAGGACCAATCGACGCCGCTGGTCGGCGAACCGCGTCGGGTCGGCGTCCGTCCATGCCGCCAAGTCGAGCAGCCGGCCGTCCTCCTGTGGCGGACCGATCCGTGCTCCCGCCCTCATCGGTTCCGGGACGGGCGAGATGTAGAGCTCTCCCGCCCTGGTGATCTCGACCCCCTCCCGCGAGGAGGTGACACGGAGATCGTCGGCAAGCGGTTCGATCACGAGGCCTTGCGCCGTCGCCAGCAATCGTAACTGGGGATAGGCATGGGTTCGGTGCATGCCGTGGGCGAGCGGCAGCACGGGGACGACGACGAGCGTGTCGCCGACCGCGGGATCGGTCCACGCGATCGGTTCGGCCGGCTCGGCGACCGGCAGGAACAGGCGCGAACCGGTCGGCGAGACGACCTCCGCCCGGGCCTCGATGCCCTCCAGAGCCGTCAGCGGATGGGCGCCGAAATCGAGGATCCAGGAGAGCCCGGCGCGTCCCAACCGGGGATTGACGCCGTCGACGGTGGTCATCCCCAGGACCGTCGCCGTATCGTGGGGAATCCGCTCGACATCGAGGATCGCTCCTTCGCCCGCCGCACGCAGGGGCTGCAGATCGAGCGGGCGAGCCACGTCGAAGACGATCCACAGCCGGCCGCCGCGGCGGAACACCGCGGCGGCAACCGGCTCCTGCCAATCGAAGCGGAGGCGGGCGACGGTCGATCCCGGTTCGATGGGTCGACGTTCCGCCGCAGGCTCTGCCGGCTCGCCCTGCGTCGCGATCGTGGTCTCGATCGGGTCCGCGGCCGTCGAACCCTCCGCCTCCTTTCGCGCGGCGTCCACCGACGCGGCGATGTCGTCCTGGATCGACGTCTGTCCGCGAGCCGACATGCCGCCGGTCGCCTCGCTCGCGGCCGTCCCCGCGGCGGCCACGCCCTCGGGGACCGGCGCCGGCGCCGGCGCCGGCGCGCCGCCTTCGCGGCCGGATGGGACCGCGCCATGGACGTCGACGACCACTTTCGTCCCATGTCGGAAATGCTCGACACGGGATCCCGCTGCCAGGTTGAGGGTGACCGTGGCCCCGGTGTCCCCGGCCGTGACCTTGGCATCGACGACGCGGGCGAGCCGTCTGCCGTCGAGGGAGCGGAGATCCAGGCGGCCCGGTCGATCGAACACCACCGTCGCCAGGTCCCCGGCCCGTTCGATCCGGTAGCGGACCCGCTGCGGCCAGTCGAACACGATGCGGCTGAAACCCTCATGCTCGCCGGTCCGCACCCTGATGGAGGGGAGAGCCGGTGGCGACGTCGCGGGCGAGGGCAGGGGGGAGGTGTCGGTCGGCCCTTCGGCGATACCCGCCGTTCCGGCATCGGTCTGCTCGGCCTCGACCACTGCGGCGTTCGCCAACAGGAACGCCGAGACCAGGACCGCGACCGCCGGCACCCCGCCCGCCGCTCGAACAACCACAGACCTGCTCGGTCGGAGAAACATCACGGCCGTCTGTCCGCAGGTGGCGTGGGCAGGATGACGATGTCCACCCGCCGGGCGAGCGCCTGCCGCCGTTCCTCGTCGATGTCCGGCAACCGATGGTAGCGGCTGTCGGCGAAGCCGTAGGCGATGATGTCGCGATCGTAACCGGCATCGCGCAGGGCGTCGGCGACCGTGGCAGCACGGGCGAGCGAAAGCTCCCAGTTGGAGCGATAAGGGCCATCGCGCACCGGTTGCGGATCGGTATGACCGTGGATGCCGATCTGGTTCTCGACATTGCCGAGCACGCCGCCGAGAACGGCCAACGACCGGACGGCGCTCGCCGGCAGTTCGGAGCGACCGCTCTCGAACAACAGGTCTCCCGGGAGCACGAGGACCAACTGCTCCTCCGAGCGCAGGACGGACCCGTGCGACAAAAGGGTGTCTTCCCGCATCGCCTCTCTCAGCACGGTCGCCAAATAGTCGAGGTTGCTGGCCCGTATGGGGGATGTCGTGCCGATGTTGAAGGGAACAGCCGAGGGCACGGCGTTGTCAACCCTCGTTGGACTGAGCGTTCGGGAAAGGGAGTCGACGGCGTTCTGCCAGGAGTCCGGCCGCACGGTGGACATCGAAAACAGGAGAACGAAAAAGGCCAGCAACAGGGCGGCGAGATCCGTGAAGGTGATCATCCATGCCCGCGCCGTGATCAACGGCTTGCCCGCGCCCGATGGGCGCTCCGGTGCCGTCGTCGCCATCATGGTCCGCAGGCGCGGCCTCGGTGTGCCGAAGCGGGGACCGGATCCACGTTCAGTCTCCGACCACCGCATCACCGACCCAATCGCCTTCGCCCCGGGAGCGGACATGGAACGTCATCGATACGCGTTCCGGGTCGCCGGGAGCGACGGCGACCGAGAGGGCATCCGGTGGAGCCCCGTGGCCGAGCATCTCGCGGGCGAAACCGCCGGCGCGATCGATCTCCAGAGAGGCCCCCTCGATCGCGCGACGACCACCTTCGGGAGACCGTCCGACGGTGAATTCGAGTTCAAAGCGAAGACCGGCGGGACGGCTGCCGAGCGCCGCCGCGATCCGGTCGAACAGCAGCCGGCTGCTCGGGCGAAGGGTCGGCCGCCCGTCCTCGAACAGGGCCCGGGCGGGAACCGTGACGCGCATCAGGCGACCCGGCTGGAGCTTTTCGACCCTGGCGATCCTGAGGTGCGTGGCGAACGCGTCGGAGATCGCACGCTGATGCTCTCGGGCGGCGATGACGTCGCCCTCATCGGCGACGAACGCGGTCGGCGAGGTGGTCGGCGCCTGTGCGGATGCAAACACCGACGTGAGACTGTTCATCACCGCGTTCGACTTGACCTCCTCCGTCGTGGAGATGCTCACCAGCACGATGAAGAAGGCCAGCACCAGGAGATAGAGGGCGAGAAACAGCGTCAGGGTGCTGGCGCCGCCGACCGGGCCGGTAGCGGGACGCGGATGACCGACGATGCGGGTGCGACACCACCGGGGGCTCGCGCCGTCAGGGCGAGCACGGGGGAACCCTGCAAGCGCCGGCCGATCGGCCATGTCGCTTCATCCCGACCGACCGGACACCGGGACCGGTGCGGGCAGCACTTGGCGCAATCGGGCGAGTTCGATGGTCACGCGTTTCGCCTTGGTCGGGTCCATAACGGCCATGATCGGCGCCAGCTTTCGTTCCTTCATCCGTTCGGCGACGAGGAGAAGCGTCTCCATCTCGAGTTCCTCGAAGATGCGAGCGGCCTCTTTCGGCTTCATCGTTTCGTAGATCTTCACCAGGGACTGGATCTTGGCTTCCTGCTGCTCATCATAGACTTTGATCAGCCTCTCGACGATCGCCTGCATCGACTTGAGTTCCCCGATCTTCTGGTCGATCCGGGCCTCGGCGGCTCTCAAGAGTGCTTCGCGTTGCTCGGTTGCGCGCGTCCTGGCATCGAGAGCATCGCGGCGTTGGGCGAGTTGCTGCAGCAGGCCGATCTCGGCCTCGCTCAGCGGGAGGTCCCGCCGATCGTCCGCGGCGGGTGGCGCGGCGACCGCGTCTGCGGGTGGGGCGGCCGCCCCGCCGTCCGTCGTCATCTCGACGTTGGCAGCGGTTGGTGATGCCTCCGCATGGCCATCTGCCGCCATCGCCGAAACGTCGAACGTCGCGTCGAGACCATGCCAGATGGTTCCGATCTTGACCGTCAGCACCAGCGAGACGGCGAGCAGCATGATCGGCAGAAAGCGGAAGCGCGATGTCATCGTCATCGTCATCGCCGCGCGTTCCGGGACCCTATCGCCGCCCCTGCAGCGCTTCGAGCAAGGCCTGTTCCGCTCTCGACTTGGGCGACGCGTTCGTCGCGCTCGCGGTCGGCCGGAGCTTGCCGGCGGCCGCGCGTGGAGCCGGGGAGGCCTGCAACGGGCGCGCGGCGCGGACCTCGCCTTCGATGCGGTCGGCGATCTTGCCGCCGCGGTCGATCAGGAAGCCGAGATCGTCGCTGAGGGCTTGCGCGGCATCGATCCTCTTCTGCAAGGCGTCGGTGCTCAGGGTCAGCTTGTCCACGCTTTGCTCGGCGTGTCCAGTCGCCTTCACGAATTCGACCGTCAGCTTCTCCAGTTCGTCCCGATTGCGGCGCAGCCGGCCGAGGCGGTGGTTCAGGATGGCGGCCACGCCGATGGTCACGGCGAGCAGAACGGCGACGATCACGTCGAGAGCGAGAGCCCAGTCCACGATCAGTCCTCCCGGCGCGGTTTTTCCAGTTGACGCTCGATCTGAACCGCGATCCGGTCGCTCTGGCGTCCCATTTTCGCCGCGAACAGGGGAACGCTGCTGCATCGCAGTTCGATCATGCTTCGCGGGGTCGCATCGAACATGATCCGGGAGCCGACACCGAGATCGAAAACGTCCTTCAGCCGCATGGTGCGCTCGTCCATGACGGCCTCGAGTTGGATCTCCGTCGACCACATCGCCTTGGCGAGATGGTCTTCCCAGATGGAATCGTGCCCGAACTTCTCCCCCATGAACATCTGGAGAAGCAACTCGCGAATGGGTTCGAGGGTCGCATAGGGCAACACCACCTCGATCTCGCCGCCTCGATCCTCCATGTCGACCCGAAGACGGGCGACCATCACGGCATTCGGCGGGCGGGTGATCGTGGCGAAGCGAGGATTGGTCTCCAATCGTTCGAAGCGGAAGGTGACCGGGCTCAGCGGCTCGAACGCGGCGCTCAGATCCCCCAGCATCACGTGGATGAGGCGCTCGACGAGATTCCGCTCGATCGTCGTGTAGGGGCGCCCTTCGATCCGCATTGCGGCCGTGCCGCGCCGGCCGCCCAGCAAGACGTCGACGATCGAATAGATGAGGGCCGAATCGATGGTGACGAGCGCATAGTTGTCCCACTCGTCCGCCTTGACGACGCTCAGCATCGCCGGCAGCGGGATGGCGTTCAGATAGTCGCCGAAGCGGGCCGACGCGATGCTCTCGATGGACACCTCGACGTTGTCGGAGGTGAAGTTGCGCAGACTGGTCGACATCAGGCGCACCAACCTGTCACACACCACCTCGAGCATCGGCAGACGCTCGTAGGACACCAGCGAGCTGTTGAGGATCGCCTGAATGCCCTCGCCGTCGCCGCGCTGCTCACCGCCATCGTCGAAGCCGAGCAGGCTGTCGATCTCGTCCTGATTGAGCACGCGGGCGGCATCGCGCAACGCCCCGTTCTCACCCTCCTCGGCCGCCGCCTCCCATTCGTCGGCGCCCTGATCCAGGACGCCGGCGGCGGGGCCGGCTTTTTCTTCGTCTGCAACGGCGATCTCACGATCGCTGTCGGCGGGGTTCGATGATGCCATGACCACCCGTTCCTCGGTGCGTCGTCGCCGCTATTGCAGGAGGATCTCGTTGAACAGCACGTCACCGATCCGCAGCGGCGCGATCGAAGCATTGATGCGTCTCAACAGCTCTTCGCGCAGTCGATGGGTTCCCGCCGAACCCTTGACGTCGTCCGTGCGGAGTTCCCGGAGGTAGACCTGGATGTTGTCGACGATCCGCGGCATCAACCGTTCCAGTTCGGGGATGGTGCCCTTGTCCTCGATCTCGAGGCTGACCCGGATCTTCATGAACCGCGCCTTGCGATCGGTGGTGTTCAGACTGATGACGAAATCCGGCATGTCGTAGAAGACCGGCGTGCTGCCGCCGGCGGGTTGCGGGTCGACCGTCGGCGTTTCGCCACCCGATATCGCAGCCAGCAGCGGATCCGTCATGCCGGCGAAGTGCGCTCCGGCGAGACCTGCGCCGGCGATCACGACCAGCGCGCCGGCGATGATCAGGATCTTGCTCCTGCCGGCCGCCGGGGTGCCGCCGGCGCGCTTGTCGACCTTTTCGGGTTCCGGGCCGGGCGGGGTCATGGAATCGCGGGCCTCGGATGTGCCATGTCGCGCAATGGTCGCCGGTCTCCTGCCGAACCCGCGGTGTCCGCGTTCCTCCAGGGTATCGCCGCGTGGTTAACAGCGGATTGAGATCGTTCGGTTGTGCCGCCGCGCATCGGTGTGCGGACGGCGTCCGCGGCGTGGCGCCCGGCCCGCGGTCGACGGCGTGAACTTCCTGCCGGGCAATCCGTTCCCGCGCGTCGCTGCGCCGGTCACCCGCGGCCGAGTGTGTCGCGGTAACCCTATGGCCTGATTTGATTTCATAGGTGGCACAGCGAATGCATTCCGAGGTGCGTGGTTGGTTTTCGGAAACGATACGGCTCGGGTCGAGATGGAAAACACGTCGCTCATCACGCTTTCGCACCAGGGTGCGCTTCGGCGGCACATGGATGTCGTCGCCAACAACTTCGCGAACGTGAACACGACCGGCTACAAGAGCGAACGGATGATGTTCGTCGAGCATCTGGTACGAACCCGCGACGGAAACGGCCGTCACGGGGGCGCGCTGGCGTTCGTCCGCGATATCGCGACCGCGCGCGACTTCTCGCAAGGCCGCCAGCAGGAGACCGGCAATCCGCTCGATCTCGCGATCGAAGGCGATGGCTTCTTTGCCGTCGATACCCCGGGCGGCGAACGCTACAGCCGCAACGGACGGTTCCACATCGATGACACCGGTCAATTGGTCACCGGGCACGGGCTTGCTGTCCTGACCACGAGCGGCGGGCCGATGTTCTTCAGCCCGACCGACACCGCGATCACCGTCTCCAGGGACGGAACGGTGTCGAGCGAGAACGGTGAGATCGGCCGCCTGAGGATCGTCCGCTTCGACAACCCGCACGGCTTGCAGGCGGTCGCCGGCGGACTGATGGCGGCGCAGGAGCCGCCGATCGACACGGAGCCGGTGAACGTGGTCCAGGGTGTTCTCGAAGGATCGAACGTCGAGCCGATCGTCGAGATGGAACGCATGATCCGGGTGAACCGCGCCTACGATGACGCGCGCCGGATGATCGAGAGAGAAGACGAGCGGATCAAGAAGATGGCGCAGGTTTACGCCGGATGATCGCTGTCGACGGCTGCGCGCGCGGTCGATGACACCCCCGCGATAAGGTAAGGCGCGAAAGGTAAGGACGGTGACATGAGAGCTCTCAGCATTGCGGCGACCGGAATGCTCGCCCAGCAACGCAACGTCGAGGTGGTCTCGAACAACCTCGCCAACATGAACACCACCGGCTACATGCGGCGACGCACCGAGTTCCACGACCTCCTCTACCAGAACCTGCGGCGGGTCGGTTCGACCTCCTCGGAAGACGGGTCGGTGGTTCCGTCGGGTGTGCAGCTCGGACTCGGGGTCAAGCTCGCCGCCGTGTATCGGATCCACGTGCAGGGCAACCTGACCGCGACCGACAACACGCTCGACCTCGCCATCCAGGGGAAAGGCTTCTTCCAGATCGACCTGCCGAGCGGCGAAACGGCCTATACGCGCGACGGAACCTTCCAGCTCAATGCCGATGGCGAGATCGTGACCCACGACGGCTTCACGGTGTTACCGGGGGTCACGGTTCCGGACGACGCCGTCGATGTTACCGTCAACCAGAGCGGCGAGGTCCTCGTCAAACTCCAGGGGCAGGTCGAGTTCCAGAACGTCGGCCAGCTCCAGATCGCGACGTTTCCCAACGAGGCCGGCCTCGAGGCGATCGGGAGCAATCTGTTGATGGAGACCCCGGCGTCCGGTGCGCCGTCGATCGGCTCGCCACAGCAACCGGGCTACGGCAGCCTCCTGCAGGGCTTTCTCGAAACGTCCAACGTCAATGCCGTCGAGGAGATCACCAACCTGATCTCGGCGCAGCGGGCCTACGAGATGAACTCGAAGGTCATTCAGACCGCGGACGAGATGATGGCGACCCTCAACACCACCCGTTAGCGGCATCATGGAGTCCGTCGTGCGCGAATCGTCCGTTGCCCTGACCGTCGCCCTGATCCTCACCGCATTCGCCGGGCCGGCGGCGGCCGGGCCGTGGGCCGGCGCGGAGCGAACGGTGACGCTGCGCGAAGCGGTGACCATCCGCGGCGACGTCATCCGTCTCGGTGATCTGTTCGTCGATGCCGGCGACAAGGCCGACATTCGCATCGGGCATGGCATGGCGCCCGGCCGGCGGATGGTTCTCGACGCCCGCATGCTCTACAGGCTCGCCCAGGCCCATGGCCTCGACTGGCGGCCCCAATCCGTTCACGACCATGCGGTGGTCGAACGCGAGAGCATCGTCATCGGGGGCGAAGAGATCGAACGACACATCCTCGCGGCCCTCGCAGACAGGGGCGTCGATCCGCAGCGGGCGGCGATCGAACTCGGCGATCCCGGTCTGCAACTGCATCTGTCGGCCGATGGCGAACCGGGGATGGCCGTCCAGAACGTCGCCTATGATCCGCGGAGCCGCAGGTTCACGGCCATCCTCACCGCCGCGAGCGGGGATCGGGGGACCCAGCCGTTCCGGGTTTCGGGACGCCTCCACGACATGACGGACGTTCCGGTCCTGGTGCGGCGGGTGGTCCGTGGCGAGATCGTTTCGGCGTCCGATGTCGAGTGGCAGCGGATGCAGACCGAACGGCTGACCACCGATACGGTTCTCGATGCGAGCGGGCTGGTCGGACTGACTCCGAAGCGAACGATGGCGCCCGGCGTCCCGATCCGCTCCTCCGACCTGAAACGCCCGGCCATCGTCACCAAAGGCGGACTGGTCACCCTCGTGTTGACCCGGCCGGGAATGGAACTCACCGCGCGCGGCCGTGCCCTCGAGGACGGCGGCGAGGGTGACACCATCCGGATCGTCAACGGCCGAAGCCAAGCCGTCGTCGAAGGCGTCGTCACCGCGGTCGGTCGCGTGACGATCTCGCTGCCTCAGACCCATTCAACGAACTAGGAGATCGCGAATGCCCTCCGTCGTTGTCCGCGCCACCGCCGTTTCGGCCATGGCCCTGCTCGCCGCCGCCGTCGGTGGCTGCAACACCGTCACCCGGCTGTCGGAGGTGGGAGACGGGCCGCGGCTGAGTGAAATCAGCAATCCGATCGTTCAGCCGGGGTATCGGCCGGTCAGCCTGCCGATGCCGTCTCCACAGATCCCGGACGACAACCCCAACTCGTTGTGGCGCGCCGGCGCGAAGGCCTTCTTCAAGGACATCCGTGCCAAGGAGGTCGGCGACATCCTGACGATCCGATTGAGCCTCGACGACAAGGCCAAGATGGAGAACAAGACCAACCGTGGCCGCAACGACGGAGAGGCCCAGGGCGTCCCCGCCATCCTCGGGTACGAGACGAAACTGGCGAAGATCTTTCCGAGCGCGGTGAACCCCGATGAACTCCTCGCCTTCAAGACCAAACACAACACCGAGGGCGACGGCAAGATCGACCGCAAAGAGGAAATCGAGGTCACCTTCGCTGCCATCGTCACCCAGGTGCTGCCGAACGGCGCGCTGGCGATCATGGGGCGGCAGGAGGTGCGGGTGAACTTCGAGTTGCGGGAGTTGCTGCTGACCGGTGTCGTTCGGCCCCAGGACATCGATGCCGACAACTCGATCTCCGACGAGAGGATCGCCGAGATGCGGGTCGCCTACGGGGGCCGCGGGACGCTGAGCGATCTGCAGCAGCCGCGGTGGGGCACCCAGATCTGGGATATCCTGTTCCCGTTCTAGCCCGAGCCTCGGCAGCCCCCCCGGCCGCAGGGCCGGGGGCGCGGCAACGGTCAGTCGAGGGCGACGACCTTGCCCGGGTTCATGATGTTGCGAGGATCGAGGGCGCGCTTGAGGCTGCGCATCAGGTCGATCTCCACCGCCGACTTGTAGCGCGCCATGTCGACGCGTTTCAGCCGGCCGACGCCGTGCTCGGCGCTGAAGCTGCCGCCGAGGCCGGTGGCGATGTCGCTGACGATGCGGTCGAACCGGTCCCACTCGGCAAGGAAGGCCCCGCGGTCGGCGCCCTCCGGCTGGGTGAGGTTGAAGTGGATGTTGCCGTCGCCGAGGTGGCCGAAGGCGACGACCCGGATGCCGGGCATCGCCGCTTCCACCGCCGCCGTCGCCCGCGCCATGAACTCGGGCACCCGCGAGACCGGCACCGAGACGTCGTTCTTGATGCTGCCGCCCTCCGGCTTCTGGCCCTCCGGGATGCTCTCGCGGAGGCGCCAGAGGGCGTCCGCCTGCGCTTCGCTGGCGGCGATCACCGCATCCTCGACCAGCCCGGCCTCGAAGGCGTCGGCGAGGATCCGCTCCAGGGTCTCGGCCAGCGGCACCGCCTCGCCGGCGCTGGTCAGCTTGACC
This sequence comes from Rhodospirillales bacterium, assembly GCA_050329575.1. Lineage (GTDB taxonomy): Bacteria > Pseudomonadota > Alphaproteobacteria > Rhodospirillales > Defluviicoccaceae > JAUXFS01. The sequence continues at coordinate 15,372 of JBHJOP010000014.1, read as the reverse complement.
AGCGCGTAACACGGATGGGCGTCGGCGAACGGATCGACGACGCCGGGGACGTGGCGAAGGCAGAAATCGATCCCCCGGCGGGCCATGAACTCGAAGGCGGTGAGCGAGTCGCCGGCGGCCTCGTGGGTGCGGTTGAACAGCGCCAGCGCCGCATCGACGTCGGCCAGCGCCGCGAGCGCCGTCGCGGTCACCCGCGGCTTCGGGAACAACTCCAGGACGGCGGCGGTGATGATCCCGAGCGTGCCCTCGGAGCCGAGAAACAGCTGCTTGAGATCGTAGCCGCTGTTGTCTTTGCGCAGCGCCCGCAGGCCGTCCCAGATCCGCCCGTCCGGCAGCACCACTTCCAGCCCGAGCACCAGGTCGCGGGCGTTGCCGTAGCGGACGACGGTGATGCCGCCGGCGTTGGTCGCGAGGTTGCCGCCGATCCGGCAGCTGCCCTCGGCGGCGAGGCTGAGCGGAAACAGGGCGCCGGCCTCGTCCGCCGCCCGCTGGACCTCGGCGAGGACCACGCCCGCCTCGACGGTGATCGTACGGTCGACCGGGTCGAGGGCGCGGATGCGGTTGAGGCGCACCGTCGACAGCACGATGCCGCCGTCCGGTACCCCGCCGCCCACCAGCCCGGTGTTCCCGCCCTGGGGCACCACGGCAATTCCCTCGCGGGCGCAGACGCCGACCACCTGAGCCACCTCGGCCGTCGTCGCCGGCCGCACCACCGCCGCACAGGTGCCGCGGAACAGGCCGCGCTCCTCGATCAGGTAGGGCTCGACGTCGGCGCCGTCGTCGATCCAGCCCCTCGGGCCGACGATCTCGCGAATGGCGCGGAGCGCGGCGTCGGAGGGAAGGGCGGTCAGGGATGTGGCCGGGGCTGTCATCTCGTCGCTCTACGTAGGCTCGGGCGACGCGGCCCGCAACGGCGCCCGGACCGGGGTCGTCACGACTCGTCCTCCTCGAGGCCGGGCAGCACGCACGGTGCGGCCGGTCCCCGTTCGTCGTTCCAGCCGTCGTCGGCGGCACCCGCCGCCGCCGCCCGCCGCAGCCGATCGTTGATCGCCCGCCCGAGGCCCGCGTCCGGGATCGGCATCACCGCGATCGCCGAGAACGCCGGGCGATCCAGGATCCGCAACATCGCGAACAGGTTGGCCGCCGCCTCCTCGAGGTCGCCGCGGGCACTGAGGTTGAGATCGGCGTCCGCTGCCTCGGGGCCGAAGGCGAGCAACGCTTCGCCGGCCTGGGCGCGATGGGCATAGAGGCGGAGCGGCCGGCCGGGCGCGTAGTGGCGGGCGAGCAGGCCCGGCGCCTGCGGAGCGCCCGGCCGCGGCCGGGCGAGCGGGCCGAGGTAGCGCTCGATCGCTTCCGCGGCGAGGCCCCCCGGCCGCAGCAGCACCGGCGTCTCGCCGGTGAGGCCGACCACCGTCGATTCGACGCCGACCCGGCACGGTCCGCCGTCGAGGATCAGCGCCACCCGCTGGCCGAGCGATTCCGCGACATGGGCCGCCGTCGTCGGACTGACGCGCCCGGAGGGGTTGGCGCTCGGTGCCGCGACCGGCAGGCGGGCGGCGGCGAGCAGCGCCTGGGCGATGGGATGGGCCGGCGCGCGGACCGCCACCGTGTCGAGGCCGGCGCTGACCAGCGGCGACAGGCCCGATTCGGCGCGCCGCGGCAGCACCAGGGTCAGCGGTCCCGGCCAGAACTTGCCGGCGAGGAAGCAGGCGCGATCGTCGAACGCCGCCAGCGTCTCGGCCGCCGCGAGGTCGGGGACATGGACGATCAGCGGGTTGAACCGCGGCCGGTTCTTGACCGCGAACACCGCCGCCACCGCCGCATCGTCCCGCGCGTTGGCGCCGAGGCCGTAGACGGTCTCGGTCGGAAAGGCGACCAGCCGGCCCTGGTGGAGCAGCGCCGCCGCCTCGGCGATCGCCGCGGCATCGGCGGGGAGACGGATCGGCGGGGCGTTCACGCCTGCGGCGGCGCGCCGCGGACGACGAAATGGGGATTGTCGAGACCGGGCTTGCCGTAGCGGAGCTCTTGTCCATCCAGGGTGGTGACCGAGCCGCCGGCGAACAGGACCACCGCATGGCCGGCGGCAGTGTCCCACTCCATCGTCCGGCCGGTGCGCGGATAGATGTCGGCGCGGCCCTCGGCGACCAGGCAGAACTTGATCGAGCTGCCCGACGAGATTGCCTCGGCGACGTCGTAGCGGGCGAGGAAGGCGTCCGTCTCGGCGTTGCGGTGCGACCGGCTGGCGACCGCGACGAGGCCCTTGTCGGGCATCGGCCGGCAGTGGATCGGCCGCGGCGGGTCGCCGTTGGAGACCGCGAAGGCCCCGAGCCGGCTGCCCCAGTAGGTGGCTCCGATCGCCGGCGCATGGACCACCCCGAGCAGCGGCCGGCCGTCCTCGATCAGCGCGATGTTGACGGTGAACTCGCCCTGGCGGTTGACGAACTGCTTGGTCCCGTCCAGCGGATCGACCAGCCAGAACGGCCGGCCGGCGATGTCGGGCACTTGGCCGGCGGCGACCGCCTCCTCGGCAACGATCGGATAGTCGGCGCCGATCTCGCGGCGGATCGCGTCGACGATCAGCGTTTCGGCGCGCTGGTCGGCTTCCGTGACCGGCGAGGTGTCGCCCTTGCGCTCGACCGCGAAATCGGTGCTGTAGACGTCCATGATCGCCGCGCCGGCGCGAAGCGCGATGGCGCGGACTTTGTCGACGAGGTCGGCATCGACGCTGACGCTCACGGTCGGTCTCCGCTGTCGGGGGGGCGTGGGGCGGTTCGGATCGCGCGCCAGATTGCCTCCGCCGTCGCCGGCATGTCAATATGACGGACGCCGAGCGGCGCCAGCGCGTCGATGACGGCGTTGATCACCGCCGGGCAGGCGCCGATGGCGCCGGCCTCGCCCGCCCCCTTGACGCCGAGCGGATTGGTCGCGCAGGGGACGGTGTTGAACGCGAGCACGATATCCGGCACGTCGCCGGCGCGCGGCAGCCGGTAATCGGCGAACGAGCCGGTGAGCGGCTGCGCCGAGCAGCGGTCGTAGACGGCCTCTTCGATCAGCGCCTGCCCGATCCCTTGGGCGATGCCGCCCTGCACCTGGCCCGCGAGCAGCAGGGGATTGATCACCGTGCCGAAATCGTCGACCACCGTATAGCCGACGATGGTCGGCGCACCGGTCTCCGGATCGATCTCGATCTCACAGACGTGGCAGCCGTTGGGGTAGGTCGGCGCCTGCAGCGTGTAGCGGCCGGTGGCGTCGAGGCCCGGCGCGGTGGTGCCGGGGGGCAGGTTCTCCGGGTCGCGCGCCGCCGCGGCGAGGGCGTCGATGGCGATTGCGCGATCGGTGCCGGCGACGCCGAAGCGCCCCTCGGCAAACACGATCTCGCGGTCGCCGGCCTGCAGCAGGTGGCGGGCGACGGGGGTGCCGCGGGCGATCCCCGCCTCGGCCGCAGCGACCACCGCCGAGCCGCCGACCGGCAGCGAGCGCGAGCCGGAGGTGCCCTTGCCGAACGGGATGCGGTCGGTGTCGCCCTGGATCACCCTGATCCGTTCGAACGGGACGCCGAGCGCGTCGGAAGCGATCTGGGCATAGGCGGTCTCATGGCCCTGCCCGGTCGACTGGGTGCCGATCAGCACCTCGACGTGACCGTCCTCGGCGAAGCGGATGGTCGCCTCCTCCGCCTCGTAGGCGCAGACCTCGACGTAGGTCGAAAGCCCGATGCCACGCAACCGGCCGCGGGCTCGTGCCGCCGCACGACGGGCCTCGAAACCGGACCAGTCGGCGGCGGCCAACGCGTCGTCCATGTTGCGGGCGAAGTCGCCGCTGTCGTAGGTGTGGCGCGTCGAGGTGGTGTAGGGCATCTGCTCGGGGCGGATGAAGTTGCGCCGACGGATCTCGGCCGCGGCGAGGCCCAGCTCGCGGGCCGCGGCATCCATCAGCCGCTCGATCACGTAGGCGGCCTCCGGGCGGCCGGCGCCGCGGTAGGCGTCGACCGGAACGGTATTGGTGTAGACACCCCGGCAGACGGCGAACACCATCGGGATCGCATAGGCGCCGGGCAGCATCCCCCCGGTCATTTGTGACGGGATCGTCGGCCCGAGCATGTTGAGATACGCCCCCATGTTGGCGGCGGTTTCGACCCGCAGCGCCACCATCCGGCCATCGCGGTCGAACGCCGCCGCGGCGCGGTTGTGCTGATCGCGGCCGTGGGTGTCGCCGACGAACGCCTCCCAGCGGTCGCCGGTCCACTTCACCGGCCGGCCGAGTCGCTTCGCCGCCCACAGCGCCAGCGCCTCCTCCGGGTAGTGGAAGATCTTGGTGCCGAAGCCGCCGCCGACGTCGCCGACGATGACGTGCAGCGCTTCCTCCGGCACCTTGAGGGTGTGGCGGGCGAGGGCCTCCTTGATCTGATGGGCTCCCTGCGAGGCGGTATAGAGGGTGTAGCGGCCGCTCGCCGCATCGAACGCGGCGACGACGGCGCGCGGCTCCATCGCGCAGGGCACCACCCGGTTGTTCACGAGGTCGAGCCGGGTGATGTGGTGGGCGGCGGCGAACGCCCGCTCGACCGCGGCGGCGTCGCCCCGTTGCCAGTGGAAGGCGATGTTGCCGGGCGCACCGTCCCACAGCCGCGGGGCGCCGTCGGCGAGGGCGTCCGCCATCGTCGCCACCGCCGGCAGCGGCCGATAGTCGACCGCGATCAGGGCCGCGGCGTCCGCCGCCTGGGCGACGGTTTCCGCGACCACCATCGCCACCGGTTCACCGACGAAGCGCACCCGGTCGCGGGCCAGCAGCCGGCGGCCGGGACGCGGCAGCGGCTCGCCGTCGGCATCGCGCACCGGCACCGCGCAGGGGATGTCGCCCAACCCGGCCGCGGCGACGTCGCCACCGGTGGCGACGGCGTGAACGCCGGCGGCCGTCGCGGCCGCGGTGACGTCGATGCCGGCGATGTCGGCGTGGGCGTGAGGTGACCGCAGGACGAAGGCAGAGAGCTGTCCCGGCAGTGCGACGTCGGCGGCGTAGCGCCCGCGCCCGGTCAGGAGACGCGGATCCTCGCTGCGCGGGACCGGCTGACCGACGCCGAACCGCCCCATCAGCCCTGGATCCTCAGGTCCACAACGCCTCCGGTTGATCGAGCGAGTCCGAACCGACCGAGGCGGCGACGAAGCGCCAAGCCTTGAAGTCGGCCGACCAGTGGTCGCGGTCGAGCCCGGCCTTGAGCTTGAGTTGGCCGAGGAAGGCCCGCGGCTGCGGCAGTGTCTCCCAGACCTGCGGCAGGAACAGCGCTCGGCGTCCTTCCGCCTCGATGATCAGTCCGTCGGTCCCCGGACGCAACCGGCGCAGCAGATCAGCCTCGTCGGCGAAGGTCATCGCGACCGGCGGGCTCAGGACCGAGATCGAAAGCGTGAGATCGCGCTTGTCCGCGGACGTGAGCGCCGGAAAGCGGTCGTCCCGGAAGGCCGCGGCATAGGCGTTCTCGGCCACGTCTTCGATCAGCGGCCGATGGGCGCGCGGTGACCCGATGCACCCACGCAGCCGGCCGTTCCGCTTCAGGGTGACGAAACAGGCGCCTTCCGTCCGCAGGCCCGCCGGGTAGTCGGTCGGGTCCACCGGCAGCGGCGTGCCGCGGGCGGACCCGTGCTCGATCGACGCCGCCGCCACGTGCAGAAGGGTGGCCCCATGGGCCTTCAACAACGCCTGCGTCGCACCACCGAAGGCGGCTTCCGTCTCCCCTTCGCCGGCATCTGCGGTCCCGGCCGCCGCCGGTGGCTCGACGAACATCCAGGCGCCGTAGCCGACCACCCTGCGACGGTCGCCGGCGGTGTCGCCGGAGTTGCGCAGATCGAGGGTCGTCACCGCGAGCCCGCGGCGGCGGGCGACGGCCAGCAGTCCGGCGACGGGAATCCGGCCGCAGGCGTGGTCGAGGCCGATGGCGGCCGGATCGAGGGATTCGATCGCCCGGCGGGTGGCGGCGTCGATCGCGCGGGCGGATGCGTAGTCGAGATAGTGGCTGAGGTCGGAACTGACGACGATCAGCGTCTCCGGCCCCCCCCACAGCCGCTCCAGGACCTCCGCCACCTCGTCGGCCGAGGCCTGTCCGACCACCAGCGGCACCAGCGTGAACGCCTTCAGGACCTCCTGCAGGAACGGCAGTTGCACCTCGAGGCTGTGCTCTTCGAGATGGGTCGCCTCGAAGCGCGCGACCTGGGGCAGCGACAGGATGTCGGCGACCGCGGCCCCGTCCACCGGGACGCGGCCGAGCGGGGTGGCGAAGGCGTCGGCCTCGCTGACCGCCAGACCGCGGACCGGCACGCGGTGGCAGGGACCGAGCAGCACGACGCGGCCGATCCGGTCCGAGGCCGGCGCCAGGCGGGCGTAGGCCGACGCGGCGACCGGGCCGGAATAAACGTAGCCGGCGTGGGGCACGATGATCGCCTTGGGGACGGGACCGATCGGACCTTCGGGGGCGGCCGCGGACAGCATCCGCCGCACCATGCCGTCGAGCTCGCGAGGATCTCCGGGATAGAACATCCCCGCGACGGCTGCATGCCTGACATGAGTCATCTTCGGGGCTCCTTTGCTGTATAATACTAGCGTGCATCGAGGCGCCCCCGCCAGCGTCGAATGCATCACGATCGCGACCACGGCCCGGGGGCGCGGGAGAACGGCGATGAGCGGCCACGCCCTGCGCGAAACCTTCGACACCGCCTTTCCGGGACGCTACTGGCACCGGCTCGACGACGGGCGGCTGCAGTGCGACGTCTGTCCTCGGCTGTGCAGGCTGCACGACGGCCAGCGCGGTCTCTGCTTCGTCCGCGCCCGCGACGGCGACCGGATCGTGTTGACCACCTACGGCCGGTCGAGCGGCTTCTGCGTCGATCCGATCGAGAAGAAACCGCTCAACCATTTCCTGCCCGGCACGCCGGTGCTGTCGTTCGGCACCGCCGGCTGTAACCTGACCTGCAAGTTCTGCCAGAACTGGGACATCAGCAAATCGCGCGAGTGGGACACTCTCTGCGACACCGCGACCCCGGAGATGATCGCCGAGGCCGCCGTCGCCACCGGCTGCCGCAGCGTCGCGTTCACCTACAACGACCCGGTGATCTTTCTCGAATACGCCGTCGACGCCGCCGAGGCCTGCCACGCGCGCGGCATCAGGACGGTGGCGGTGACCGCTGGCTACATCTGTCCGGAACCCCGGGCCGAGTTCTTCGCCCACATGGACGCCGCCAATGTCGATCTCAAGGGGTTCACCGAGTCGTTCTACCAGCGGCTGTGCAGCGGCCATCTGCAGCCGGTGCTCGACACCCTCGTCTATCTGAAGCGGCAGACCGACGTATGGTTCGAGATCACCACCCTGTTGATTCCGGGCGAGAACGACTCCGAAGAGGAACTGCAGGCGTTGACCCGCTGGGTGGTCGACACCCTCGGAGCGGACGTGCCGCTGCACTTCTCGGCCTTCCACCCCGACTGGAAGATGATGGACACCCCGCCGACGCCACCGGCGACCCTGACCCGGGCGCGCCGGATCGCGCTCGAGAACGGCGTTCGCTACGCCTACACCGGCAACGTCCACGATCCGGACGGCGATGCCACCCACTGCCACGGCTGCGGCAAGGTGGTCATCGGTCGCGACTGGTACGAACTGACGGCGTGGCACCTCACCGACGAGGGCCGCTGCCGCTTCTGCGGTGCCGCCTGCAGCGGCGTGTTTGACGGCCCGCCCGGAACCTGGGGCCGCCGCCGCCAACCGGTCCGCCTCGCGGCCAACGCCTGATCGCGCTTCCGTAACAATACTTTTCCTGGTCGCGCGCCGCGGTTACAAGGAGTTCCGCGGCCGGCCCGCTTTCACGTCTGCGCAGCGAAAGGACTCCCGATGAAGATCACGTTCTCCGCGCCCGACCTCCCGGACCAGGGCGTCGTGGTGGTCGGTGTGCTCGAGGATCGCAAGCTCACCGCCAGCGCCAAGCGGCTGGACGAGCGCATGGGGGGGCGGATCAAGCGGGCGATGGCGGCGAGCCGGTTCCAGGGCAAGAAGGACCAGACGCTGGTGCTGGTGGCGCCGGGAGGCTCCGAACTCGACCGGCTGGGGCTGGTCGGTCTCGGCAAACCGGCCGAGATCGACGCCCTGCGGATGCAGGCGATCGGCGGCATCGTCCATGCCGCCCTCGGCAGCCAGGGACCGACGGCGGCCACGGTCCTGGTCGATGCCGTCAAGGGCTGTTCGCTCGACCCGGCGACGATGGCGGCCGAACTGGCGTTGGGCGCCCGGCTGCGGTCGTACCGGTTCGGCAGGTACCTGACCAAGGAGAAGGAGGAGGACAAGCCGAGCCTGGCGGCGCTCACCGTCTGCTGCGACGGGGCCGACACCGCCCGGGCACTCTATGAACCGCACCGGAAGGTCGCCGACGGGGTGTTCCTGACCCGCGATCTCGTCTCCGAGCCGGCCAACGTCATCTACCCGGAGTCGCTGGCGGCGGAGGCGAAGAAACTCGAGGAGCTCGGCGTCACCGTCGAGGTGCTGGGCGAGAAGGAGATGCGGAAGCTCGGCATGAACGCCCTGCTCGCCGTCGGCCAGGGCAGCGACCGCGAATCGCAGCTGGTCGTCATGCGCTGGCAGGGCGGCAAGGCGAAAAAGAAGGAGGCCGCCGACGATAGCGGACCGCTGCTGTTCGTCGGCAAGGGCGTCACCTTCGATACCGGCGGCATCTCGATCAAGCCGTCCGCCAACATGGAGGACATGAAGTGGGACATGGCCGGGGCGGCGGCGGTGATCGGGCTGATGAAGGCGCTTGCCGGCCGCGAGGCGAGGGTCGACGCCGTCGGCATCGCCGGCCTGGTCGAGAACATGCCGTCCGGCAAGGCGCAGCGTCCGGGTGACGTCGTCACCTCGATGTCCGGCCAGACCATCGAGGTCATCAACACCGACGCCGAGGGCCGCCTGGTGCTGGCCGATGCCCTGTGGTACGGCAAGAAGCGGTTCAAGCCGCGGCTGATGATCGACCTCGCGACGCTCACCGGCGCCATCATCATCAGTCTCGGCGAGGAACAGGCCGGCCTGTTCTCCACCGACGACGAACTCGCCGGTCGGATCGCCGCCGCCGGCGCCGCCGTCGGCGAGCCGGTGTGGCGGATGCCGCTCGGCGAGGCGTACGACAAGGCGATCAAGTCGGACATCGCCGACATGAAGAACGTCGGGGAGCGCGGCGCCGGCAGCATCACCGCCGCCCAGTTCCTGAAGCGGTTCGTCGGCGACACGCCGTGGGCGCATCTCGACATCGCCGGCGTCGCCTGGACGAAGAAGGACCGCGACACCTGCCCGAAGGGGGGGAGCGGATTCGGCGTCCGGCTGCTCGACCGGCTGGTCGCCGACCACTACGAGGATCGATAGCGCAGGGGTGGCGGGTGGCGGCCCGGTGACCGACGTTGCGTTCTACCATCTGACGCGGGTGCCGCTCGAAAAGGCGCTGCCGAAGCTGCTGGAGAAGACGCTGGCCGCGGGCAAGCGGGCCGTCGTGATCGCCGGCTCGCAGGAGCGGGCCGAGGCGCTGGCGGTCGAGCTCTGGACCTACGACCCGAACGCCTGGCTGCCCCACGGCACCCGTCAGGACGGCCATGCCGGCGACCAGCCGATCTGGCTCACCGCCGTCGACGAGAACCCCAACGGCGCGAGCTTCCTGTTCCTGACCGAGGGGGCCGACTGCGCCCGGATCGGCGCCTTCGAGCGCTGCTTCGATCTGTTCGACGGCAACGACGCCGACGCCGTCGCCGCCGCCCGCGCCCGCTGGGCCGCCCGCAGGGCGGAGGGCCACGCGGTCACCTATTGGCGGCAGACCGACACCGGCGGCTGGGAGCGGAAGGCGTAGCCCCGCGACGACGATCGTCCGACGGCGGAGGAGACCCCGTCGCTGCCGTCAGCCCCGCACCGCCGTCCGGAGATGGCGGATGGTGCGTGCGAGGCCGTCGTTCAGGGCGACCGTGGGCCGCCAGTCGAGCAGCCGTTCGGCGCGGCCGATGTCCGGCATCCGCCGGACCGGATCGTCGGCCGGCAGCGGTCGGAACACGATCGGGGAGGTCGCTCCGGTCAGCGCCAGCACCCGCTCCGCGAGGGCGCGGATGGAAATCTCTGCCGGATTGCCGAGATTGACCGGCCGGTGGGCGTCGCCGGCGCCGTCGCCGTCGACGTTCATCAGTCGGATCAAGCCCTCCACCAGATCGTCGACGTAGCAGAACGACCGTGTCTGGCCGCCGTCGCCGTGGACGGTGATCGGCTCGCCGGCCAGCGCCTGCACGACGAAGGTGGAGACGACGCGGCCGTCGCCGGGACGCATCCGCGGTCCGTAGGTGTTGAAGATGCGGGCGATGCGGATGTCGAGGGCGTACTGGCGATGGTAGTCGGAGAACAGCGTCTCGGCGCAGCGCTTGCCCTCGTCGTAGCAGGCGCGCGGTCCGATCGGATTGACGTTGCCGCAGTAGTCCTCGGTCTGCGGATGCACCGTCGGGTCGCCGTAGATCTCGCTGGTCGACGCCTGCAGGATGCGGGCCCTGGTGCGTTTGGCGAGGCCCAGCATGTTGATCGCGCCGTGGACGCAGGTCTTGGTGGTCTGCACCGGATCGAACCGGTAGTGGATCGGCGACGCCGGGCAGGCGAGGTTGAAGATCCGGTCGACCTCCACGTAGAGCGGGAAGGTGATGTCGTGGCGCAACAGCTCGAACCTGGGGTTGCCGAGCAGAGGAGCGATGTTGGTTTTCGATCCGGAGAAAAAATTGTCGACGCAGAGCACGTCGTCGCCGTCGGCGAGCAGTCGTTCGCACAGATGCGAGCCGAGAAACCCGGCGCCGCCGGTCACCAGCACCCGACTGTTGGCGCGCTTGGTCATCGTGTCGGGGCCGTCACGCGGGCGCGGCCGGCGACCGCAGATACCAGTCGTAGGTGCGGGCGAGCCCCTCGCGAAGGCCGGTGGTCGCCGACCAGCCGAGATCGTGGAGGCGTCCGCTGTCGACCAGCTTGCGCGGCGTGCCGTCGGGCTTGGTCGCATCGAACGCCAGCCGGCCGCCGAATCCCACCACGCCGGCGATCGCCTCGGCCAGTTCGCGGATGGTCAGCTCCTCGCCGGTGCCGACGTTGAGCGGCACCGGTCCGGAATAGGTGGTCATCAGGAACACCAGCGCGTCGGCGAGATCATCGACGTAGAGGAACTCCCGTTTCGGGGTGCCCGTGCCCCAGACCTCGAGGGTGGGCTCGCCCGCCAGCTTCGCCCGGTGCGCCTTGGCCAGCAGCGCCGGGACCACGTGGCTGGACATCGGGTCGAAGTTGTCGAACGGGCCGTAGAGATTGGTGGGCTGGGCCGAGATGAAATCCGCCCCGTACTGCCGCCGGTAGGCCTGGCACAGCTTGATCCCGGCGATCTTGGCGACGGCGTACCACTCGTTGGTGGGTTCCAGCGGTCCGGTCAGCAGCGCGTCTTCGACCATCGGCTGCGGCGCGAGCTTCGGATAGATGCAGGACGAGCCGAGGAACAGCAGCTTCTCGACGCCGGTCGTCCACGCGGCATGGATGACGTTGCTCTCGATCGCCAGGTTGTCGTAGAGAAACGCCGCCGGCCGGGTGTCGTTGGCCATGATCCCGCCGACCGTCGCCGCCGCCAGGAACACCGCCTCGGGCCGGTTCGCCGCCATCCACGCCTCGACGTCCGCCTGACGGCGGAGATCGACGACGTCGCGCCCGACCGTCAGCACGTCGCAGGCGTCCGCGGCCAGCCGGCGAACGATCGCCCGGCCGACCATGCCGCGGTGACCGGCGACCCAGACCCGTTTGCCGGCGAGATCGTAGCGCGCCGGCGCGCTATCGCTCATGGCGTTGGCCTTCCCGTCGGACGGTGACGAGGTCGGCGGCGACCATCTCCCGCACCAGCTCCTCGAACGGGGTCTTGTGCTGCCAGCCGAGCCGGACGCGGGCCTTGGTGGCATCGCCATGCAGCCACTCGACCTCGGTCGGCCGGAAATACCGGGAATCGATCGCCACCAGCACCTTCCCGGTGCCGCGATCCACGCCCTTCTCGTCGGTGCCGCGTCCGGTCCATTCGAGCCGACGCCCCACCTCCGCGAACGCCAGTTCCACGAACTCCCGCACCGAATGGGTTTCGCCGGTGGCCAGCACGTAGTCGTCGGGGGTGTCCTGCTGGACGATCCGCCAGATGCCGTCGACGTAGTCCCGCGCATGGCCCCAGTCGCGGCGGGCGTCGAGATTGCCGAGATAGAGGCACTCCTGGAGGCCGAGTTCGATGGCGGCGACGGCGCGGGTGATCTTGCGGGTGACGAAGGTCTCGCCCCGCACCGGGCTCTCGTGATTGAACAGGATGCCGTTGGACGCATGCAGCCCGTAGGCCTGCCGGTAGTTGACGGTGATCCAGTAGGCGTAGAGCTTGGCCGCCGCGTAAGGGCTCCGCGGCTGGAACGGCGTCTGCTCGTTCTGCGGCGCCGGCGCGTTGCCGTAGAGCTCGGATGTCGAGGCCTGGTAGAACCGGGTGTGATCGCCGAGCCCGAGGATGCGCATCGCCTCGAGAAGCCGCAGCGTCCCGAGCGCGTCGGCGTTGGCGGTGTACTCGGGCGTCTCGAAACTGACCTGCACGTGGCTCTGCGCGGCGAGATTGTAGATCTCGTCCGGGCGGGTCTCCTGAATGATGCGGATCAGGTTGGTGGCGTCGGTGAGGTCGCCGTAGTGCATCAGGAACCGCGGTTCGCCCTCGTGGCGATCGACATAGAGGTGATCGACGCGGGCGGTGTTGAACGACGACGACCGGCGCTTGGTGCCGTGGACGAGATAGCCCTTGCCGAGCAGGTACTCCGCGAGGTAGGCGCCATCCTGTCCGGTGACCCCGGTGATCAGGGCGGTTTTCATCGAATGCTCTCTCCCCGTCGAGAAGGCGGGGGAACCCGTCCGTCGGCCCGTCCGCCGGCCGCGGTGATGGCCTCCTCCCAGGCGGGGAGGACAGTCGGCCGCCGGGGTCCTCGCATCGGAGCCGGGTTGCGCACGGTCATCGCCTCGATGCCCCCCAATGGGCGGAGATGCCCCCTATGGTTGGGAGCGATCGCCCGATCGCCTCGCCGCGTCTCTTAGCACGGACGAGGAAATCCGAACCAGCGATTTGGCGCAATGAACGGGCCGGGGCTTTCGCCCGATGCGCACGCCGACCCCAGGGGCCGAGGCGACGATCTACCGCGTCGGCAGGAACCACGTGTCGCTGTTGTTGGCGCTGAACGGGTCCGGAGTGGTGCTGGTTACCACGCTCCGGCTCGAGATGCCGGACACCGCATCCAGATCCTCGTTCCGCATGCTGATCTTGAAGGTGAGGACACGGCTGATCCCCGTGCCCACGCGGTTGAACTCGCACCGGAGAGCGTTCTGCTCGCGGAGGTAGGCCACGCAGGCGGAGGGCTCCGCCGCGATCGTCACCTTGTCGGACGTCAGCGGCAGGGAGGTGGTCAGTTGGACGTTCTCGGCGCTCAGCGGGCCGTCGTTGCCGACCGCCACCTCGAAGCGCAGCACCGTGGTGGAGGTCCACCGCTTCTGATCGACGACCGTCGTCCGCACCCCGAGATCCGCGGCCGGGCCGGCAAATCGCAGCGTTCGAACCGCCCGATCGTTGGAGGCATCGATATCACCGTCGCCGTCGAGCCAGATCTCGTTGTCCACCGCCATCGCCTGCGGCGCCTGGACGGTGTAGCTCACCCGCGCATCGGCTCCGGGTTCCAGCGTTCCGAAGTCGCAGGCGAACAGCACCTGTCCGCCGGAGGCGCGTTCCGTGGTGCCGACGCGGTCGGGGCCGCAGGATCCGCGGCTCGGCCTCGGATCTCCGACGGACGGGGCCGATTCGGCGTCGGAGGTCAGGCGGTTGTAGATCCGGACCGCGGTGGCCGGCGCCGGCCCGAGGTTCCTCACCCCGACATCGCAGGTGAACGCACCGTCGACGGTGATCTGGCCCTGCGGCGTGCAGGCGACCTCGACCGCGAGGTCGGTCTCGTCGTCGATGCCGATGTCGAGGCCGGCCGCGCCGTCGCCGTCGGCCGCCAAGCTGGCGACGAAGACATCCCATGTTCCGTTGCCGTCGTTGGCCGCGAGATCGCGGGCGGCGCTGGCGAACACCACCGTTCGGCCGTCGCCGCTGATCCTCGGGCTCACCGAGGACCCCCGGCCGCTGTTGCCTCCGGATCGATTGACGCTGAGCAGGGTCGTCCTGCCGGTCTCGCGGTCGTGGACGAAGATGTCGTCGGCGCCGTTGCTGTCCTTTCGCACCAGGTCCGAGGCGAGGCTGCGGAACACCACGAACCGTCCGTCGGGGCTGATCCGCGGGTCGGAGGAGGCGCCGTTGCCGCTGTCGGTGCCGCCACGGTTGACGCTCACCAGGGCAGTCGTTCCGGTTTCGAGGTCGCGGACGAAGACGTCGTCGGTGCCGTTGCCGTCGCGGTCGACGAGGTCGTCGGCGGCACTCTGGAAAACGACGACGCGGCCGTCGGCGCTGGTGCTGGCGTTCCGTGACCAACCGCTGCCGCCCCACCCGCGGCGGTTGACGCTGGCCAGCGTCGTGGTTCGGGAGGAGAGGTCACGGACGAAGACCTGCCGGTGCCCGTCGCGCTCGTCCACCATCGTCCCGGCCGCGTGGCCGTCGAAGACGATCATGCCGCCGTCGCCCGTCGCCCAGCTTCCGAGCGGCACCGACTCGCTGGTCTCGGCGTCGAGCCGATCGGCGCGGATCAATGTGGTCTTGCCGGCCGTGAGGTCGCGGACGAACAGATCGCGATGGCGGTCGTGGCTTCCGGAGACCAGATCGCCGGCGGCGCTGCGGAACACCACGAAGCGGCCGTCGAGGCTGATCCACGCGCCGAAGGAGGGACCGTTGCCGGTCCGGCCGCCGTTCCGGCTGACGCTCGCCAGGATCGTCCTGCCGGTGTGGAGGTCGCGCACGAAGACGTCGCTGGCGCGGTTGCCGTCGTTCGCGACCAGGTCGTCGGCGGAACTCTCGAACAGGACATAGCGGCCGTCGGCGCTGATCCCGCGGCCGAACGAGGCCCCGTTGCCGCTGCCGGTGCCGTTCCGGGCGACGCTGACCAGCGTCGTGGTGGCGGTGCGGAGGTCGCGCACGAAGACGTCGCTCTCGCCGTTGGCATCGTTGGCCACCAGGTTGGAGGCCAGGCTGTCGAAGACCACGAGGCGGCCGTCGTGGTTGACATGGGGATTGAACGAGGGGCCGTTGGCGCTCGCGATGCCCGCTTCGTTGACGCTGACGAGTTCGGCGGCCCCGCACGGCATGGCGATCACGCCCGCGCCGAGGACGAGCGCCGCGAGCCGCCGGACATCGACGGCGGCACCAAATCTCCACG
>JBHJOP010000066.1:0-61289 GCA_050329575.1 Rhodospirillales bacterium | reverse complement strand
TCCTTGAACTCCTGCATGGGATCCCTCCAGGACAGAATCCCATGGTTCGAATCGATTCGCCGCCCCCACGCAACCCCCGTCTCGCCATCCCTCAAGGCCAAATGCGATTCCCCTGGGCGATCGGGCCGATCGCCTTGACAAACAAGGCCCCCGCGGCTAAACGGGCGCCTTGCGTTCAGGGGCCGGACGGCAATCGCTCACTCCTCTCGATGCTTGGGAACGCATGGCTCCTCGTGCCCGGGTGCTTGAGGCCTTCGGGTGCGCAGACGCTGCGAACGACATTGCTTGGGTAGAACACATTAGGTGGAGGGAAAGATGGCACGCGTGGCATTGGTAACCGGCGGGACTCGCGGGATTGGAGCGGCGATCGCCAAGCGACTGAAGGCCGACGGTCACACCGTCATCGTCTGTGACGTCGTCGACGAGCAGCTCACGAAGTTCACCAGCGAGACCGGCATTCCCGGCTACAACATCAACATCGCCGATATCGACTCGGTCAAGGCGGGCGTCGCCAAGATCGAGGCCGAAGTCGGCCCGATCGATATCCTGGTCAACAACGCCGGCATCACCCGCGACGGCCTGATGGTCAAGATGACCCGCGAGAAGAACTGGGATCCGATCATCGCCGTCAATCTCGGCGGCTGCTTCAACATGTGCAACGTCATCCTTCCCGGCATGAACGAGCGCAAGTGGGGCCGCATCGTCAACATCACCTCGATGAACGGTCAACGCGGCCAGCCCGGTCAGACCAACTACTCGGCGACCAAGGCCGGCATCATGGGCTTCAGTCGTTCGCTCGCCCTGGAGGCCGCCCGCTCCACCGTCACCGTCAATTGCGTCTCCCCCGGCTTCACCCTCACCGAAATGACCGCTCAGATGAAGCCCGAGATGCTGGACGCCATGGTCAAGATGATCCCGTTGGGCCGCATCGGCCAGCCCGAGGACATCGCCAACGGCGTCTCCTTCCTCTGCAAGGAGGAGTCCGGCTGGATCACCGGCGAGACGATGTCGATCAACGGCGGCCAGTTCATGTACTGACCGACCCCGCCGCAATCGTTCGCGGCCGAAGGCCACCGGCTCGCCGGTGGCCTTTCGCGTCCTCGAAACGGCGGACGGGGGCGGTGGCGGCTAAGCGCCGGCGACGCGGTCCATGAAGCGCGCCAGCTCGACGTCCTTGAGGGTGACCCCGCCGGCGTCGTGGGTGGCGAGCGTCACCTCGACCCGGTTGTAGACGTTGCCCCATTCCGGGTGGTGATCCATCGTCTCGGCCTTCAGCGCCACCCGGGTCATGAATCCGAACGCCTCGTTGAAGGTCCCGAAGCGGAACGTCTTGGTGATGGCGTCGCGGCCGTCGGCCTCCGCCCACCCGTCAAGATCCTGCAGCGCCGTCCGCCGCGCCTCGCCCGTCAGGGTTCCTGCCATGCCGGCTCCTCCTCGCCTCCGTCTGCCAGCGCAGGTAAGCGCCCTTGGCGGCCGGTTCAAGCGAGGATAAGGTTCGGCCATGGCCGACCGCCGCATCACGCCGCCGCGCCTCGCCGACATCGAGGCGACCGTGCACCGGGCCCTGGAGACGCTGCCGGGGCGGTTCCGCCGGCACCTCGCGGACGTGGTCATCCGCGTCGAGGAGTTTCCCGACGAGGAGACCGAGCGCGAGATGGGGCTGGAGAGCCCGTTCGACCTGCTCGGCCTCTACCGCGGCGTCTCCTTGCAGGAGAAGAGCACGCTCCACACCCCGAACGACGTCGACATGATCTTCCTCTATCGCCGGCCGATTCTCGACTACTGGTGCGAGACCGGCGAGGACCTCACCCACGTCGTCCGCCACGTCCTGATCCACGAGGTCGGCCACCACCTCGGCCTCAGCGACGAGGACATGCAGCGCATCGAGGACCGGGAATGACCGCACGCTCCGCGCCGACCGCGTCGTCGTTGCCGGCCGAGGCTCTCTACACGGCTTGCGATCCGGCCGATCTGCCCTTCGAGACCACGGCCGAACTCGCCCCTGCCGACGAGGCGATCGGCCAGGACCGCGCCGCACAGGCGGTTCGGTTCGCGGTCGGCATGACGCACAGCGGCTACAACCTGTTCGCCCTCGGCCCCGTCGG
The DNA here is from genome assembly GCA_050329575.1 of Rhodospirillales bacterium. Taxonomy (GTDB): domain Bacteria; phylum Pseudomonadota; class Alphaproteobacteria; order Rhodospirillales; family Defluviicoccaceae; genus JAUXFS01. The sequence continues at coordinate 59,184 of JBHJOP010000066.1, read as the reverse complement.
CACCGGCAAGTACGCCTTCGTCCGCCGCTACGTCGAGAAGAGCGTCGCCGAATGGCCGACGCCGTCGGACTGGTGTTACGTTCACAGTTTCGCGGAGCCGCATCGGCCGCGCGCGCTGGAGCTGCCGCCCGGACGGGCACGCCCGTTCCACGACGACATGGCACGGCTGATCGACGAGTTGCGCCTCGCCATTCCCGCGGCCTTCGAGAGCGACGAGTATCGCAACCGCAAGAACGTCATCCAGGAGCAGTTCAAGGAACGCCAGGAGGAGGCCTTCAACGAACTGCAGACCCGCGCCAAGAGCGAGGACATCGCGCTGATCCGCACCCCGGTCGGCCTGGCGCTGGCGCCGATCAAGGACGGCGAGGTCCTCAACCCCAAGGAGTTCCAGGAGCTGCCGAGGGAGGAACGGGAGCGCCGCCAGAAGGCGTCGGAGAGGCTTCAGGAAGACCTCGAGGCCCTTCTCCACGAGTTGCCGAAATGGGAGCGCGAGCAGCGCGAACAGATCCGCGAGCTCAACCGCGACGTCACCCTGTTCGCGGTCGGCCATCTGATCGAGGAGCTCAAGAAACACTGGCAAGACCAGCCCAGCGTTCTCCAGCACCTGGAGGCGGTGCGCAGCGACGTCATCGAGAACGCCGACGATTTCCTGCCGCAGACCCAGCACGGCCCGCAGCTGGTCATCGGAGCCGGCGGAGCCGTGCAGACCGGGAGCGCCGCTTCGTTCCGCCGTTACGAGGTCAATGTCCTCGTCGATCAGACCCGCAACGTGCCCTCGCCGGGACACGACGGCGCCGCGGACAGGGGCGCCCCGCTGGTCTACGAGGATCACCCGACCCAGCCCAACCTGGTCGGCCGCATCGAGCACCTGGCGCAGCTGGGCACGCTGGTCACCGACTTCACCCTGATCAAGGCCGGTGCCCTGCACCGCGCCAACGGCGGCTGCCTGATCCTCGACGCCCGCAAGGTGCTGGCCCAGCCGTTCGCCTGGGAGACGCTGAAGCGGGCCCTGCGATCGGGGTGTGTCCGCATCGAATCGCCGGCCGAGGCGATGGGCTGGGCGACGACGACCACCCTGCAGCCGGAGCCGATCCCGCTGCGGGTCAAGGTGATGCTGCTCGGTGAACCGCTGCTCTACTACCTGCTTACCTACTTCGATCCGGAATTCGGCGAGCTGTTCCGGGTCGCCGCCGACTTCGACACCCGCATGGACCGGAACGACGACACCACCCTGACCTACGCCCGACTGATCGGTGCGATCGCCGCCCGCGCGGGGTCGCGGCCGCTCGATCGCGGGGCGGTGGCGCGGATCGTCGAGCGCGGCGCGCGACTGGCCGGCGACGCCGGCAAGCTGACCACCCACATCGACACCCTCGAGGATCTGGTCCGCGAATCGGATTTCTGGGCCGCCGAGGCGGGCGCCACGACGCTGACCGCCGAGCACGTGCAACAGGCGATCGACGCCAAGACCTTTCGATCCGACCGGTTGCGCACGCGGATCCAGGAGGAGATCGGGCACGGCACCATCGTCATCGCCACCGACGGCGAAGCGGTCGGCCAGATCAACGGCCTGGCGGTCATCCAGCTCAACGACTTCGCCTTCGGCAAGCCGAACCGGATCAGCTGCCGGGTGCGGCTCGGCAAGGGCGAAGTGATCGACATCGAACGCGAGGTGGCCCTCGGCGGACCGCTGCATTCGAAGGGGGTGCTGATCCTCTCGTCCTACCTCGGCACCCGCTTCGCGCGCGAACGACCCCTGTCGCTGTCGGCGAGCCTGGTGTTCGAGCAGTCCTACGGCGGCGTCGAGGGCGACAGTGCCTCGTCGGCGGAACTGTGCGCGCTGCTCTCCGCCCTGTCCGGGATCCCGATCCGGCAATCGTTGGCCGTCACCGGATCGGTCGACCAGAATGGCCGGGTGCAGGCGATCGGCGGCGTCAACGAGAAGATCGAGGGCTTTTTCGACATCTGTGCCGCCCGCGGCCTGACCGGCCGGCAGGGGGTGCTGATTCCGTCCGCCAACATGCGCCATCTGATGCTCCGCCGCGACGTCGTCGACGCCTGCCGCGAGGGCCGCTTCCACGTCTATGCGGTCGACACCATCGATCAGGGGATCGAGATCCTCACCGGCGTCCCGGCCGGCGAAGCCGACGAAGCGGGTGCGTTTCCGATCGGCACCGTCAACCGGGCGGTCGCCGGATGTCTGAGCGCATTCGCGCGCAAGGCCAGCGAGATCGCCGCCGAGGCGCGGGAGCGCAAGGGCGAGCGCCCGGACAAGACCCCGCGAGAGCCCACGAAATGACCGTCGACGCCCCATCCCGCCCGTTCACGCGTCCGCGCTTCCGGCGCATCCTGATGGCCCTCGACCCGAGCTACGAGGACGTCTCGTCGGTGGAGGCCGCCGCCGCCCTGGCGGCGCAGCTGCAGGCGGAACTGCTCGGCCTGTTCGTCGAGGACATCGACCTCGTCCGCCTGGCCGAACACCCCGAGATCAGCGCCTACAGCATGCTGTCGGCCGGCCGCCAGCGGTTCGCCGCGGAGCACCTCAAACGCGCCTTGCGCACCCAGATGGCGCGCAGCCGTCAGGCCGTCGAGGCGGCGGCCGCACGCCGACGGATCAAATTCGCGTTCCAGGTCCGTCAGGGTCGCCTGGTCGCCGAAGTTACGACCGAGGCGGGTACGGGGGATCTGGTGGTCGTCGGCTGGAGCCGGACCGGCATCGCGACGGCTTGGCCGACGTCGCGGATGGGGGCGGTCGCCACCGCGCGGGCGGTCGCGGAAGCGACGGCCCGATCGGTGCTCCTGCTTCGGCCCGAAACGCCGAGCGGCGGCCCGGTGCTGGTCGCCTACGACGGCAGCGACGCGGCCGGACAAGCGGTGGCGATGGCGGCAGACATCGCCGCCGGAAGCACCGGAGCGATCGAGGTGGCGCTGCTCAGCGGACGCATCGACCAGGCGGACACCTGGCGCCGCGAGATCACGACGCGGCTGGCGGAGGCGGGGGGGCCGACCTTGCGATTCGTCCACATGCCGAAGGCGGGACTCGACGACCTCTGCAAGACCGCAGAGAGGGAAGCCGCGTCGCTCCTGGTCCTCGCCGCCGATTTGGCCCTGGACGCCGACGATGCGGCCCGCCGGCGGCTGGAACGCCTCGATTGTTCGCTGCTCCTCGTCCATCAGACCTCGTGAACGACGAAGCACTGCTCCGGATCGGGGGGCTGCGCCATTCACCCGCCGGCAAGCCGCATCTCAATCCCCGTTTTCGCCGACCACCGCGATCGGAACGCCGGGCTTGAACTTCGACTGCCGGATGGACAGGGCCGACTTCACGTGGCTGACATTGGTGGCAGCGGTGAGCCTGGTGGTCAGGAATTCCTGATAGGCATCCCAGTCCTCGGCCACCACCTTGAGCAGGAAGTCGGTCTCGCCGGCCAGCATGTAACATTCGCGGACCTCCGGCCACGTCGCCACCAGCGCCTCGAACGCCTCCAGATCGGGCTCCGCCTGACTGGCCAACCCGACCTGGGCGAAGACGGTGACGTTGAAACCGAGGGCCTTCGGCTCGAGGTCCGCGTGATATCCGCGGACGAACCCTGCCTGTTCGAGGGCGCGGACCCGACGCAGGCACGGCGGCGCCGAGATGCCGGCCCGACGCGCCAGTTCGACGTTGGTGATCCGACCGTTGGCCTGCAGGTCGTGAAGGATCCGTTGATCGATTTTATCGAGTTTGACCCGACGCACGTTGTTATGCCCCGCGTTCTTCCCTGAAGAACGCAACTATATTGCACCGGCGGCGGCGTTGCAAAAGGCCCGTTCGAGCCTTCCGGCAACCGGGCCGCTGCGCTTGCGTCGCCGCGGACCGCTGCCTATCCTGACCCTGGCGAGTCCACGAGCCGTCTGCCGATCGTCGGCGTCCCACCCGCAACCGCAAAGGCCGCACCGCCCATGCCGGACCGACATCACAGCAGGGTCGTCATCCTCGGCTCCGGTCCGGCGGGATACACCGCGGCCATCTACGCCGCCCGTGCCAACCTGGAGCCGCTCCTGGTCAAGGGGCTGCAACCGGGAGGGCAACTGACCATCACCACCGACGTGGAGAACTATCCCGGGTATGCCGATCCCGTCCAAGGTCCCTGGATGATGGAGCAGATGGAGCGACAGGCGGCGAGGGTCGGGACGCGGATGTTCGACGACAGCGTCGTGGCTGTCGATTTCGCCAAGCGCCCGTTCGTGATGACCGGCGACACGGGCGCGGTCTACAGCGGCGACACGGTCGTCGTCTGCACCGGCGCTGCGGCTCGCTGGCTGAACCTGCCGAGCGAGGAACGGTTCAAGGGATTCGGGGTCTCCGCCTGCGCGACCTGCGACGGCTTCTTTTTCCGGGGCGAAGAGGTGGCCGTGATCGGCGGCGGCAACACGGCGGTCGAGGAAGCGATCTTTCTCGCCAACTTCGCGACCAAGGTCACGGTCATCCATCGCCGCGACCGGCTTCGTGCCGAGCGCATCCTCCAGGATCGGCTGTTCCGCAATCCGAAGGTCGAGATGATGTGGTCGAGCGTCGTCGAGGAGATCGTCGGCACCGACGACCCGCCGGCCGTCACCGCCGTCCGGGTGAGAGACGTCTCGACCGGAGCGATCCGCATCCTCGCCGTGAAAGGGGTATTCGTCGCCATCGGGCATACGCCCAACACCGAGGTGTTCCGAGGACAGCTCCGCATGGACGGCGAGGGTTACATCGTCACCGCACCCGACAGCACGGCGACCGACGTCGCCGGGGTGTTCGCGGCCGGGGACGTCCAGGACAAGATCTTCCGACAGGCGGTCACGGCGGCCGGCACCGGCTGCATGGCCGCACTGGAAGCGGAAAAGTTCCTGGCGGCGGAGCAGATGTCCGTCCTCGTCGCGGAGTGACGGCGCAGGCACGCCTTCCGGGCGGAGCTTTTGTCTCTTCGCAGTCGCGAAGAAGCCGGCCATAATAACCCTAAACCGTGCAGCCGGTACCGATGCCGGCACGGCACTCCAAGGCGGGTGGGTCATGGACTGGGACAAGCTCCGGGTATTCTTCGCCGTCGCCGAGGCGGGCAGCTTCACCCACGCGGGCGAGGACCTCAGTCTCAGCCAGTCCGCGGTCAGCCGTCAGGTCGGCGCCCTCGAGGAAAGCCTCCAGGTTCCGCTCTTTCACCGCCACGCCCGCGGCTTGATGCTGACCGAGCAGGGCGAGATCCTGTATCGGACGGCGCGGGATATCATGCAGAAACTGAAGATCGCCGAAGCGCGCATCAGCGAAAGCCGGGAGCGACCGAAAGGCCCGTTGAAGATCACCACCACCATCGCTTTCGGCTCGATCTGGCTCGCGCCACGGCTCAAGGAGTTCCTCGAGGCCTATCCCGACATCGAGGTCTCCTTGATGCTGTCCGACAACGAGCTGGATCTGTCGATGCGCGAGGCCGACCTCGCGATGCGGATGATGCCGCCGACCCAGCCCGACCTGGTGCAGCGACGGCTGATGACCCTCCGCTACCACGTGTTCGCGGCGCCCTCGTACCTGGAGAAACACGGCACTCCGGGCAAGCCGGAGGATCTCGACCATCACCGCCTGGTCGTCTTCGGCGAGGAGTTCCGCCCCCCCGTTCCGACCCTCAACTGGCTGCTGGAGGTTGGCGCCGGCGAGGGCGTGCGGCGGAAGGCGTTCCTCAAGGTGAACAGCACCTACGGGATCTTCCGGGCCGTGGAAAGCGGCATCGGGATCGGCGCCCTGCCCCACTATCTCAATCAGGAAACCGCCAATCTGGTCGAGATCCTGCCGGAGTTGAGGGGACCGGACGTCGACGTCTATTTCGTCTATCCCGAGGAGCTGCGGCACTCCAATCGCATCGCCGTGTTTCGCGATTTCATCGTCGGCAAGGTGTCGGAGCTCGTGGACTAGCCCCGCGGACGGCCGGCCGCCGCGGCGCAGCAACCCGACGGTCGCGAGCCGCCCGAAGCCTGGTCGCACGGCAGCGAGCCATCGCCCGGCCGCGGCGTCGCGCGCGGCCGGCGGCCCGGAATCCGGAAAAGGCCTGCGTCGCCCCTCTACTGTCATGCGTATGACGCATGGGTGGGCTGCAGTTTTTTCGGGTGACCGCATTCCCGAGTGGGGCTATAAGGATTGAGTTGGTGCTGCATTGCAGCATCTCCGGTTTTCGGGCGCAACGCTCGAAAGAAGGGCTCGTTCCCAACGAGTCCTACGTCTCCCAGACGTGAAGCCTCCCTGTTGGACTTGCCGGGCTAGTCTCTAGCCCGGCCTTTTGTTTCAGTGCCGTCCGCCATCACTGGGAATCGGTCTTCAGCCAGCCCTCGAGGGGGAGGGCCAGCAGGGTCCGCAGGGCGGAAACGTCCTCCCGATAGCAGGCGCAGATCTCCTCCTGGATGCGACGGGATACGGGAACGGTCTGCTGATCACGGTAGACCAGCGGCTTCAGGGATCTGACGACGTCCCAAAGCCCGATCGAATAAAGGGCATCTCGCAAACGCGGGACGATCGGGTTGGAAACCACGCTCCGGAACGTTTCGGATCGCCACGCTTTCCTGGCGTTCTTTACCGCAAACCGGATGGTCGGGCACCGGGGGATTTCAAGAAAATCGCACAGCTCGGAAAAAGATTCCCGAGGGTCTTCATGAAATTTCTCGAAGATGATGACATGAATTCGATTTCGAGGGACACATCGCCACAACATTTGAAGTTGCTTATGATATTTTGCGATCTCATCGTAGAATAGCAACGGCGGCACCTGACATCCATTCGGGATACGTTCTCCCCTTTTTCGCGACTCCACAAGAGACCACGCTTCATCGAGTGTCTTGCAATCCTCCAGTATATTTGGTGATGCACAGAGGTGCGCATACCACGACGGAACCATCTTGAGCGGATCCCTGAGCATGGCGATGAACCGCGCATCCGGGTTATAAGCCACAATCCTGGCGATGGACTCTTGGAAGTACATGTACAAGGTCGACGCTTCGGCAACCCACCTATGCTGATCGCGGGCCCCTCCGAAAAGGGAAGCGTAAGCATTCCCGTTTCTTACGAATCTCGGCGTGAACTCCGGGCAAAAGAAATGCGGTTCCTTCGTCGGTGCGACGAAAATGCTCGGATGCTGTGACATATAGTAGGCAAGGGATGTCGTCCCGGATTTCGGAGCGCCGATCAGGAACAGGTTCGGGATTGTTCGAGACGTCATTCTCACCCTACGGACTCAGGGGCGGTCGGATCGATGTCGCGCTCCCCCTCGACCGGACCGGCACCGCATCGCCGTGCCCGATCCTTCGATGCGGCCCTGCGACCCGATGGCCGCGCGTAGGTAGCACATCAGTTCGCGGAATTCGATAGCACACGATCGCGCCGCCGCGGAACCGCTGCGCCTGGCTCTCCGCCGCCGCGTTTCTCGCGCGGCCGGCGGGCCGCGGAGAGGCCGCCGCCGACCGAGGGCCGTTGCCGCACCCAATCCCGGCGACATCGCTTCCGCCGTGCGTTCGGCAGCATTTCCCATTATCGTCGCTCGTGCTTCGGCGAACGCGAACCACGGAACGGGGCGGCGACGATGATCGATCTGCGAAGCGATACCGTCAGCCGACCGACGGCAGCGATGCGGCGGGCGATGGCCGCGGCCGAGGTCGGCGACGACGTCTACGGGGACGACCCGACGGTGCTCGCCCTCGAGCGGCGCACCGCCGAGATCCTCGGCAAAGAGGCCGCCTGCTACATGCCGACCGGCACCATGACCAACCAAGTGGCGATCCGCGCCCACACCGAACCCGGCGATGAAGTGCTGACCGATGTCGGCGCCCACGTCTCGGTGCTGGAACGCGGCGCCCCGGCGGCGCTGTCGGGCGTCACCATCCGTCCCCTCCCGGGAAGGAACGGCGTCTTCTCCGCCGCCGATGTCCACGCGGCGATCCGCCTCGCCCATCCGTTCATGCCGTCGACGTCGATCCCGCCGGTCCGCCTGGTCTGCATCGAGAACACCCACAACGTCGGTGGCGGAACCGTCTGGCCCCTGGAGGCCATTCACGACGTCGCTCACGCGGCGCGGCGGCACGGCTTGGCGCTGCACCTGGATGGGGCCCGGCTGTGGAACGCCACGGCCGCCACCGGTGTCGCGGAGGCCGCTTTCGCCGAACCGTTCGACAGCGTCAGCGTCTGCTTCTCGAAGGGGCTCGGTGCACCGATGGGCTCCGCCCTCGCCGGCGATGCCGCCTTCGTCGCCCGGGCGCGCCGGTTCAAGGCCCTGTTCGGTGGGGGGTTCCGCCAGGCCGGCATCGTCGCCGCCGGCGCGCTCTATGCCGTCGAGCACCACCGCGCTCGCCTCGCCGACGATCATGCCAACGCACAGGTGTTCGCGGCGGGACTGGCCGCGCTCGCCGGCGTGGACGTCGACGCCGCCCGCGTCCAGACCAACATCGTGCGATTTCGGATCACCGCCATGGCGGCCGGAACCTTCGCCGACCGATGTCACGACGCCGGACTGCATCTGATTCCGTCCGGCACCGAGAGCCTGCGCGCCGTTTTCCACATCGGCATCACGAAATCCGACGTGCTGAGGGCGCTGGCGATCGTCGAGAGGGTCCTTGGCGGCCGGTCCCCGTGACGCGCGCGTTCCCTTCCTCCTTGACAGCGCTGCCATGCGAAGCAAGGTTCCTAGCCTCGACATTCCCGGCAGCGAGCCCATCGCCGCCTCCCATCGCGTTGCGCGGCCGACCCGGGCAATGAACAAGGGGACCCAGCATGACGACGAATGCTCAGCTCGCCGCGCGACTCCTGCGGGAAGCGGCCGGCATCTATCGCACCCTCGCCGGCAACAGCGACGGCACGACGCGACATCGGTTCGAGGATTTCAGCGGCCTCTACGAACGCGTCGCCGAACTGGTCGAAAGCGATCCCGAGGGAACGGTGGAGGGATTGTAGGCGGGAACACGGAGCCGGCTCTGCAGGCGGCGGCGGCGGCACAAGACATCGCCGCTCCCTCGTCGCAGATTGGCCGTGCGTGCTAAGCCGGCCTGTGGCTCTCGACCATCGGGACGAACGCGACCGGCAGCTTGGCCTCCTTCGACAGTCCTCCATCGGCCTCCCTGACGCAGCGATAGAGCATCTGCGTCTCGTCGCGGAGGCCGACGGGAATCACCATCCGGCCGCCGAGTTTCAGCTGGGTGCCGAGTGCGGTCGGGAACGCGGGCGGTGCCGCCGTGACCATGATGGCGTCGAACGGCGCTTCCTCCGGCCATCCCCGATGGCCGTCGCCGACCCTGACCTCGACATTCCGGCACCCCAGGCGTCGCAGGCGGGCGCGCGCCTGTTCGGCCAGTTCGGGGACGAACTCGATCGTGTAGACGCGGCCCGCCACCTGGGCCAGGACCGCCGCCTGATAGCCGCACCCGGTGCCGATCTCGAGCACGCGGTCCGTCGGTTCGAGGTCGAGAAGATCGGTCATGACGGCGACGATGTAGGGCTGGGAGATGGTTTGACCGTAGCCGATGGCGAGCGGACGATTGGCGTAGGCCGACCGTCGCTGCGCTTCCGGGACGAATTCGTGGCGGGGAACGCGGGCGATCGCCGCCATCACCCGATCGGCGTAGCGTGCCCGCCCGGTCCACGACCGGGTCGCCAGCGCCTCGGCCTCGATCTCCCGCAGCAACTGCCGCCGTTCCTCGGCGAACCACGCCTCGTCGTCCATGCCGTGTCCATCCCCTCGCGATCACCTTGCGAAGCCGACGGGGTTCCGTCAAGCTTCAGCAACCGGGGATTGGCATGGAAGGACATCGTCATGGCCATGGTCCTGTTCAGCTCCGCCTTCTCGGACGGCGAACGCATCCCTGTCCGCTTCACCTGCGACGGCGAGAACATCTCGCCGCCCCTCGAATGGCGGGGCTCTCCCGAGACCGCGCGCAGCTTCGCCCTGTTGTGCAGCGACCCGGATGCCCCCGGCGGCACGTGGTACCATTGGGCCGTGTTCGATATCCCGCCCGACACCACGCACCTTGCGGAGGCGTTGCCGCCCGATGCCCGCGTCGGCCCGTTCCGCCAGGCGGTCACCGATTTCGGACGCCCCGGATACGGCGGACCCTGCCCGCCCAGGGGACACGGGTCCCACCACTACCGGTTCCGGCTGATCGCGCTCGACGTTGCGGTCTTGCCCGTCGCGGAGCCGGGCGCATGCCGCGACGTCGAGCGACTGGCCGAGGCGCATCGCCTGGAGGAGGCAACGGTCGTCGGCACCTATTCCCGGTGAGCGTCCGGGCTCGGCCGCTCCCCATCCGTCCGCCACCGAAGACGTCCCGCTCCGACCCCCGGGACTTGCGCGGATGCGCCCATCGACACATATCCCGCGCGCGCCGAACGTATCCAACCGGGGGATTCGACATACGCCATGGCCCAGGAGACTTTCACCTTCCAGACCGAGGTCGGCCGTCTTCTCGATATCGTCGCCCACTCCCTCTACACCCACAAGGAGATCTTCCTGCGCGAACTGATCTCGAACGCGTCGGACGCGTGCGATCGACTGCGCTACGCGGCGATCACCGCGCCGAACCTGGCCGAAGGGGATCCCGACTTCAGCATCCGCCTCGCCGTCGACAAGGACCGGCGGACATTGACCGTCGCCGACAACGGCGTCGGCATGACCCATCAGGATCTGATCGAAACCCTCGGCACCATCGCCCGATCCGGGACCCAGGCGTTCGTCTCGCAGCTGACCGGCGATGCCAAGAAGGACGTGGCGCTGATCGGCCAGTTCGGCGTAGGCTTCTATTCCGCCTTCATGGTCGCCGACGAGGTCGAGGTCGTCACCCGCAGAGCCGGCGAGGACCAGTCGTGGCGCTGGCGGTCCGACGGGAAGGGGCAGTTCACGATCGAGGAGGCGAACCGCGACGGACGGGGCACCGCCGTCGTCGTCCATCTCAAGACGGATGCAGACGAGTTCCTCGACCCGGCGCGCCTGCGCGGCATCGTCAAGAAGTATTCCGACCACATCGGCTTTCCGATCGTGTTCGACACGGACGGCAAGACCGAGACGCTGAACGCCGGATCCTCCCTGTGGACACGGTCCAAGCAGGACATCACCGCCGAGCAGTACAAAGAGTTCTATCACCACGTCGGCCACACCTTCGACGACCCGTGGCTCGTCCTCCACAATGTCGTCGAGGGGGTGCTGTCTTACACGAGCCTGCTGTTCGTTCCCTCGACGCCGCCGTTCGACCTGTTCCACCCGGACCGCAAGAGCCACGTCAAGCTCTACGTCAAACGCGTGTTCATCACCGACGATTGCGAAGGGCTGCTGCCGGCCTATCTCCGGTTCCTGCGCGGCATCGTCGACTCCGAAGACCTGCCGCTCAACATCAGCCGCGAGACCTTCCAGCACGATCCCCGGCTGGCGAAGATGCGGACCGGCCTCGTCAAGCGGGTCCTCGACGAGGTGGCGAAAAAGGCCGAGAAGGCCCCGGACGAATACGAGCGCTTCTGGACCGCGTTCGGCGCCGTCCTCAAGGAAGGCGTCTACGAGGATTTCGAGAACCGTGACCGCATTCTCGGACTCTGCCGCTTCCGGAGCACCGCCGGTGAGCCTCTGACCTCGCTCGAGGACTATGTCGGGCGGATGAAGGACGGTCAGGACGCCATCTTCTTCATCAACGGCGAACATGCGGAGGCCCTCCGCCGCAGTCCGCAACTGGAGGGCTTCAAGGCGAAGGGCGTCGAGGTGCTGCTGCTCACCGATCCGATCGACGAGTTCTGGGTGCCTGCGGTCGGCTCGTTCAAGGACAAGCGATTCAAGTCGGCCGCCGGGGCGGGGGCCGATCTCGGCAAGATCTCAGCCGACGCCGAAACGCCCGCGATCGAACCGGACCGACACGGCGACGACGGCGCCCTCGACACCCTGCTCTCCCGCTTGAAGGACGCCCTCGGCGACCGTGTCAAGGAGGTTCGCCGCTCGCAACGGCTGACCGAAAGTCCCGTCTGCCTGGTGGCGGCGGAAGGCGACATGGACATGTATCTCGAGCGTCTGCTTCGCCAGCACCGGCAACTCGATCCCGCCATGGCGACGCCCCGCATCCTCGAAGTGAACGGAGGCCATCCGCTGATCAGACAACTGGCGGCGATGGCGAAAGCGGGCGACGGCGACGACAACCGTGCGGCCATCACCGATGCGGCACATCTCCTGCTGGATCAAGCGCTCATCATCGAGGGTGAAACGATCGGCGACCCGATCGCATTCTCGCGACGGCTGGCCACGGTCATGGAAAGAGGCCTGGCAGCAGCGGCGACAGCCGCCAGCCCCTAATGGACGTCCCCCGGAGGGATGGGCGGCCTCAAAGCAGTTCGCGCGACAGCAGGTCCTTGCGCGTCGCGGCGATCAACACCCGCAGGCTTGCGGCCGTCACCCCGTCGCGGCGCATCATCGCTTCGGTCACGGGATCGTTCAGCAAATCCTCGAGCGCCGGTTCGATTCCGCCGTCCGCATAAGGGCCTTTCTTCGCCGGCCGTCGCCCCGGTCCTGCTCCCGAAGTGCCCGGCGCGCGCGCGATGCCGGGACGATGATCGCTGACAAAGCCGAACATGGTGTCCTCCCAAGGCTCTTCCAATCATTATCGGCGTTACTCCCTCGACGGGAAGACGCCGTATTCTCGTTGCGTGCCGCAGTGTTATCCTGCGTAAGTGCTATAGCAGGCGATTTTGATTTATTTGTGGCGTCACCTTCGCTTCGAGTCCCTTCTTATCGGAAAACGGGTTTCTGTCGCCTATACATCGGCACACGCCGAGATCTTGCAGCCAACTCCAACCGCAACTCACCCAAAACCTCCTCTTGGCCATCAACTATACCCTCTTTGGGTGACGAAAACAAGCGCCATGGTAGTCATTTCCAGAGCGCGTCCACACCTTACCGCGAACCCCCTTCACCGATCGGATCCAAGCGCGCCGCCCCGAGAATGCGGCCGACCTGTTGAGCTTGAACGATCACCGCACAGCCGTCGCCAGCGTCGTCGCCGGCGGGCATCGTCGCCGTGACGGTCAGCAATTCGCCGCTCCAGACGCCGATCTCGGTGAACTGGCGGACGACATTGTGGTTACGGACCGTCCGACCGCGGTTCTCGCCTCGGCTCACGCGGGTGGCGTGGTCCCTGTCGAACAGCACGAGCCAGATTGTCGCCTCCTCGCCGGTCGTCCCGCCTCCGACGACGATGGTGACCTGATCGTCACCGGCGCGGCGGATCTCGACCGATAGCGGGGCGGTCGCTTTGTCCTGATCGAGACGAGCGATGAGCGCCGCGCGATCGGATCCGCTGACCTGGGTTGTCCCGTCGATGACAACTTGCGGCGTGTAGACGTATCCCGGCCCCAGCCGACGGGCGTACGCCCGTTGCCGCTGCGCCGCGTCGGGACGGGCGAACGGGTCCTTCCAGCCGAGATAGTCCCAGTAGTCGACATGTTGCGACAGAACCAGGACGTCATCCCGTTGCGCGAGGTCGCCGACGAGGGCGTCCGCGGGCGGACACGAGGAACAGCCCTGCGAGGTAAACAGCTCGACCACCGTCAGCGATCCACCAACGGCTCGCGCAACCGGCGCGATCGACGCGACGGCGAGCAGCAATGCGAACAGGACGGACCGAGCCATGCCCCACCATAGGCGGGGCAGCCGAGCGACCGCCAATCAAATGCCGGTGAGGGACGCGCGATCCCTCCGCCCTATGCGGGTTTCGCGAGGTGATCGAGCACGTAGTTGAGTATGCCGCCGCTTCGGAAGTAGGCCACCTCGTCGACGGTGTCGATCCGACAGAGCAGAGGCACCCGCTGCGAGGATCCGTCCGCCCGATGAATGGTCAGGGCGACCTCCATCCGCGGCGCGATGTCCCCGCCGAGGCCGGTGATGTCGAACGTTTCCGACCCGTCCAAGCCGAGAGTCCTGCGATTGGTTCCCTCCCTGAACTGCAGCGGCAACACGCCCATGCCCACCAGGTTGGACCGGTGAATGCGCTCGAAGCTCTCGACGATCACCGCCTTGACGCCGAGCAACCGGGTGCCCTTCGCCGCCCAGTCGCGCGACGACCCGGTGCCGTACTCCGCCCCCGCGATGACCACCAGCGGGACCCCCTCCGCCTCGTACCGCATGGCCGCATCGTAAATGGGCATCAGCGCACCGTCCGGCATGTGCCTGGTCACGCCGCCTTCGGTTCCGGGCGCCATCTCGTTGCGGATCCGGATGTTGGCGAACGTGCCGCGCATCATCACCTCGTGGTTGCCGCGCCGTGACCCGTAGGAGTTGAAATCCCCCGGCTCGACGCCGTGATCGATCAGATAGGCGCCGGCCGGACCGGCCTTCTTGATCGAGCCTGCCGGCGAGATGTGGTCGGTGGTCACCGAGTCACCGAGGATCGCCAGCGGTCGGGCGCCGACCACGTCGGCGAAACCCGTCGTCCCGCCGTCTTCGAAGAACGGGGGTCGGCGGACATAGGTGGAATCCGGACGCCACGCATAGGTTTGCCCGGTGCTGGTCCGCAGTCCCTGCCACGCCGTGTCGCCCACCGACACGTTGGCATAGCGTCGACGGAACATCTCCGGCGTCAGCACCACGGAGATGACATCGCGGATGTCCCGGTTGGACGGCCAGATGTCCCGCAGGTAGACCGGCTGGCCCTCTTCACCCGTGCCGATCGGATCGGTCAGCAGGTCCACCGTCATCGACCCGGCCAGCGCGTAGGCCACAACCAGAGGTGGCGATGCGAGGTAGTTGGCCTTGGTCTGCGGATGGATGCGACCTTCAAAATTCCGGTTTCCGGAGAGCACCGAAGTGACCGTCAGGTTGCCGCTGTCGATCGCCGTCGCGATCGCGTCTGGCAGAGGTCCGGAGTTGCCGATGCAGGTGGTGCACCCGTATCCGACCAGGTTGAAGCCGAGCGCGTCCAGATCCTCCTGAAGGCCGCTCACCGTAAGATAGTCGGTGACCACCTGCGAGCCGGGTGCAAGCGAGGTTTTCACCCATGGCTTGACGCTGAGGCCCTGCCGGCGGGCATTGCGCGCCACCAAGCCGGCACCGACCAGAACATCGGGATTCGAGGTGTTGGTGCAGCTGGTGATCGCGGCGATCACCACATCGCCGTCGGCGAGCGCGTAGTCGGTCCCCGCGACCGGCACCGTCCGATCCAGTTCCGGGACCGAGCCCGCGCCCTCCTCGTCCATGTCGGCCGCGGCGTTCGATCGGTCGACGTTCCGTTCGGCCGTCAGGTATCTTTCGAACGCGGCCGCAGCCTGCGACAGGGCGACCCGATCCTGTGGGCGTTTTGGACCGGCAAGCGACGGCTCGACAGAACCGAGATCCAGCTCAATGGTGTCGGTGAACACCGGATCGGGCGTGTCGGTGTCGCGCCACAGGCCTTGTAGTTTGGCGTAGGCCTCGACCAGGGCGACCCGATTGGGATCTCGCCCGGTGAACGTCAGATACTCGAGGGTCGACCGGCCGACCGGAAAGAAGCCGCAGGTGGCACCGTACTCCGGGGCCATGTTGGCGATCGTCGCCTGGTCGGCCAGCGTCAGATGGTCGAGGCCGGGGCCGAAGAACTCGACGAACTTGCCGACCACCCCCTTCTTGCGCAGAATCTGGGTGACCGTCAGCACGAGGTCCGTCGCCGTGGTCCCCTCCTTCATGCGACCCGTCATCCGGAAGCCGACCACTTCGGGGATCAGCATCGAGATCGGCTGGCCCAGCATCGCCGCCTCGGCCTCGATCCCGCCGACCCCCCAGCCGAGCACCGAAAGGCCGTTGACCATGGTGGTGTGGCTGTCCGTCCCGACCAGGGTGTCGGGATAGGCGACGGTGATGCCGTCGGCACCCCCGGTCCACACCACCTGCGCGAGATACTCGAGGTTGACCTGGTGGCAGATGCCGGTGCCCGGCGGCACCACCCGGAAATTGGCGAACGCCTGCTGCCCCCAGCGGAGGAACTCGTACCGCTCGCGGTTGCGTTCGAACTCCAGGTGGACGTTTTCGGCGAAAGCCTCGGGACCGCCGAAGCGGTCGACCATCACCGAATGATCGATCACCAGGTCGACCGGCACCAGCGGATTGATCTTCGCGGGATCGGCGCCGCGGGAAAGCATCGCATCGCGCATCGCCGCGAGGTCGACGACGGCGGGAACGCCGGTGAAGTCCTGCATCAGGACCCGCGCCGGTCGGAAGGCGATCTCCCGCTCGGAGCTCCTGCTCTTCAGCCACGCGGCGACGGCGCCGACATCCTCGACGGTGACGGTGCGGCCGTCCTCCCAGCGGAGCAGGTTCTCAAGCAGGACCTTGAGCGAGTACGGCAGCCGCGACAGGTCGCCGAACGACGCGGCCGCGGCCGCGAGGCTGAAGTACTCGTAGCTCCTGCCGCCGACCTGCAGGGTGCGGCGTGTCTTCAAACTGTCCTTGCCATACTGGGACACCGTGTTTCTCCTCTCCCCGGCTGCAACCCGCTTCGTCGTAACGAATACGCCCCGGAGCCATACACCCCCGAGGCCTGCCGATCGGCGGTGGCGCGCTGCCGCGTGCCTCGACGCGCGACCGAGGCGGTCGGCGCTATCCCGTGAGCTTATCGAGTTCGCGGACGAGGGTTTCGCCCATCACCGTCGTCGACACCCGCGCCTTCCCCTTCTGCATGATGTCGGCGGTGCGCAGACCGCCGTCGAGCACCGACTTCACCGCGGTCTCGACGATGCCGGCGTCTTCGGGCCTGTCGAGGGAGTAGCGCAGGCACATCGCGAAACTGAGCACCGCGGCGAGCGGATTGGCCTGGTCCTTGCCGGCGATGTCCGGGGCGCTCCCGTGGACCGGTTCGTACAGGGCGGCCCGCCTGCCGTCGCCGTCGATCGCTCCGAGGGATGCCGAGGGCAGCATGCCGAGGGACCCGGTCAGCATCGCCGCCTCGTCCGACAGGATGTCGCCGAACAGGTTGTCGGTGACGATGACGTCGAACTGCTTGGGGTTGCGTACCAACTGCATCGCACAATTGTCGGCGTACATGTGAACGAGTTCGATGTCCGGATAGGCCTCGTCGTGCACCCGCTGCACCTCCTCGCGCCACAGGACACCGCTCTCCATGACGTTGGCCTTGTCGACCGAGCACACCCGGCGCGAGCGCCCCCTCGCCAGGTCGAAGGCGACACGGGCGATGCGAACCACCTCCTCGCTGGTGTAGACCTGGGTGTTGACCCCCCGGCGGGTCCCGTCGGGCAACGTTTCGATGCCGCGCGGGTCGCCGAAATAGACGCCGCCGGTGAGTTCGCGGACGATCATGATGTCGAGGCCCTTGACCACCTCGAGCTTCAGACTGGAGGCGTCGGCGAGGGCGTCGAAGACCACCGCCGGCCGCAGGTTCGCGAACAGCCCCATCTCCTTGCGGAGC
This sequence comes from Rhodospirillales bacterium, assembly GCA_050329575.1. Classification (GTDB taxonomy): domain Bacteria; phylum Pseudomonadota; class Alphaproteobacteria; order Rhodospirillales; family Defluviicoccaceae; genus JAUXFS01. Next base: position 41,781 of record JBHJOP010000066.1, on the reverse strand, counting down.
CGCAGCAGACCCCGTTCCGGTTTCCGTTCGAACGGCAGACCGTCCCATTTCGGCCCGCCGACGGCGCCGAGCAGCACCGCGTCGGCGGCCTGCGCGTCGGCCATCGTCTCGTCGGCGAGCGGCGTTCCGTGGGCGTCGATGGCGGCGCCGCCGACCAGCCCTTCCACCAGGTCGAACTCGACCTTCCGGTGGCGACCGAGCCAGTCGATGATCCGCCGCGCTTCGCCCATCACCTCCGGCCCGATCCCGTCGCCCGGCAGAAGCAGCAGTCTCTTGGGGCGCATCGTTCCTCCTGGTGGCAGGCACCCACCCTACCGGATGGGAGCGGCGATCACCGGTAGAGCCAAGGCTGTTCGGCCCGCTGATGGGCCTCGAACGCGTCGATCTCGGCAATTTTGTGCAGTGTCAGGCCGATCTCGTCAAGTCCGCCCAGCAGGCAGTGCTTGCGGAACGGATCGATTTCGAACGGTATGCCGCGACCGTCCGAGGTGGTGATCCGCTGGCTGTCCAGGTCGACCGTCAACGGGACGCCGGCACCTCGCTTGGCCTCGGTCATCAAGGTGGCGGCCTGCTCCGCGGCGAGCGCGATCGGCAGGATGCCGTTCTTGAAGCAGTTGTTGTAGAAGATGTCGGCGAAGCTGGGGGCAACCACGCAACGGATGCCGAAATCGAGCAACGCCCATGGGGCGTGCTCCCGCGACGAGCCGCAGCCGAAATTCTCGCCCGCGATCAGGATCGTGGCGTTGCGGTAGGCGGGCTCGTTGAGCACGAAGTCCGGGCGCTCGCCGCCGGCGGCGTCGTAGCGCAACTCGAAGAACAGGCTTTTCCCGAGCCCCGTCCGCTTGATCGTCTTCAGGAACTGCTTGGGGATGATCATGTCGGTGTCGACGTTGATCATATCGAGCGGCGCGGCGACGCCGGTCAGTCTGGTGAACTTTTCCATCGAACGGTCCGTTTCCAGTTCTCCGCGACGTCCCCTCGCGTCCCGCGGCCCGTCGCGGCGGTGGGTTACGACAGCTCGCGGACGTCGGTGAGCCGGCCGGTGACGGCGGCGGCGGCGGCCATGGCCGGGCTCATCAGATGGGTGCGGCCTCCGGATCCCTGACGGCCCTCGAAGTTGCGGTTCGACGTCGAGGCGCAGCGCTCGCCGGGACGGAGTTTGTCGGCGTTCATCGCCAGGCACATCGAGCAGCCGGGCTCGCGCCATTCGAAGCCGGCTTCCAGAAAGATCCGGTGGAGCCCCTCCTGCTCGGCGATCCTCTTGACCAGTCCCGACCCGGGAACGACCATGGCGCCGACGCCTTCCGCCACCCGCCGGCCTCGGGCGATCGCCGCCGCCTCGCGCAGATCCTCGATGCGGCCATTGGTGCACGAGCCGATGAACACCCGGTCGATTGCGATGTCGCGCATCGGCGTCCCGGCGCGGAGTCCCATGTAGGCGAGGGCCCGCTCCATGGCGCGGCGCTTGCTGTCGTCCGCGGCAGCGGCCGGGTCGGGGACGGCACCGGTGATCGCAACGACGTGCTCGGGGCTGGTGCCCCAGGTCACCTGCGGCGCGATGGCTGCCGCTTCGATGGCGACCTCCCGATCGTACCGGGCCCCCTCGTCCGACGGCAGCGTCCGCCAGTACGCGACCGCCTGGTCCCACAACTCGCCGCAGGGCGCCATCGGCCTGCCCCGCAGGTAGCGGAAGGTCGTCTCGTCCGGTGCGATCAGACCCGCACGGGCGCCGGCCTCGATCGACATGTTGCACACCGTCATCCGGCCTTCCATCGTCAGCGACCGGATCGCATCGCCGGCGTATTCGATCACGTGGCCGGTGCCGCCCGCCGTTCCGATCGCACCGACGATCGCGAGGGTCACGTCCTTGGCGGTCACCCCCAGCGGCAGGCTTCCGGACACCGTCACCCGCATGTTGCGGGCCGGTTTCTGCAACAGGGTCTGGGTGGCGAGGACGTGCTCCACCTCCGAGGTCCCGATCCCGAACGCCAGCGCCCCGAAGGCGCCATGAGTCGAGGTGTGGGAGTCTCCGCAGACGATGGTCATCCCCGGCTGGGTGAACCCCTGCTCGGGACCGATGATGTGAACGATGCCCTGGCGGACGTCGGACATCGAGAGATACTGAATGCCGAACGCCGCACAGTTGTCCGCCAGCGTTTCGACCTGGATGCGGGACTCTTCGTCCTCGATTCCCTTCGACCGGTCGGTGGTGGGGACGTTGTGGTCGGCCACGGCCAGGGTGGCATCCGGGCGACGCACCGATCGCCCGGCGACGCGCAACCCCTCGAACGCCTGCGGGCTGGTCACCTCGTGAACCAGATGCCGATCGACGTAGATCAGGCAGGTGCCGTCCTCTTGGACGTTCACCACGTGCCGCTGCCAGATCTTGTCGAAGAGGGTCCGTGGTTCGGTCATCGGTTCGCTCGCTCGCGCGGCGCAGTCGGCACCCGGCGGGAGTCGGTGCCGGCGCTCGCCCTAATTCCCACCCTCGGACGCGCCGCTCCCATCGTTGGTCGCGGAAGCCTTGGCCCTTTTCTTCTTCTTTTGCTTGTCGCCCTCGGACTGCTTGGCGGCGAGAGCGGCCTGCCTCTCCTCCGCCGCCAACTTCGCCGAGAAGCCGTCGGTCTTTTCGGAGATTCGGGCGCGCTTTCCGCGGAGCGCCCTCAGGTAGTAGAGCTTGGCACGGCGGACGTCACCGCGGCGGACCACTTCGATATCCGCGATCACCGGCGAGTAGAGCGGAAACACGCGTTCGACGCCCTCGCCGTAGGAGATCTTGCGAACGGTGAACGACGAGCCGAGGCCGTTGTTTCGCCGCGCGATGCAGACGCCTTCGAACGCCTGAAGACGTTCGCGCGAGCCCTCCACCACCTTGACCTTGACCCGCAGCGTGTCACCCGGCGCGAACACCGGCACCGGGCGCTCGGCGCTCAGCTTCTGGATCTGCTCTTGTTCGAGTTGCTGGATGACATTCATCGTTCACAGTCCTTGCTCTCGTCCAACCCCGTGCCCGGGCGCTGCGGTTCCACCGACGCGTCCTCGTCTTCCCGCGCTGCACCCGCGTGGCCTCGCCAGAGATCCGGCCGACGGTCCTTGGTGACCCGCCGGGCCTGACCGAGCCGCCAGCGTCCGATCCTGGCATGGTCGCCGGACAGCAACACCTCAGGCACGTCGAGTCCTCGCCAGCTTCGCGGTCGCGTATAGTGGGGATACTCCAACAGCCCCCCTTCGAAACTCTCCTCGACCACCGAGCGCGACCGGCCGACCACTCCGGGCAGCAGGCGCACACAGGCGTCGATCACTACCATTGCGGCCGGCTCGCCACCCGACAACACGAAGTCGCCGATGCTGATCTCCTCCGGTCGCCAAAGCTCCAAAACGCGCTCGTCCACTCCTTCGTAGCGACCGCAGAGCAACGCCACACCCGGACCCGTCGCCCAATCGCGAACCCTCGCCTGGTCCAGCGGCTGGCCACGCGGGGTCAGGTATACGAGCCGCACCTCCGGCCGCCGTTCCCTCACTGCGAGGATTGCAGCATCGACAACGTCCGCACGCATGACCATTCCGGGGCCACCGCCGAACGGCGTGTCGTCGACGCTGCGGTGTTTATCGCGCGCAAACGCACGGATGTCCACCGTTTCCAGCATCCAGAGCCCACGGCCGAGGGCCTGACCCGCCAGCGACACCGCCAGCGGGCCGGGGAACATCTCCGGAAAGATGGTGAGAACACACGCCCGCCAGGGCTCCACCGCGGTCATTCCCCGTCTTCACTGCGACCCGCCCGCTCCCCGGGCTTCTCCTCGAGCAAGCCGTCCAGGGCCGCCACCACGATCCGGCCACCGGCGACATCGACCAGCGGAACGGCCGCCGTCGTGAACGGGACCATCACCACCCCGGCCGGTCCTCCGGCGATCTCGATCACACTCCCGGCGCCGAAATCGTGAACCGCGCAGACCGTCCCGAGATGCGCCTCGGTTCTCGTCGCGGCGTCGCCCCGTTCCGCCCGTAGTCCGATCAGATCGGCATGGTAGAACTCGTTTTCCTCCGCTTCGGGCAGCGCCCCGCGCGGCACATAGAGCGCCTCGCCCTTCAACGTCTCGGCGGCATTGCGGTCATCGATCCCCTCGACCACGGCCACCACCTGCCCCTTGACCAGCCCCTTGACGCGCAATCGGAACGATCTTGCGCCGCGTTCGTCGGAAACCGGACCATAGGCCGCGACGGCCGTCGGGTCGGAGGTGAAGCTGCGGATGCGGATCTCGCCGCTGATGCCGCGCGCGCCGGTGACGATGCCCACGCACACCCTTGCACCCCTTCCCTCGCGGCGCTCGGCCGGCATCACCGCCGCCGCGTTGCCAGTCCGCAGGCCCGCCGTCGCGTCAAGCCTGCTCGCCGGCCGCTTCCGAACCGGCCGCGGCCGCGCTGGCGACCTTCATCCGCTCCTGGGCCTTGGCCTTCGGCAGCGTCTTCTTCGTCTGGTCGGGCCGCGGCTGGAGCTCCATCAATCCTTCCCGGGCGCAAAAGCGGGCCACCCGATCGCTCGGCGTCGCCCCGACGCCCAGCCAGTGTTTGACCCGCTCATGCTTCAACACCACGCGATCGGATCGATCGTCGGCGAGCATCGGGTCATAGGTTCCGACCACTTCGACGAAACGACCGTCACGGGGGCTGCGGGAGTCGGCGACCACGATGTGGTAGTAGGGGCGCTTCTTCGCGCCTCCCCGTGCCAATCGGATTCTGAGTGCCATCTGTTCTCCTGTCCTTCGCTATCGATCCGAGACCATGATTAGAACCGCGTCGGTGGCAAGGGTGGCATCACTCCGGGGGCGAAGCCCCCGCCGAAGAGCCCCTTCTTGCCGAGTTTCCCCATCTGCTTCATCATCTTGCTCATCTGCTGGTACTGCTTCAACAGACGGTTGACGTCCTGGACGGACGCGCCGGCCCCGGCGGCGATCCGCCGCCGGCGCGAGGCGTTGAGGATCTTCGGATTGCGTCGCTCCGAGGGTGTCATCGACAGGATGATCGCTTCCTGCCGGGCGATCGCCCTGTCATCGATGCGGGCCTCTTCGAGCTGTCGCTTGACCTTGGCGATGCCGGGCACCATCCCGAGCAGGCCCTTGATGTCACCGATCTTCCTCAGCTGTTTGTACTGCGCGGCCAGGTCCTCGAGGGTCAACTCGCCCTTGACCATCTTTCTCGCCAGTTTCTCGGCATCTTCGTGTTCGATCGCCTCGGCCGCGCGCTCCACCAAGCCGACGACGTCCCCCATTCCGAGAATGCGACCGGCGACGCGCGACGGCTGGAACGCCTCCAGCGCATCGAGCTTCTCGCCGACGCCCATCAGCTTGATCGGTCGCCCGGTGACCGCACGCATGGACAGCGCTGCCCCCCCGCGCGCATCACCGTCGACCCGGGTCAGCACGATCCCGGTGATGTCCAACCGATCCCGGAAGGCCGAAGCCAGCGCGACGGCATCCTGACCGGTCATCGCGTCGGCAACCAGCAGTGTCTCGACCGGGTTGATCGTCTGCTTGATTGCCGCCGCCTCGGCCATCATCGCATCGTCGACATGAAGACGACCGGCGGTATCGACGATGACGACGTCGTACCCTTCCCGACGTCCGGTCTGCATCGCCCGCGATGCGATCGCCAGCGGTTGCTCGCCCAGGATCACCGGCAGCACCGACGTCTCGGTCTGTTCGCCCAGGACCGCCAACTGGTGCTGCGCCGCGGGACGGTAGATGTCCGCGGACGCCATCAGCACCTTCTTGCGTTCGCGCTTCTTGAGCCTGAGTGCCAGTTTGGCGCAGGTCGTGGTCTTTCCCGACCCCTGCAATCCGACGACGAGAACGGCGACCGGCGGATTGCCCGCGACGTCGATGCCGGCGCCCTCCGGCAGTCCCGCCGACTCGGGGATGCCCCCGGACAGCATGTTCACGAGGTGGTCGTGGACGATCTTGATCACCATCTGGCCGGGAGTGACGCTGCGCAGCACTTCCTGGCCGACCGCCCGGGCGCGAACGCCGGCGACGAACTCCTTGACGACCGGCAACGCGACGTCGGCCTCGAGCAGCGCGATCCGCACTTCGCGCAGCGCCTCGCCGACATCGGACTCCGACAGCGCGCCACGTTTGCGCAGGCGGTCGAAGATCTCCCCCAGTCGTCCGGCCAGGCTGTCGAACACCCGCCGTCACTCCCTTCCGTCGAGTCCGGTCAACGAAAAAGAGCCAGAACGCGAACGCCGCGGACTGGCCCTGCCGCCATTGATTGCGAGCCCGCAATGTATGCAGGCTCGCCACCAGAGTCAACCGGCGCAGAAGCGTTTCAAGGCTTTACGATTTGCAATCGGAACGAATGCGTTATACCATAGGTAGCATTACGTGAGCACTACGACTGGGGAGAGAATTTTCCCGATGGCCGACGCCCCCACGATACGGGATCTCCCGCAGTCCCGTCGCCCCGACCCGATAGATCTGCATGTCGCCGCGCGACTGCGCCGGCGACGGCTGGAACTCGGTCTGGACCCGCAGCTCCTCGACCTGGTCATCGGCGCGGCGCCGGGCACCATCGAAAGGATCGAATGCGGGGACCGGCGGATCGGTGCCGCGCAGTTGTTTCGGGTCGGTGAGGTTCTGGGCGTCGACGTGCCCTACTTCTTCGACGGACCGACCGAACGGTCGACTTTCGAGCCGCTCGACGGCCCCGAACCGGACGCGAAGGCCGTCGCCGAGGCCAAGCGGTTCGCCCGCGCCTATTTCCGCGTCGCCGACAGTCGCGTCCGGAGGATGATCCGCGATCTCGTCAGATCGGTGGCGGATCAACACCCGAGCCCGGCCGAGGAACCGGAGGACGTCCCGGTCGTCAGGTACAGGCGCCTGCCTTGACCCGCGATCACGGATCGGCCTAGAAACTCCGGGTGGACCTTGAGACCGTCAACGACGCCGTTTCGGAATTCGGCTTTCTGTGCCGCGGTGGATTTCACCCCGACGCCGGCGATCCCCTCGCCGTTCCGGCCGCAACCGTCGTGCTGATCGGCAACGCTGGATCGGCGATGTGGCATGAGTTCTGCCGCCGAGTTCCTCCTTCCGAGCGCAGGCGGGGTCGGGACCCGCTCGACACCTGGACCCGACGGACCCTCGCGCATGCGGCTCAAGGACTCGGCGCGGGGGTGGTTTTTCCCTTCGACGGCCCTCCCTTTCGTCCGTTCCTGACGTGGGCGAAGCGCGCCGAGGCGATCCAGTCCTCCCCGTTGGGGCCGCTGATCCACCCGGACTACGGCCTCTGCCATGCCTACCGCGGAGCCTTCCTGTTCGATGAGGTTCTGACCCTGCCGCCGCCGGCGGTGCGCCCCCATCCGTGCGCGACCTGCATCGACAAGCCGTGCCTGACCGTCTGTCCCGTGAACGCGCCGCGCGACGGTCACTTCGACGGGCCGGCCTGCATCACCCATCTGCGGTCCGACGAGGGAGACGCATGCCTGACCCGCGGCTGCCGGGCCCGGCGCGCCTGCCCGGTCGGGCGGGACTATCGCTACGACCGCAGCCACGCTCGCTTCCACATGCGAAGCTTCGTCACCCGGCCGCTCGGCCTCACCGTCGGACACGCCGCTGAAAGGCGATAGACTTCCCGTCCGGCGCGCCATATCTATCGACCCATGGCGTCACTCCCGTTCGTCAAGATGCACGGCCTCGGAAACGACTTCGTCGTCGTCGACGCCCGCCATCGCCCGGTCGACATTGGCGCCGCCCGGACGCGCGCCATCGCCGACCGTCGTACGGGCGTCGGGTGCGACCAGTTGATCATCGTCGAGCCGCCCGTCAATGCCCTCGCCGACGCATTCATGCGGATCCGCAACGCCGATGGCGGTGAGGTCGAGGCCTGCGGCAACGCCGCCCGCTGCATCGCCGCGATGATCATGCGCGAGAAGGGAACACGCCACGCGATCGTCGAGACCGCGAAGGGACTGCTCGATGCCGAACGGATCGACGACAACATGGTCAGCATCGACATGGGGCGGATCAGCTTCGACTGGCGAGACATCCCGCTGTCCCGCCCGGCGGACACCCTTCATCTGGAGGTCGAGGCCGGACCGTTGCGAGACGGAGTCGCCGTCAACGTCGGCAATCCCCATGCGGTGTTCTTCGTCGACGACTGCGAGGCGGTGCCGCTGGAGATCTTCGGTCCGATCGTCGAGCGTCATCCCCTGTTTCCGCAGTTCACCAATGTCGAGGCCGCGCAGGTCGTCGCCGAGGACCAGATCCGGCTGCGGGTCTGGGAACGTGGGGTCGGGTTGACCAGGGCGTGCGGCACCGGGGCCTGTGCAACCGTGGCAGCGGCCGCTCGGCGCGGATTGATCGGACGCTCCGCCGGCGTACGGCTCGACGGCGGTACGCTGCATGTCGAGTGGTTGAAAGACGACCATATGCTCATGACCGGACCGGTGGCGGTCAGTTTCGCCGGCGAGCTTCCGGAACCGTGGCCGGTCTGAGGGCGCGCTCGTGCCCGCTCCGCGTGTCATTACTCTCGGCTGCCGGCTCAACGCCTTCGAGTCCGAGGTCGTGCGCACCGAAGCCGTCGCCGCCGACCTCTCCGACGCGATCATCGTCAACACCTGCGCGGTGACCGCGGAGGCGGTCCGCCAAGCCCGCCAGACGATCCGCCGCCTGCGCCGCGAACGTCCCGGGGGACGGATCATCGTCACCGGCTGTGCGGCCCAGCTCGCCCCGGACATGTTCGCCGCCATGCCGGAAGTCGACCGGGTGCTGGGCAACGCCGAGAAGCTGCGGGCGGCCGATCTGACAACCGGCGGCGCCCGGATCGCCGTCTCCGACATCATGTCGGTTCGGGACACCGGCCGTCACCTGTTGCACGGATTCGAAGGCCGAACGCGGGCGCTCGTCGAGGTGCAGCACGGCTGCGATCACCGTTGCACGTACTGCATCATCCCGTTCGCCCGCGGCCCGAACCGGAGCGTTCCCGTGGAGCGCATCGTCGCCCAGGTGCGCGCGCTCGTCGACAAGGGGCACGCGGAGATGGTTCTCACCGGGGTCGACGTCTGCTCGTACGGGACCGATCTCGCCGACCGGCCGACGTTGGGCGGCATGGTCCAGCGGCTGCTGACGGCCGTTCCCGATCTGCCGCGACTGCGATTGACGTCGCTCGATCCGGGAGCCATCGACGACGACTTGGTCGGCGCGTTCGCGACCGAGCCCCGGCTGATGCCCCACGTCCATCTCAGCCTGCAGTCCGCCGACGATACCGTGCTGAAGCGCATGAAGCGGCGTCATTCGCGCGGGCAGGCGTTCGCGGTCGTCGACCGCCTGCGGCGCGCACGCCCGGATATGGTGTTCGGGGCCGATCTGATCGCCGGCTTCCCCACCGAGACCGAAGCGATGTTCTCGACCACGCGGGACGCGATCGCGGAGTTGGACCTGACCTACCTCCACGTGTTCCCGTTCTCGGCCCGGCCGGGAACACCGGCGGCCCGGATGCCGCAGGTGCCGGGACCGGTGCGCACCGAGCGGGCGGCCGTCCTCCGCGACGCGGGAGCGACGGCGCGGCGCAGGTTCTTCGAGGGTCGCGTCGGCACCACGACCGAGATCCTGGTCGAGGACGGGCGGAGCGGCCGCTGTCCCTATTACGCCCCGGTGCGTCTCGACGCGTCCGCGCCCGCGGGTTCGTTCGCGAAGGTCCGCATCACCGCCGCCTACGCCGACCACCTCGATGGGGAGCGCATCCCGTGACCGACGCGGAGCAGCTGGGCCCCGAGTCCGCGGGCTGGCTCGCCCGTCTGCGACACGGACTGGGCCGGTCCTCGACGAGGCTGACGGGAGAGATCACCGATCTGTTCACCAAGCGTCGGCTCGACGCGGAGGCGATCGAGCAGCTGGAGGAGGTGTTGATCGGCGCCGATCTGGGGGTCGCCACAGCCGACCGGTTGGCCCGCTCGCTGGCCGCGACCCGCTTCGACCAGAGGGTGACTCCCGACGAGGTGCGCGGCGCTCTCGCCACGGAGATCGCCGGTATTCTCGCCCCTGTGGCCCGGACCATCACCATCCATCAGGCTCACAAGCCGCACACCATTCTGGTCTGCGGCGTCAACGGTAGCGGCAAGACGACGACGGTCGCCAAGTTCGCCCATCTGTTCAAGCAAGCGGGCTTCGATGTGGTGCTCGCCGCCGGCGACACCTTCCGCGCCGCCGCCATCGAGCAGTTGCAGGTCTGGGGTGATCGGTCGGGCTGCACGGTGGTCACGCGACCGGCCGGATCCGATGCGGCCGGGCTCGCCTTCGAGGCGCTGGAGGTCGCTCGCGCCCGCCGCTCGGACGTGCTGCTGGTCGACACCGCGGGCCGACTGCACAATCGCGCCGACCTGATGGCGGAACTGCAGAAGATCGTTCGGGTGTTGAAGAAGCTGGACGCCGACGCACCCCACGACTGCATTCTGGTGCTCGATGCCACCGTCGGACAGAATGCCCACAACCAGGTCGAGGTCTTTCGGGGCATGGTCGATGTCACCGGGCTGGTGGTGACCAAGCTCGACGGCTCGGCGCGGGGAGGGGTGGTGGTCGCGCTCGCCGAGCGGTTCGGTCTGCCCGTCTATGCGATCGGCGTCGGCGAGGGCATCGACGACATGCGGGCATTCGATGCGAGATCGTTCGCCCGCAGCCTGCTCGGCCTCGACGCCTGAGGCGGGACGGCACGGCCCACAGGGCGAGAGCCGTCCGATCGCCGCCGCTGCGTTCGCGAGCTCACGCACATGTGTCATCCCGTGAGACGCGCCGGCGGCGCGGATCATTCATACTTCCACGGGCAGTCGTCGGGCGGAGCCGAGAGGTCGGAGACCATGTGGAAGCAGATGTCGGCGTTCGTTTTCGGCGCCCGGGTCGAGCGGCCGTTGCCCGCGCGTGTCCGGAACGCCATCGCCGATCAGCAGTATCAGGCAGAGATCCTGATCGGCTGGGTCCAGTTGCTGCTGGTGATGTTTTTCCTCGCCCTCTACACCATCGCGCCCAAGACGTCTGCGGGGACGGCGTTCATGCCCGTGCCCTACGCGCTCGCCCTGTATCTGCTGTTCACCCTCGTTCGGCTGTTGCTCGCCTATCGACGGATCCTGCCGCGTTGGTTCCTGATGGGCTCGATCGCCATCGACATCGGTCTGTTGATGGTGCTGATGTGGAGCTTCCATCTGCAGTACGAGCAACCGGCGCCGTTCTATCTGAAGGCACCGACGTTGCTCTACGTCTTTCTCTTCATCGCACTGCGAACGCTGCGCTACGAACCCAATTACGTGGTCGCTGCCGGAACGGCGGCGGCGGTCGGCTGGTTTGCCCTGGTCTGGTACGCCGTCGACAACATGACCCCTGACACCGGCGTCACCCGCGACTATGTCCTGTATCTGACCTCCAACCGCATCCTGATCGGCGCCGAGGTCGACAAGATCATCTCGATTCTGCTCGTCACCCTCGTGCTTTCGGTGGCACAGGTGCGCGCCCGTCGTCTGCTGATGAGGTCGGTGGCCGACGCGACGGTCGCCCATGACCTGTCGCGGTTCGTCTCCCCCGAGGTCGCCGATCAGATCGTCAGCGCGGACCGCGCCATCCAGCCCGGCGACGGCGACGTCAGGACGGCGACGGTGATGTTCTGCGACATCGAGGGTTTCACCGGCATTTCGGAGCGACTGGAGCCGGATGTCCTGATCCAGACCCTCAACGAGTACTTCGACGTGTTCTCGCGGATCGTCGACCAGCACCACGGAGTCATCACCCAGTTTCAGGGCGATGCGATGCTGGTCAGCTTCAACACCGCCAAGCCCGACCCCAACCATGCCGCCAACGCGCTGCGAACCGCCATCGCCTTCCGACAGGTCGTGTCGCGAATGCGTTTCGGACCCGGGGTCGTCATGCGCACCCGCTGCGGCATCAACACAGGAAAGATGATCTCCGGCGCGGTCGGCACCCGCGACCGGCTCCTGTTCACGGTGTTCGGCGACGAGGTCAACATCGCCGCCCGGCTTGAGCAACTCAACAAGGACTACGGGACCTACATTCTGGCGACCGAACAGACGATGACCGCCGCGGATGGCGATTTCGCGTGGCGCCGGATCGGCAGCGTCACGGTCCGCGGGAGGACCTCACCGGTGGAGGTGTACGCGGTCGACGAGCCGGACACGGCGGTCGAAACGACGGCGTGACCGCGGGTCAGAAACGGCCGTCGAAGTAGTAGCCGCGGGGGGCGTCCTTGCGGAGGGGCGCATCGCTCTGCAGCAGGCGTTCGAGTCGCTCCAACGCCGAGATGGTCTGTGCCGACGGACTCGACCGGGTGAACGTCGCCCGGGTTCTCGCCTCCTGTGCCGTCTGGTAGCCCTGCGCCGGGACCCGTCCGAACGGTTCCAGTCGATCGGAAACGGCCGCGGACGTGTTGGTGATATCGACCATCGCGTCGAATGTGCACGGGAAAGGTTAACGTGCCTTCAACGCTGCTTCGCCGTTTGAAACCAGGGCCCGCCCCCCGCCTGGAAGCGCTCGAGCGCCCAGGCCACGCTGGGGAACGCGAGTTCGTTCCAGGGGATGGCGTCCCATTCCAGCATCTCGACTTCGAGGCTCTCGGCACCGGGTGCACATTCGGGACCCGTCATCGGAGCGCGATAGATCATCTGGATCTGACTGATCGACGGGATCTCGTAGATCCCGAGCAGATCCTGAATGCGGATCCGGGCGCCCGCTTCCTCCCAGACCTCCCGCGCCGCCCCCTCGGCGGTGGTCTCGCCGATCTCGAGAAAACCTGCGGGGATCGTCCAGCGGCCGCGCGAGGGATTGATCGCCCGCTTGCACAACAAGATCCGGTTCTGCCAGGTGCACACGGCGCCGACGACGATCTTCGGGTTGGTGTACTCGATGTACCCGCAGTCGGGGCAGACGAGGCGGGTGCGGTTGTCGCCCTCGGGGATCGCTTCGACGGATGGGCCGGGGAGATGCTGGCTTCGCATGGTTGAAGTGTGGGGCGTGTCGGCGGTCACGGCAAGCCCCGGCCGATCCGCGCCGGCGAGCGGATCGGTCGGTCCGGGGGAAGCGGCGGGCGCCTCGGTGGCGGAGACGCCCGCCGGATCGTCCGTCACGCCCGCAGAACCGCGACTCCCGGCAGGGTCTTGCCTTCCAGCCACTCAAGGAAAGCGCCGCCCGCGGTGGAGACGTAGGAGAAGTCGTCGCCGACACCGGCGTGCGCGAGCGCCGCCACCGTATCGCCGCCGCCGGCGACCGACAGCAGCTGGCCGGCCTTGGTCAACTGCGCGGCCTGCTGGGCGACCTTGTTGGTGCCGACGTCGAACGGCCTGACCTCGAAGGCGCCGAGCGGTCCGTTCCAGAGCAGGGTCTTGCAGCCGGCGAGGCGCTTGGTGAGATCGGCGATCGAGTCCGGGCCGACATCCAGGATCATCTGGTCGGCCGGAACCGATCCGACGGGGATCGTTTTCGCCGGCGCACCCTCCTTGAATTCGGGGGCAACGACCACGTCGATGGGAAGCACGATCTCGCAGCCGCCCTTCGCCGCGGCGGCCATGATCGCTCTGGCGTTCTCCGCCATGTCGTGCTCGCACAGCGACTTGCCGACGTTGACTCCCTTGGCGTTGAGGAAGGTGTTGGCCATCGCGCCACCGATGATCAACTGATCGACCTTGGCAACGAGGTTGCCGAGAACGTCCAGCTTGGTCGAGATCTTCGCCCCGCCGACGACCGCAGCAACCGGATGTTTCGGCGCGCCGAGGGCGCCCTCGAGCGCCTCCAGTTCGGCCTGCATCAATCGCCCCGCCGCCGAAGGCAGGATGCGAGCGAGGGCCTCGACCGACGCGTGGGCCCGGTGCGCGCACGAGAACGCGTCGCTGACCAGGATATCGCCCATCTCCGCCAGCTTCTCGGCGAACCCCCGGTCGTTCTTCTCCTCTTCGCCGTAGAACCGGACGTTCTCGAGCATGGCGACGTCGCCGTTCTTCATCGCGTCGACCACCTTCCTGGCGTCTGCACCGATGCAGTCGGGGGCGAAGGCGACCGGCCGTCCGAGACTGGCGGCGAGCGCATCCGCCACCGGTTTCAACGTGAATTCGAGGTTCTTCTGGGCCTTGGGACGCCCCAGATGGCTCAACACGATGACCTTCGCACCCTTGTCCGCCAACTCCTTCAAGGTCGGGACGGTGCGATCGATCCGGGTGGTGTCGGTGACCTTGCCACCCTTCATCGGCACGTTGAGGTCGGCGCGGACCAGCACCCGCTTGCCGGCCACGTCGAGGTGATCAATGGTTCTGAATGTGGTCATGGCTGTACGAGCCTCTCCCCCGAGTGTTCGTCCTGAGGGAGTCTGCCGCCTTGCGCTGCCGAACCGACCGTCGGCCGCAGGCTGCGAGCGTTTCGCAACGCGAGACGGAACTCCCTGGTGATCGGCGGCTGGATCGCGGCCGCCCGATTGTTCGTTCCGCTGCTTTATGCGGACAACCCGGTAAAAACGCAAGCACCGCGACTGGAAACCGAAAACTGTAACGGCTGGTCGATTTGCTCTACCTTCGGGGGTGGTCACTCCGTCGCTCCAGCCGCACGATGAACAGCTTCGCCGAAGAGCAACCGTCACCGAACAAAGGATCCGAAGACCGACCCGCTCGCGCCTTGAGCCTGCGGGACGCGGAGCAGATCGTGCGCCGGCTCGGACCGGCATTGCAGGAGCACGAGGCATGGATCCACAAGATCCAGACGATCCTGATCTGCCGCACCATGCCGGCGGACGACGACCTCGCTCCGTCGGCCCATCTCGCCTCGAATCTCGGTCGCTGGTTCCGCGACGAAGCGAACGAGTACATCCGCCGCAATCCCGAACACGCCGCGGCCGCCGAGCACCACCGTCGGATCCATGTCATCGCCCGCAAGCTCTGTCGGGCGGTCCGCGACGGGGCCGAAATCAGGCCGGCCGACTACGCGCTGTTCGTGGACGCCGTCGGCCGCTTCGACAAGAGCATCGAGCTGCTCGCCAAGGGGCTTTGGGAGGTCCTTCGCCACATCGATCCTTTGACCGGCATGTCGACGCGGTTCGCCATGCTGCCGCGACTGAAGCAGGAACGGGAGCGTATCCGCCGCACCGGCCATCCGTGCAGCATCGCGATGGTCGACCTCGACCTGTTCAAGGACATCAACGACACCTACGGCCATCAGGCCGGCGACGCGGTGCTCGAAGCGGTGTCGGAGTATTTCTTGCGCAACCTCCGCAAGTACGACCAGATCTATCGCTACGGCGGCGAGGAGTTCATCCTGGTGCTGCCGGACACCAGCCCGGACGCGGCTCGTCCGGTGGTCGACCGGCTGCGGGCAGGGCTCGCGCGGCTCACGATCCCGATCCCCGACGGGCGGCGGCTGCACGTGACGGCCTCGTTCGGGATCGCACCGCTGGCACCGGACGTCCCCGTGGCCGACAGCATCGCGAAGGCCGACAATGCGATGTATTCGGCCAAACAGGCCGGCCGCAACCTGGTCTGGATCTGGCACGAGAGCCCGTAGCCGCGGGTCCCGTCGCCCTCGTCACTGTGACCCGGCGAGGGCCGCGGCGCGGGCGCGGGCGTCGCGGGCCTTGTCCGCCTCGCCCAGCACCTCGTAGGCCTGCGCAAGCCTCAGCCACCCCTGCCGATCGTCGGGATCCTGCTCGAGACGGGCGGCCAGCCCCTCGACCATCGAGCGGATCATCCGGCCGCTCTCCTCCGCCGACATCTCGGTCTCGGCCATCGGTTCCGCGGCCGGGGTTTCGATGCCGAGCGCAGCCGCGGCCCGCCCGATCTGCTGGCGGACGATCGGCAGCCACGACGCGTTCGGCGGTGAAACCCTCACCAGCGAGACCCAGCCTTCCAACGCTCCCTCCAGGTCCCCCCGCTGCGCCTGGTCGAGTGCCAGGTAGTAGCGCGCCTTGGCTTTGATCGGGTCGGCGTCCAGGGCCTCGCGGAACGCCTGCCCGGCCTCGGGCGTCACCTGTCCGCCGGCAGCGCCGACCAAGGCCTCCCCGTAGGCCGCCGCAACATCGGCGTCGCCACCCGCAAGGGTCCGGGCCCGCGCAAACGCCTCCACCGCCTGCGGGAATCGCTCCATCGTCAGGTAGGACCGACCGAGCATGATCCAGCCGTCGACATCCCCGGGATGGGTCTGCAGATGCTCGGAAAGGCGTGCCGACACCGCTTCCATCGTCGCGGTCGCCGAGGGTTGGTCCCGCGCTGCCAGCGGTTGATCCGGAACGCCCGGAGCCCCCACAACCAGGTAAAGCCCGAACGCACCGGCGGGGACGAACACGACCACCGCCGCGGCGGCCACGAGACCGCCCCACCGCGCCCTCGGCGGCGATGCCGCCGGCGTGATCCCGCCCGCGGCGGCCAGCATGCGGCGCTCGACCTCGATCCGCGCCGCCACCGCCTGTTCTGCGTCGAGCAGGCCCCGTTCCACGTCGCGATCGACCTCGGCGAGCTGCGCGCGATAGACGGACAGGTCGAACGCCGCACGCGGCGGCACGGCGGCGCAACGACGAAGCAGCGGAACCAGGAGCAGCGCCAGCGTCGCCAGCGTGAGCACCGTCGCAGCGACCCACAAAGCCGTCACCGCGGCTCGTCCTTCGTCAGTGCGGCCAGTCGCCGTCGCTCCGCCTCGCTCAGCGGCGCCGGGCCACGATGAGCAACGCCGTCGCGCCGACGAAAGAAGACCACGACCGCGGCCATCCCGGCCATCGCCACCACCACCGGTCCCAGCCACAGGACATAGGTCGAGGCCTTGAACGGGGGGGTGAGAAGGACGAAGTCGCCGTACCGGGACACCACGTAGTCGACCACCTGACGGTCGCTGTCGCCGGCGACCAGCCGCTCCCTGACCAACAGCCTGAGATCGCGCGCCAGTTCGGCATCGGAGTCGTCGATCGACTGGTTCTGGCAAACGAGGCAGCGCAGATCCTTGCTGATCTCCCGGGCGCGGGACTCCAGCGCCGGATCGCCGAGGATCTCGTCGGGCTGGACCGCGCCGCCGGGCATCGCGGCCAATCCGATCGCGGCGGCAACCGCGACGGCGACGAACAGCGCCCTCATCGGCCCTCGGCACGCAGCTGTTGCACGATCGGCCACAGGGTCTGCTCCCAGATGTCCGGCGTGATCGGCCCCGTCTGCTTGTAGCGGATCACGCCGCGGCCATCGACGACGAACGTCTCGGGTGCGCCGGTGACCCCGAACGCGATCGCGGCCCTGCTGTCGGGATCGTCGCCCACCAGCGTGTACGGGTCGCCGAACCTGGCCAGCCACGCCGGACCGGCGTCCCGGTCCGGTTCGCGCCAGTCGATGCCGTGGATCGGCACCACGCCCTCCTCACTCAGCCTCATCAACAGCGGATGCTCGATGCGGCAGGCGACACACCACGAGCCGAACACGTTGACCAGCGATACCTCGCCCGGCAGATCCTCGCTCGCGAACCCGCGGTCACGGCCCTCGAGCGGTGCGAGCGCGAACGGCGGAACCGGCTGGTCGATCAGCACCGAGGGGATGGAGTGGGGATCCTTGCCGAGACCGATCCAGAAGTATCCCGCAAGGACGAGAAAGATCACCAGAGGGACCAGATAGGCGAGCCGTCGCATGACCGAATGCCCCGCTTCCTAGGCCTCTGCAGAAAGGGCCTCGGTGGCGACGACCGCGTGTCGGCGCTTTGGTGCACCCACCCTGTGGCGGCGGTCGCTGAGGCTGAGCAGCCCGCCGACCACCATCAGCGCGACACCGCTCCACATCCATACCACCAGCGGGTTGAAATAGATCCGCGTCACGTAGCCGACGCCGTCGGGCACGGGGTCGCCGATCACCGCGTAGAGATCGCCGCGGATTGTCGTATGAATGGCGGCCTCGGTGGTCTGCTGTCGTTCGACCGGATAGGTTCTCTTCTCCGGCGTGAGGACGGCCACCGGCCGGCCATCGCGGCTGACGGAGAACGTCCCGACCAGGGTGGTGTAGTTCGGACCGCGTTGCTGTTCGGCCCCTTCGAACCGGTAATCGTAGCCGGCGACGGCAACGACGTCGCCCGGAGCCATTCGCTGGATGCTCTCCAGCTTCCACACTCCGGCCCCGGTCATCCCGGCAACCGCGACCGCCAGCCCACCGTGGGCGAGGGTCATTCCCCAGGCGGAGCGCGGCAGAGTGGCGAGCCGCCTCAGGCTCTCCGCCGCAGGCGCGCGCAGCAAGTGGATCCGCCCGGCGAGCTCGACCAGGGTTCCGACCACCAACCACGCGGCCAGCGCCATCCCCAGCAGGCCCACCAGCGGCGCATCGGCAAAGATCGCCGCCGTGACGGCGACCGCCGCCGCCGCCGCCAGCGCCGCCAGCCACAGCCGCTTCAGTGCGGAAGCCAAGTCTCCCCGCTTCCACGGCAGTAGCGGACCGACGGCCATCGCGGCGATCAGCGGCGCCATCAGCGGGATGAACACCGCGTTGAAGAAGGGCGGTCCCACGGAAACCTTTTCGTCACTGACGGCATCGACGAACAACGGATAGAGGGTGCCGAGCAGAATGGACGCGGTGGCGGTGCCGAGCAGCAGGTTGTTGAGCAGAAGCCCCCCTTCGCGGGAGATGGGCCGGAACAGTCCGCCGCCCTGCAGGCTCGGTCCACGCCACGCGAACAAAGCGAACGAACCGCCGATGATAATCACAAGCAACAACAGGATGAACACGCCGCGGGTCGGGTCGGTGGCGAATGCGTGCACCGAGGTGAGCACCCCCGAGCGGACCAGAAAGGTGCCCAGCAGGCTGAGCCCGAAGGTGACGATCGCGAGGAAGATCGTCCAGCCCTTGAGGGCGTCCCGCTTCTCGACGACGATCGCCGAATGGAGGAGTGCCGTGCCGGCGAGCCAGGGCATGAACGACGCGTTCTCCACCGGATCCCAGAACCACCAGCCGCCCCAGCCGAGTTCGTAGTATGCCCACCACGACCCGAGCGCGATGCCGATGGTCAGGAACACCCAGGCGGCGAGCGTCCACGGCCGGACCCATCGTGCCCAGGCGGCATCGACGCGGCCTTCGATCAGCGCGGCGATCGAGAACGAGAACGCCATCGAGAAGCCGACGTAGCCGAGATAGAGGAACGGCGGATGGAACGCGAGGCCCGGGTCCTGCAACAGCGGATTGAGGCCGCGGCCGTCGACCGGCGCCGGCAGCAGCCGCTCGAACGGGTTGGAGGTTAACAGAATGAACACGTAGAAGCCGGCGGTGACCCAGGCCTGCACCGCCAGCGCCCGGGCACGCAGGGCTGGCGGGAGATTGGAACCAAACACCGCCACCGCCGCCCCGAACGAGGCCAGGATCAACACCCAGAGCAGCATCGAGCCCTCGTGATTGCCCCAGGTGCCCGACACCTTGTAGAGCATCGGCTTCGACGAGTGGGAGTTCATCGCGACGTTGAGCACCGAGAAATCCGAGGTGACATAGGCGTGCATCAGGCAGCCGAACGCCAGCCCCACCAGAAGAGCCTGGGCGAGTGCGCTGGTCCGCGCCACGTCCATCCACGGCCCGTGGTTGCGATGCGCTCCGACCATCGGGACCGTCCCCTGGATCAGCGTGACGAGCAGAGCCAGAACCAGGGCGAAATGGCCGAGTTCGACGATCACCGGGGCGGGTCCTCCACGATCTGGCCGGTCTCCTCGAGCTGCTTGCGCATGTGCTGCCACTGACCGGACTTCTTGAGGGCGGCGGCGACCTCGGGCGGCATGTAGTTCTCGTCGTGCTTGGCGAGCACCCCGTCGGCAACGAACACGCCGTCCTGCATCCGCCCCTCCGCGACCACCCCCTGCCCCTCGCGAAAGAGATCCGGGAGGATGCCGTCGAAGCGAACCGGGATCGCGTTCGCGAGGTCGGTGACCCGGAACCGGACCTCGGTCCCGTGACCACGATCGACGCTGCCCTCCTCGACAAGGCCGCCGATCCGCACCCTCCGGTCGCCGAGTTCCGGTCGCTCGACCAGCTCGGTCGGGCTGCGAAAGAACACCACCGCCTCGTCGATGGCGGACAATACCAAGGCGACGGCGGCGCCGAGCAGGCCGAGGCCGACGATCACGAAGGTGAGGCGGCGGTGTTTAGGCTTCACCGGCGGTCTCCGTCCCGCCCGCCCGCGGCGCCTCGCCCTGCAACGCCGTAAGGGCGGACTCGCGTGCCCTCAGGGATCGCAGGCTGGCAACGAGCAGGGCGGCCATCACCAGGAGCGTGATCGCGAACGCCGACCAGATGAAGCCGGCATAGCCGCCCATCTGCAGGTACGTAGAGAGCGTCGCCATCCCCGGGCCTTTCGCTAACCGTGGACCTGGCGCAGGCGGAGAGACCGAATCTTGCCGGCGACGATCTCGCCACGCATGCGCACCAGGAGCACCCACAAATAGTAGGTGGTAAATCCGGCCGCCATCACCAACAGCGGCCACAGCATGCTCGGGTGGATCGCCGGCCCCTCCATGCGGACGATGCTGGCCGGCTGGTGGAGGGTGTTCCACCAGTCGACGGAGAACTTGATGATCGGCACGTTGACGAACCCGACCAGGACCAGGATCGACGACGCCTTGGCACCTCGCGCCGGATCGTCGAAGGCGTTGTTGAGGGCGATGTAACCGAGGTAGAGAAAGAACAGGATCAGGACCGAGGTCAAGCGCGCGTCCCACACCCACCAAGCGCCCCACATCGGCTTGCCCCACAGCGAGCCCGTCAACAGCGCGAGAAACGTGAAACAGGCGCCGATCGGCGCGGTCGACTTGGCGGCCAGTTCGGCGAGCGGATGCCGCCAGATCAGCGCCACTGCGGCCGCGACGGCCATGCACGAGTAGCAGAACATCGCCATCCAGGCCGACGGAACGTGGACATACATGATGCGCACCGTCTCGCCCTGCTGATAGTCGGCCGGCGACGCGACCAGGGACAAGTAAAGACCGACGGCGAGCAGGACCCCGGTCAGAACGGCCAGCCACGGCACCAGACGCCGACTGAGGCGCATGAACCGGGTGGGGTTGGCAAATCGATGCATCGTCGTCCCGCCGCGATTGCGGCCTGTTCCTTCGGGTCCACCCGACAATCTAGCACCTCGCCCGATCATCTCCAGGGCTGTCGTTCGGTTTCCGCTACTCAAGGGCCTGGCGCAACGCCGCCGCACCCGCCCATGGCGCCAGGGCGAGGGCGGCCAGCAGCAAGCCCGTCAGCATCAGGAGTTGCGGCCGCAGCGGGTAACCGCCAGCCGCCGCGTCGATCGCGGCGACGCCGAACACGAGCACCGGGATGCACAGGGGGAGGACCAGCAGGCTCAACAGAACGCCGCCGCGCCGGGCGCCGAGAACCAGCGCCGCGCCGACCCCGCCGATCAGACTGAGGGTCGGTGTGCCCACCGCCAGCGCCGCGAGCAGGCCGGGGAAGCCCTCGACTTCCATGCCGAGCAGGACTGCCAGCACCGGCGCGGCGGCGATCAGCGGCAGCCCCGTCGTCAGCCAGTGGGCGGCGATCTTTGCCGCGACGACGGCCTCCAGCGGGATCGGCGTCAGTGCCAGCAACTCGAGGCTGCCGTCCTCGTAGTCGGCTTGATAGAGCCGGTCCAACGACAGCATCGACGCGAGCAGCGCCGCCACCCAGATGACCCCGGCCGCGATGCGGCCGAGCACGTTGGGGTCCGGACCGACACCGAACGGAAACAGCACCACCGCAAGCACGAAGAAGGCCACGACCATCATGCTGTCCGCGCCCTGGCGCAGTGCCAGCTTGAGATCGCGACGGATCAGAACCGCCAGCAGGCTCAGCAAGGAGCCGCCTCCGCGCGCCCCTGGAAGTGGGCGAGATCGAGCTGCGCCGCGCCCTCGGGCGGGCGACCGCCATGCATCGACATCACCACCATGCCGCCCGCGGCACGATGGTGCGCGACGAGCGCGTCGAGCCGCCGGGCGGCATCCGAATCGAGGGCCGTCTTCGGCTCGTCCAGCAGCCATAGCGGTGCCGACGCGCAGACAAGCCGGGCAAGACCGAGCCGCCGGCGCTGTCCAGCCGAGAGATAGCGCCCGGGAACATCGGCGAGTGCGCGGATGCCGAAGGCATCGAGGGCCGCGATCGCCCGCGGCTCGGCCCCGTCGGCACCGCCCGTCATCGCCGCCCAGAAGCCGAGGTTTTCCGCCACCGTGAGCGCCGGCTTGGTGGCATCAGAATGGCCGACGTAGTGGACGCGGGCGCGATGGCCTGCCGGATCTTCGGCGACATTGGCGCCGTTCCACAACATGACGCCGGCCGACGGCCGGGCCAGCCCCGCCATCAGCCTGAGAAGGCTGGACTTACCGCTGCCGTTGGGACCGCCGAGCACCAGCGCGCCACCCCCCTCGACCCGGAACGCGAGGCCTTCGAACACCGTGCGCCCGCCCCGCACGCAGATCAGTTCTCGTCCTGCAAAGTCGGTCACAGACGGTCGCGGCGCTTTCACGCGCCCACCCTAGCCGATTGCGCTGCGGCGAGGAAGGCATCCCCTGACAACAAAAAGCGACCGGTGAGGGGGCCGGTCGCCAAGTACGGCTTATGTGCCGATCGGGGATACCAGAGATTGGGGAATCTCTGACCCTGTCTCGTAGGAGGTCTAACGAACACAGAGATGCCATAATTATGGCAGAAATATGTCCTCGCTGCGGCTGCGCATAACTCTCCTGTGGAAAACATGGCGCATTGCCGCGCCGCCGCTCGCCCCCCTCGCGCCTTCCTCTTGAAGTCACTGTAAATGGCCAGAAAATCGGCTTTCTGCGCAGCCATGCCGACGGCTCCGCCGACCGCCACCCGCTGCGATGCGGCTCACCACCACCGCGGCTCTCCCGTCGAGCCAAGCGCTCTCTCAGCTGTAGCGACGCACATCGTCGATGACTTTGCCGTCGTCGGGAAGGGTGCCAGGAGCGGTGAGTTCGACCCGCCCTTTGAGCTTGCACACCGATTGCAGGCTTTCCGCGACCGCGGCCGCTTCGACAGCCTCGCTCTCGCAGTGCAGCGTCATGACGTCGCGGCCGTTCTCGTGCGTGACCACCAGCCGTGCCTTGCGGATCTCCGGATGGCGTTTCAGCACGTCGGCGATCTGGCTTGGGAGGACGAACATGCCCTTGACCTTGGTCGCCTGATCGGCACGACCCAACCACCCCTTCAGTCGCATGTTGGTCCGGCCGCAGGGACTCCTCCCCGGCATCACGGCGGAGAGGTCGCCGGTGGCGAAGCGGATCAGCGGGTAGACGCGCGAGAACACCGTGACGACGACCTCGCCGACATCGCCGTCGGGCACCGGATCGCCGCTCCCGGGCCGGACGATCTCGACGATGATCCCCTCGTCGACGATCAACCCCTCCATGGCCGACGATTCATAAGCGATCATGCCGAGATCCGCGGTTCCGTACCACTGCAATGCCCGGATCCCCTCCCCTTCGAGTTCCGCGCGAAGGCTTGGCGGCAACGCTTCGGCCGCGACGCTGGCCTTGCCGAGGCTGGAGGTGTCGAACCCCAACTCCCGCCCCCTGTCGAGGAGGATCTTGAGGAACGACGGCGTGCCGGCGTAACAGGTCGGCCGGAGATCGTTGATCGCCCGCACCTGCAGATCGGCGTTGGCGGGCCCGGCGGGAAACACGCTGCAGCCGAGGGCACGGGCGCCGCGCTCGATCATCGCGCCGGCGGGCGTGAAATGGTAGGAGAAGGTGTTGTGGATGACATCGCCGCCGCGAAACCCGGCAGCATGTAGCGCCCGCGCTGTCCGCCAGTAGTCGCGGCCCAGGGGCTCGAGATCGTAGATCGGTCCGGGCGACTGATAGACGCGAACCAGGTCGCCGGGCGAAGCGGTCGCGAGACCACCAAACGGCGGCGCGTTGCGTTGCAACTCGGAGAGTTCCGACTTGCGGGTGAGCGGCAGCTGCGCCAGCGTCGCCCGACTGGTGATCTGCTCAGGGACGACGTCCTTCAACCGGGCGTGATAGAATGGCGCGTTGTCCCTGGCGTTGGCGATCTGGAAAGGGAGCTCGGCGAACTGCGCCGCCTCCCTGACCTCACGGTCGCGGATCTCCCGATCGTCGTAGAACTCGCTCATCGGCCCGCTTTCCTCCCTACCCCGTTCCCTGCCAGCCGCGCCGCACCGCCTCGTCGAAGTCACAGCCAACGCTTGCGTCGCTTGTATGACTTCAGGTTCTTGAAGGACTTGCGCTCTTCGCTCCCCCCGCCGAGGTAGAACTCCTTGACGTCCTCGTTGGTCACGAGCTCTCGGGCGGTCCCGTCGAGAACGATCTTTCCCGATTCCATGATGTAGCCGTAGTCGGCCGCCTTCAGGGCCATCCGCGCGTTCTGCTCGACCAGCAGCATGGTGATGCCGAGTTCGCGGTTGAGGCGGCGGATGATGCCGAACACCTCGTTGACCAGCAACGGCGAGAGGCCCATCGACGGTTCGTCGAGCAGCATCATCTTCGGCCGGGCCATCAGTGCCCGGCCGATGGCGAGCATCTGCTGCTCTCCGCCGGAGAGATACCCCGCGAGGCCGGTGCGCTCCTTCAGCCGTGGAAAGTAGGAGAACACCCTCTCGATGTCGTCGCGGATGTCGTTGTCCTTGCGGGTGAAGGCGCCGAGGCGAAGATTCTCCACGGCGGTCATGTCCTCGATGACGCGGCGGCCCTCCATCACCTGAAACACGCCCCGGCGAACGATCGTCTCCGGCGAAAGGTCGTTGATCCGCTGTCCCATGAACTGGATGTCACCGCGGGTGACCTCGCCGTCCTCCGTCTTGAGGAGACCAGAGATCGCCTTCAGCGTCGTCGACTTGCCGGCGCCGTTGGCCCCGAGCAGGGTCACCAGCGCCCCCTCGGGAACCTCCAGGCTGACCCCGCGCAGCACCAGGATCACCTCGTCGTAAACGACCTCGATGTTATTGACGGAGAGCAGCGGCGATGCGGTCTCGCTGACGACGGCCGGTTCGCTCATTGCCGCTTCGTTCCTTGTCCCGAGAGGAAAGTCGGCGGCCCCGCCAGGGACGGGACCGCCCGTTGCTCGTCGACCTCCGCGTTACCAGCCGAGCCACTCGGGCTTGCGCGGGATCTCGGCTTCGTACACTTCCTCCATGCCGATCGTGCCGTCGGCCATCAGTTTGGCGATGTCGGCGGCGGCCTCGGCGTCCGCCTTGACGTTGCCCCGGTACACCAACACCCGGGTGAAGCCGCGGTGATCCTCGGCCGTCCAGGTCCCCGGCGGACAGACGCCCTCGAGGCCGGCCGGCACCCAGTCCTTGATCTGGTACATGCCCTTCTTGATGTTGGCGCCGGTGACGCCGCCGTTCCTGTCGGCCCATTCCATCGCCTCCTTCATGAAGAAGAACGAGCAGATGCCGCGGATGTAGTGGACCGTCCAATAGCCGACGTTGGGGTCTCCGGTCTTGGCGATCTCGTGAACGAGCTTCATCCCGGGAAGGTCATCGTTCCAGGAGGCGGCCCCCATCACCCACACCACACCGTCGGCGGCCTTGCCGGCAGCCTTCATCACGTTCTCGTCGTAGCCCCAGATATTGGCCATGAACTGCACGTCGGTGCCGACCGTGGCGCACGATTTCAGCAGCGAGATGTTGGATCCCGACGTGTTGGCGAGGAAGGCGTAGTCGGCTCCCGACTGCTTCAGGCTCAGGCACTGCGCCTTGAAGTCGCCGGGCTTGAGCGAGTACTGGATCGCCGGCAGCACCTCGAACCCCATTTCCGCCGCGTAGACCTCGCCGGCCTTCTTCGGCGCGTTCGGGTACGGATGGTTGTCCCCCATGTGGATGTACTTGGGCTTGCCGGTTTGCCCCTTGCTCTCCCAGTCAGCTTTCGCCCACTGCAGCAGAGCGCGGATGCCGTCAGAATAGGACGGCCCCATGATGAAGTTGTAGGGGGCGGGTTTCCGGGTCTCCGGGCCCTTGCCCGCCGGATCGGTGAGGTGGGCGGAATACGAGGCCGAGAAGTAGGGCATCTCGTCCTGGGCGACAAAACCGACCATCGCTTCGGTGTCGCCGGTTCCCCAGCCCTGGATGGAGACCACCCCGCCCTGCTTCCACTTCTTGTAGGTGGCGATCGCCCGCGGCACCTCGTAGGAGTAGTCGAAAGTGTCGAGCTCGACCATCTTGCCGTTGATGCCGCCACGGGCATTGAGCCATTTCGCCGCATCGACCTTCGCCTGCCCGTAGGGCTTGCCGACGGTGGCGGTGGCACCGGTGAAGTCGACCAGGTTGCCGACCTTCACGGCTTGCGCCGATGCCGCCGTGGTCCACGCGGCGACGGCGGTCGCCGCCACCAACGCGGATACGCTTCTCGTCATGGTCATTGAACGTTTGTCCTCTCTTCCCGGGTTGTTATGTGATAGCAAGTTCTGACGTCTATCCTTATCCTGTCCGATTGTCCGATCGTCGCCTCTCTCCTGTTAGTAGGAAAACGGGTAGAGCTTCCAGTAGGCTTTGATCAACCGCCAGCGGCGGGCGAGTCCTTCGGGCTCGAAGATGAGAAACAACACGATCGCGAGGCCGATCGCGGCCTGTTTCAGGAAGGCCAGCCCGTCGGTGATCGCCGGGATGTTCCCCCATTCGGTGTTTTTCAGCGCCCCGACCCCCGCCGCCATCACCTCCGGCAGCAGCACCATGAACGCGGTCCCGAGGAGCGCTCCCATCACCGAGCCGAGGCCGCCGATGATCACCATGCCGAGGAACTGGATCGACAGCAGAATGTGGAACCCCTCGATCGAGACGTACTGCAGATAGTGGGCATAGAGGGCGCCGCCGACCCCGGCGTAGAACGACGAAATCCCGAACGACAGGATCCGGTACTTGGTCAGGTTGACGCCCATCACCTCGGCCGAGAGATAGTGGTCGCGGACGGCGACGAAGGCGCGGCCGTCGCGGCTGCGGAGCAGATTGCTGGCGAGCAGGAACATCACCACCACGTACGCCAGAACCACGTAGAAGTATTCCCGGTCGCCGTGGATCTCGTAACCGAAGATCGAGAACGGGCCGGCGAGCGATCCGGCCGCGCCGCCGGTGAACCAGTCGGCGCGGGCGAAGAAATCCTCCAGGATGAACTGCGAAGCGAGGGTGGCGATCGCCAGGTACAGACCCTTGATCCGCCCGGCGGGAATGCCGACGATCATCCCCACCGCCGTCGTCCACAGCCCGGCGAGCGGAATCGAGAAGAACACCGGGATCCCGAGGTTGTTGTTCAGCCAGGCCGAGCTGAACGCGCCGAAGCCGAAGAAGGCCGCATGACCGAGCGAGATCTGGCCGGTGAAGCCGACCAGGATATTGAGACCGAGCGCAGCGATGCTAAGATAGCCGATCTGGATCATCAGGTTGATGGCATAATCGCTGACCGGCTGAACGCTGCCGAACTGGAGCGGCGCCAAGGCTAGCACCACCACGCCGAGAATGGCGAAGTTGCGTGACCACGGGGTCGGGAAGATGGTGGTGTCCGCCTTGTAGCTGGTCTTGAACTCGCCGCAGCGCATCGTTGCTTTCGTCGCCACGGTTTCACACCCTCTCGATATGTGCGGTGCCGAACAAGCCGTACGGGCGGATCATCAGGATGACGATCAGAACGTAGAACGGCGCCACCACGTATAGATTGCCGACGTTCAGCCACTGGCTGTCGACGAACTCGGCGAGGTTTTCCAGCACCCCGATGATCAGCCCGCCGATGACCGCGCCGACGATCGAGTCGAGACCGCCCAGGATGACGGCCGGGAACACCTTGATCCCGAAGAACGAGAGCGCCGATGAGACCCCGTTGACGATGCCGACGACGACGCCGGCGAGCGCGGAGACCATCGCCGAGATCGCCCACGACATCGCGAACATCTGCTTGATCGAGATGCCGAGGCTCTGCGCGACCTGCTGGTCGAAGGCGGTGGCGCGCATTGCCAGACCGAGGCGCGAATATTTGAAGAACCACGCGAAGGCGCCCATGATCACCACCGAAATGACCAGGCTCATCAGGTAGGCGGGCTGGACGTTGAGGCCGAAGATGGCAACCGCCTTGGTGTCGAAGATCGGCGGAAACGGCTGCACGAACACGCCGAACATCCAGCTCATGATCGCCTGGAAGAAGATCGCCAGCCCGATGGTGACCATGATCACCGAGATGATCGGCTCGCCGATCATCGGCCGCAGCACCAGCACCTGCAGCAGGATCCCGAAGACCATCATGAACACCAGAGTGATGAGGAAGCCGGCGTAGAACGGCAGCGAAAAGCTGGTCAGAAGCCACCAGCACACCCAGGCGCCGATCAGCAGGAACTCGCCCTGGGCGAAGTTGACGATCTGCGAAGCCTTGTAGATCAGGGTGAAACACATGGCGACGACCCCGTAGAGGGTGCCGATGATCAGTCCGTTGATGATCAGTTGCAACAGCAGTTCCCAGTTCATCGGCCGCCCGCCCTCCTTGTTTTAGAGATGTCGTCGTCTTCGCCGCCGTCGTTTGTCTCGCCCCTATTCGGCCGCCCGTCGCGCCGGCGCTGCATCCGGCGCGATGACGGTGACCACCCTGAGATCGGTGACGATGCGCGACTTGGTCCCGTCCTGGAAGGTGATCGTCGTGTCCACGTGGACCGAATCCCGGTCGCCATAGATGGCGTCGATGATGTCGGCATACTTCTCGTTGATCACCCCTCGGCGCACCTTGCGGGTGCGGGTGAGTTCGCCGTCGTCGGGGTCCAGTTCCTTATAGAGGAGCAGGAACTTGCGGATGCGATGCCCTTCCGGAAGCGTCAAGTTGACGCCTTCGATCTCCTTGCGGATCAGATCGTACACTTCCGGCCGGCCCGACAGGTTGGTGTAGTTTGTGAAGGCGATCCGGCGTTGCTCCGCCCATTTGGACAGGATCCCGAAGCGGATACAGATGATCGCCGACAGGTAGGGACGGTCGTGGCCGAGGATCACCGCCTCGGCCACGAACGGCGAGAACTTCAACTTGTTCTCGATGAACATCGGCGAGAACCGGTTGCCGGTGGACGTGGTGGCGATGTCCTTGATCCGGTCGATCACCACCAGGTGGCCGTTCTCCTTCTTGAAGTAGCCGGCATCGCCGGTGTGCATCCAGCCGTCGCGAACGTCCGCCCGGGTCGCCTCCTCGTTCATGTAGAAGCCGAGAAACATGCCCTTGGTGCGGGCGACGATCTCGCCGACGCCGTTTTCGTCGGGATTGTCGATGCGGACCTCGGAGTGGGTGAAGGCGGTCCCGACGGTGTCGAAATCGACGTCGTCGGGGTCATGGATGGTGTAGGCGCCGGCCAGCTCCGTCTGGCCATAGAGCTGGCGGAGCGGCACCCCCATGGCGAGAAAGAAGCGGAAGACGTCAGGGCCGAGGGCGGCGCCGCCGGTCGCCGCCGACTTCAGGAAGGTGAAGCCGAGCCGGTCCTTGAGCGCCCGGAACAGGATCCAGTGAGCCAGTCGCGAGTTCCTGCCACGGGCCAGCGCCTCGGTGCCGAGCTTCATGCCGAACGCGAACATGCGCTGCTTGAACGGGGTCGCATCCATCATCCGCGCCCGCACATCGGCGGCGATGCTCTCCCAGACGCGCGGACCGAGCAGCACGAAGGTGGGGCCGATCTCCCGCAGATCGGCCATCATCGTCTCCTGCTCCTCGACGAAGTTGACGGTGATGCGGCTGATCAGCGCCTGCGCGACGGCGTAGACCTGCTCCATGATCCACGGCAGCGGCAGCACCGAGACGTAGTTGTCCGTCGGCAGCTTCGGATCGCGGTGCAGATAGTCGAGACAATGGGCGAGGAACGGCCCTCCCTGCAGCATCGCCATCTTCGGCCGCGCCGTCGTCCCGGAGGTGGTGCACAGGACCGCGACCTCCTCGCCCCTCCCTGCCGCCACCTCTCGATCATAGAGATCGGGATCCGACGCCGCCGCCTCCTCGCCGAGGCGGTAGAGGTCCCTGACATCGATCAGCCGGGGATCCTCGTATTTGCGCATGCCGCGCGGGTCGCAGAAGACGATGCGCATGACGGTCGGCGTCTGGTCGATGAGGTCCAAGAGCTTGTCGACCTGCTCCTCGTCCTCGGCGATGATGACCTTGGCCCCGGCGTAGTTGATGAGGTACGTGACCTCGTCGCCGATCGAGTCCTGGTAGATGCCGAGCGACATCGCACCGAGAGCGTGGGCGGCGATCTCCCCCCACACCCACTCCGGACGGTTGTCGCCGATCAGCGCGACGGTGTCCCCGCGCGCGACGCCGAGGCGATGCATGCCGAGCGCCATCAGCTTGACGTGGCGCTGGCAGTCGGCCCAGGTGAACGCGTTCCAGATCCCGAACTCCTTCTCGCGCATCGCCACCTCGTCGGGCCAATTGGCGGCGTTGTAGGCGAGCAGCTTCGGGAAGGTGTCGTGGACGGCGACGTCGCCGTATTCGGGGGAACGGTTCCGATCCGGCGCCATTACGCCACCTTGGTCCCGGTTTCGGGAGGCGCGCCGTCCGCGCCCTTTTCATCGTCGTCCTCACCGAGGTAGGCCTTCTTGACCTCGGGATCGTTCATCACCTGGTCCGGAAGGCCCTCGGCGATCCTGCGGCCGAAGTCGAGCACGATCAGCCGATGGGAGATGTCCATGACCACGCCCATGTCGTGCTCGATCATGATCACCGTCATCCCCCATTCCTCGTTGAGGTCGATGATGTAGCGGGCCATGTCCTCCTTCTCTTCGAGGTTCATTCCCGCCATCGGCTCGTCGAGCAGGATCAGATCCGGCCTCAGGGCAACCGCACGGGCCAGTTCGACCCGCTTGCGCAGACCGTACGGAAGGGTCCCGGCCATCGCCTTGCGGATATGGGTGATCTCCAGAAAGTCGATGATCTCCTCGGCTTCGCGGCGGTGGGCGAGCTCCTCCTTCTGGGCGCCGCCGATCCAGTACAGGGACCCGGTGACAAAGTTGTTCCTGAGCAGGTGGTGGCGCCCGACCATGATGTTGTCCAGCACCGTCATGTGGCCGAACAGCGCCAGGTTCTGGAAGGTGCGTCCGATGCCGAGACTGGCCCGTGCGTTCGGCTTCAGTCTGGTGACGTCGCGGCCCTTGAACAGCACCTGTCCTTCGGTCGGGGAATAGCGGCCGGAGATGCAGTTGAGCATCGAGGTCTTGCCGGCCCCGTTGGGACCGATGATCGAAAACAGCTCGCCCTTGTCGACGCTGAAGCTGACGTGACTGAGAGCCCGGACACCGCCGAAGTTCAGCGATATGTCCCGTGCCTCCAGAATCGGGCCATCGCCCGTCATCCCAGGTCCTCCCAAACATTGCGGTGCCATTCCGGCACTCGTTCGTCGATGGGCGCTGGTGTACGCGCATCCGTTCCCGGCTGCAACCGACGATTATCACCTTAGCGCAGTCGATAGGGTTTTTCTACGCCCGTCCGTCAGGGCGGCGATCGGCGTCGCGACGGGGTCCGCGCCCCCGCACCCGAGGCGGAAACCCCCAAGCCGGCCGATCGTCAGGGCGCCGTCGTGGTCTCGCGTCGCCCCCCTCGCGAGCCGCCCGTTCCGCGGCCATACTCCCCGTAGGCTTCGGCGGCGGCGATGGCGGTGGGATTGCCCTCGGCATAGGGCCGGTAGGCCTTGTCCTGCAGCAGGATGTGATGGTTGAGCCAACCGGTCAAAAAACGCAGTAGCTCCGCCACGCCGAGACCCCGCTCCCGCTCGTTGAAACGGCTTTGCAGATCCTCGACCTCGCGGGTGAGGGCATGGTGCTCCTCACGATGGGCGGCCAGGTCCGGGTATCCGCACGCCGCCATGACGTGCTCTTCGCGGTCGAAGTGGTAGATAGTGTAGGCGACCAACTCCGCCAGGACTTCGGCGAGCACCACTCTGGCGTCGTCGTCGGCCTCGCCGGCGGACGCGACCCGTGCGATCAGGTCGATCAGCACCCGGTGATCGCTGTCGAGCGCCTCCACACCGACGCTCATCGCCTTGCTCCACCGCACGGCGACCGTTGTTGCTCCGTCGTCCATCACTGCACGCTAGCACAGCGAGGCGGTCGGGGCCAGTTTCGATCGCCCGTTTCCGGGACCCTGCCGGTGATCGGTCGACACCTCGGTCAGTGACCGAGGTGCTCGGTCAGTCTCGGCATCAGTTCGACGAAGTTGCACGGCCTGTGGCGGGAGTCGAGCTGCTGGACAAGGATCCCGTCCCACGCATCCCTGCAGGCGCCGGGCGATCCCGGCAGAGCGAACAGATAGGTCCCGCCCGCGACCGCGCCGATCGCCCGCGACTGCACCGTCGAGGTGCCGATCTTCTGGAAGCTGAACCAGCGGAACAGCTCCCCGAACCCGGGAATCTCCTTGTCCATCACGGCGTGCACCGCCTCGGGCGTGACGTCCCGACCGGTGATGCCGGTGCCGCCGGTGGTGATGATCACGTCGATCGCGGGATCGGCGATCCATGCTTGCAGCTGGGCGCGAATGCGGTCGACGTCGTCGCCGACGATACGACGGTCGGCGATCCTGTGGCCCGCCGCCTCGATGCGCTCGCACAGGGTTCGCCCCGAGGTGTCGGTCTCGACGGTGCGGCTGTCCGAAACCGTCATCACGGCGATACTGACCGGCACGAACCGGCGATCACCCTCAATGGTCGCCATAGCTGGCCATCTCGACACCCCGCGGATCGACCGGTATATAGACGGGCCAACGGCCGGCGGCAAGCGCGTCCAGCGACGGCTGCGGCTGCCCCATCCGGTCGCGGTAGATCCACAGGTTGGCGAGCAGTCGTTCGATGAAGATCCGGGTCTCCCGGGAGGGGATGGACTCGATGAACAGCAGCGGATCGTCGCCGTGGCGGACGCTCTGCCGCCATTTGCGCAGGTTGCCTGGACCGCCGTTCCAGGCCGCGGCGAGCCGGAACAGATCGCGCTCGACGCTGCCGTCAGCCAGCAGCATCGCCAGGTAGCGTTGTCCGAGCGTCAGATTGTGGCCCGGATCGTCGACGCGGCCTCCTGTCGACAGGGCATGGCCGGTGCTGTCGGCGACCCAGCGCGCGGTCGACGGCATCAGTTGCATCAGCCCACTGGCGCCTGCCGGGCTTCGGGCGTCCGGATCGAACCCGGACTCCTGACGGATCACCGCGTAGATCAACGCCCGATCGACATGAAAGCCGTCCGCCGGTCTCCACGGCGGCAGCGGATAGGCGGCGGCGTCGAAGCCATCGCCGTCGGCGAACAGACGGCGGTGCAACCGTAACGCCAGGGCCGGCAGCCCGGCGCGATCGGCGACCACCATGATCCCGCGCGCCACGTCGGCACCGCCGACCGCGGCGAGCGCTCTCAGTTCACGTTCGGCACGGTCCTGCTCCCCGATCTGGAGCAGCGCCAGGGCCCGCCGACCCGCCGGCAGCGCTTTCAGAGCGTCGAGCGCCCGATGCTCGTCGTCGGTCGGTTCCCAACGCAACGGCGTCGCGAGGCCGAGGATGCGCCGGGCGAGCAGGCCGTAGAAGGTGCGGGGATGGGAGGCGGCGACGCCGAGCCAATCGTTCACGCGATCCGGGTGGCGGGCGAACAGGTGCGACCGCGCCGCCCAGAAGGCCGCCGCCGAGGCGACCCATGGCGACACGTCGGCGCGTCGCGCCAGTGCCTCGAAATGCCCCGCCGCCGTCGCGAACCGGCCGAGCCGCCAATTGGCGAGGCCGGCCGTCCAGTGGGCCCCCGGCAGATACCGCTCCGACCGCTCGAGAGCTCTCCCGGTCCACTCGAGCGCTTCCTGGTCGCGACCGCCGACGAAACTGCCGTGACCGACGGCGGCCCGAAGCTGATCCAGTTCGGCCCCGCCCAACAGCCGCTCCGCTTCCGCAGTGGCGATCAACTCCCGCGCCGCCTGTGTCGAGCCGGCGCGCAGCCTGGTCTCGATGCGCCGCTTGAGGGCCGTCGCCTTCTTCTTGTCGGCGGCGCCGAGGGGTTTCGGCGGGATCTTTGGCGGCATCCGTCGCGCTGCCCAGCCACCTCCGTTGGTCGCCGTCGGGTCCGAGGCGTGGACGGGAGCCGACTCCGACTTCGCTTTGCGGTGGAGGGCGAGCTTGTGAACGGCGCCCGCGTCCGGATGATCGGCATAGGCCGCCATCCAAGCCTTCAGTTCGCCATACCGCGATCGATAGGCCGTCGGGT
The DNA here is from genome assembly GCA_050329575.1 of Rhodospirillales bacterium. GTDB lineage: Bacteria > Pseudomonadota > Alphaproteobacteria > Rhodospirillales > Defluviicoccaceae > JAUXFS01. The sequence goes on along the minus strand of JBHJOP010000066.1, from coordinate 7,639 downwards.
GGAGATAGCGCTCGGCGAGGACGTGACCGAGAAGCAGACGATCCGTCAACTGATCGGAGAGCCCGTCGATCTCTCGCCACTGGCCGCGCTTGCTGGAGGCGAAGATCCGCCTGTAAAGGGCTTCGTCGTCGTTGGACAACACCCGCGGCAGATCCTCCGCCACCGGATCCGCCGTCCGGCTCGCCGCCAGCTCTCCGGTGACGGCCGGCCCCGCCCCCATGGCCAACATCAGGCCGAAGGCCGTTGCCACGATCGTCGATCGTCCCCTGACCCCCGCCACCAGTCCGTCCCCGAGCCCGTTCTCCGTGACTGTTGCCCGTAAACCTTTAACAAAGCGCTGCGACACCGAGCAACCGTGTCGACCGCGCATCGCGCCGCCCCGGACCAGAAATCGCGACACGAAGGTGGCAGAACGATGTCAGCTGTTCGGTCCGGCCGCCTCGATGTCCTGCTTCAGTGCCAACAGGTCGCGCCATGCCAGCCGTTTCTGCGCCGGTGTTCGCAACAGATACGCAGGGTGATACATCACCCGAGCCCGCACCGGACGGGAGAGGCCGGCGGTCTGGTAGCTGAAAACCCGACCGCGCAGGCGACCGACACTCTCCTTCTGGCCGAGCAGCGCGCTCGCCGCCGGTCCGCCGAGAGCCACCAGGAGTACCGGATCGATCAGCTCGAGCATCCGCTCGACGAACGGCATGCAGGTGGCGACCTCGGTGGTGCTCGGATTGCGGTTGCCGGGGGGCCGCCAGAACACGGTGTTGGAGATGAACACCCGGGTGCGATCGAGCCCGATCGACGCCAGCATCTGGTCGAGAAGCCGGCCCGAGGGGCCGACGAACGGCAGGCCGCGCAGGTCCTCCTCGGCGCCCGGCGCCTCGCCGATGAACACGATGCGGGCGGCGGGATTGCCGTCACCGAACACCAGGTTGGTGGCGGTGCCGCTGAGCGGGCAACCGTCGAAGCCGCTCAGCGCCTGACGGAGTTGATCGAGACTGGTCGCCCGCGACGCCAGATGGACGGCGCCGGCGACGGGACCCGCCGCCGGGGCGCGGGCGGATGGGGCGCGGACGGACGGGGCCGCCCGATCGGTCCGGGGTTCCCCGTCCGCAGCGGGGGCGGACGATGACCGAGCCTCCCCTGCGGCGTCCGGGGCCTCTCCGGCTCCCGCCGCGTCACGATAGCGATCGAGCGGCCGTTCGCCGATGGTCTCGTCGACACCGGCATCCAGATACCAGCGAAGCAACGCCGCGACCGACATGGCACTGGTCTCGATCATCGACCTTCTCCGATCTCTCCGACCGCGATCATTTTGCGGTGCCGGGCGAAATGGCTATGTTATAGGTGGTTCCGGATTGGATGGGCAAACACGACCGAAGCAGGCTGGAGACTTCGATGGACCGGGAATCGATGACGTTCGATGTGCTGATCGTCGGTGGCGGGCCTTCGGGGCTGACGGCGGCGATCCGGCTCGCACAACTCGCCGCCGAGCGAGAACGCGAACTTTCGGTGTGCGTCATCGAAAAGGGATCCGAGATCGGCGCCCACATCCTGTCGGGCGCGGTGATCGAGCCGCGGGCCCTCAACGAACTGATCCCCGACTGGAAGGACCGTGGCGCCCCGCTGAACACGCCGGCGACCGACGACCAATTCCTGTTCCTGACCGAGAAGCGGGCCTTCAAGCTCCCAACACCGCCGCAGATGCACAACCACGGCAACTACGTGGTCAGCCTCGGCAACGTCTGCCGCTGGCTCGCCGAGCAGGCGGAGGCGCTCGGGGTGGAGATCTATCCCGGCTTCGCCGCGGCCGAAGTGCTCTACCACGAGGACGGCCGCGTCAAGGGCGTCGCCACCGGCGACATGGGGGTGGGGCGTGATGGCCAGCCGACCGCCAACCATCAGCCCGGGGTCGAACTGCACGCCACCTACACGATCTTCGCCGAGGGTTGCCGCGGTTCGCTGACCAAGACGCTGTTCTCGCGATTCAACCTTCGCGACGGCGTGCAGCCGCAGGCCTACGGCATCGGCATCAAGGAGCTGTGGGAGGTCGAGCCGACCCGGCATCAACCGGGCAAGGTGGTCCATACCGTCGGCTGGCCGATGGACCGCAACACCTACGGCGGTTCGTTCCTCTATCACCTCGAGAACAATCAGGTTGCGGTCGGCTTCGTCATCGCCCTCGACTACGAGAACCCGCATCTGAGCCCGTTCGACGAGTTCCAGCGCTTCAAGACCCATCCGGCGATCCGCCCGACGTTCGAGGGCGGTCGGCGCATCGCCTACGGCGCGCGGGCGCTGTCGGAAGGAGGCTTCCAGTCGATCCCCCGTCTGGTGTTTCCCGGCGGTGCGCTGATCGGCGACACCGCCGGCTTCCTCAACGTGCCGAAGATCAAGGGCACCCACACGGCGATGAAGTCGGCGATCGTGTGCGCGGAAGCCGTCTTCGATGCGCTCGTCGAGGACGGTCCGGTGCCGATGGTCGAGGCCTATCCGGAAGCGCTGAAAAAGTCGTGGCTGTGGTCGGAGCTGTCCGCGGTCCGCAACATCCGGCCGTCGTTCCACTGGGGGCTGTGGGCCGGCATCGCCTATTCGGCGCTGGAGACCTACCTGTTCCGGGGCAAGATGCCGTGGACGCTCAAGCATCGCGAAGACCACAAGGCGCTCAAGAAGGCGAGCGAGTGCCCGAAGATCGAGTACCCCAAGCCCGACGGCGTGATCTCGTTCGACAAACTCTCGTCGGTGTTCATCTCCAACACCAACCACGAAGAGAACCAACCGATCCACCTGACGCTTGAGGACGACCGGATCCCCGTCGAGGTCAACCTCGCCCTCTACGACGGGCCGGAGGCGCGATACTGTCCGGCCGGCGTTTACGAGTTCGTCGCCGAGAACGGGAAGCAGCGGTTGCAGATCAACGCCGCCAACTGCGTCCACTGCAAGACCTGCGACATCAAGGACCCCTCACAGAATATCAACTGGGTTGTTCCCGAAGGCGGCGGCGGACCCAACTACCCGAACATGTGAGACCGCGACGATGACCCAGCGGTTCCGCGGCGATCGAGCGCCTGCGCTGCGACGCTTCGTCACCGCCTTGGCAGTGGCGGCGTTGCCGGCGGCCTGCGCGTCCGACGACCTCGCCCCGGGTGCAGGCGGCGGCGGTGACATGGTGACGCCCGGTCGGACGTTGACCGGCAACTACCTCGCCGCGCGGCATGCGCGGACCAGCCGCGACGACGCCGCCGCCGCCGAATTTCTGATCGCGGCGTTGGAAAAGGCGCCGAACGACGCGGTGCTGCTGCGACGGGCGTCTCTGGTCCTGGTTCTCGACGGTCGCGTCGAGGAGGCGGCGACATATGGCCGCCGCCTGGTCGAGACGGATGACGGCACGGTCCTTACCCACCTGACCATCGCGGTCGACGACATTCGACAGGGCCGGCTGACGGAAGCGGAGGCGAGGCTCGCCGAGCTCCCCGAGAGCTCCCTCACGCCGTTTCTGCAACCGGTTCTTCGGGCGTGGACCCTGTTTGGTCTCGGGCGCGGCGACGAAGCGGTGGCAGCCCTCCAGCCGCTCATGAACACGAGTGCATTCATCCCCCTCTACAACCTGCATGCGGCGCTGCTCAACGACGCTGCGGGCGATCGGGATGCGGCGGCGCGGCATGCGCGGACCGTGATCGACGCCCAGGAGACGCTGACGCTGCGGATGGTCGACCTGCTGGGAGGGGTGCTCGTCCGGGCCGGACGACCGGACGAAGCGGTCGCCCTGCGGCAGCGATTCGCCGCGCAGAAACCGGCCGATGGCCAGTTGGTCGTCTCCCTGTCGCCGCCGGCGGGGAGCGTGTCCGCCGACCGGGAGATCGACACGCCCGCTTTCGGTGCCGCCGAAGCGCTGCTCGACGGGGCTGGCGCGCTGTCTCGCCAGAACACGCGCGAGACCGGACTGGTCCTGGGGCGCCTGGGGCTCCACCTGCGGCCCGATTTCCCGGTGCTGCAGATGCTGGTCGCCAACTTCCTGCAGTCCTATGAACGTCTGGGGGAGGCCAACGCCCTTTACGCCGCCATCGATCCCGACTCGCCGCATTACCGGCAGGCCCGGCTCAACATCGCCCTCAACCTGAACCAGATGGATCGCTTCGACGAGGCGATCGAGACCCTGAGGGCGATGGCCCGGGGATGGCCGGACGATGCCGAGCCGCTGATCGACCTCGGCGACATCCTGCGCCGCCGCGAACAGTTCAGGGAAGCGGTCGAGGTCTACGACGAAGCGGTGGCCCGCATCGGCACCCTGGAGCCGCGGCACTGGCGCCTGCTCTATGCCCGCGGCATGGCGCTGGAGCGCTCGCAGTCGTGGCCACGTGCCGAGGCCGACTTCCTGCAGGCGTTGCAGTTCGAGCCCGATCAACCGTTCGTTCTCAACTATTTGGGGTATTCCTGGGTCGAACAGGGACGCAATCTCGAGGAAGCGCAGGCGATGATCCGCCGGGCGGTCGAGCTTCGCCCGAACGACGGCTACATCGTCGACAGCCTCGGCTGGGTCTACTTCCAGCTCGGCAAGTACGAGGACGCCGTGGTGGAGCTGGAGCGCGCGGTGGAACTTCGCCCCGAGGACCCGGTGATCAACGACCATCTCGGCGACGCCTACTGGGCGGTGGGTCGGCAGCGCGAGGCCCGCTATCAATGGCGGACCGCCCTCGCCCTCGGGCCGGAACCGGAGCTCAGGGTCAAGATCGAGACCAAGCTCCAGCAAGGCCTGGTCAGGGAAGCCAGCGCCGACACCGATGACTGAACCGCCCGCCGGCGGGACGACCGTTCCGGCGCCGGCCAAGGTCAACCTCTTTCTTCACGTTCTGGGCCGCCGCGGCGACGGCTATCATCTGCTCGACAGCCTGGTCGCGTTCGCCGATGTCGCCGACACCGTCACGGTCGAAGCCGCCGAGGATCTGACCCTCGGCATCGACGGTCCGTTCGCGGCCGGTGTGCCGACGGGCGACGACAACCTCGTCCTGCGGGCGGCGGCGGCGCTCGCGGACGCCACGGGCGTCGCGGCCGGAGCGCGGATCCGCCTGACGAAGCGGCTGCCGGTCGCGGCCGGCATCGGGGGCGGATCCGCCGATGCCGCCGCGGCGCTGATCGCGCTCTCCCGATTGTGGCGGGTGTCACCGGTGCCGGCCGATCTGGAGGCCCTCGCGCTCGGCCTCGGGGCCGACGTGCCGGCCTGCCTCGTCGGCCGCCCGGCGTTCGTCGGCGGCATCGGCGAGGACGTGGCGGAGGCGCCGCCGCTCCCTCCGTGCGCGCTGATCCTCGCCAACCCGGGCGTCGCGCTGCCGACGCCGGCGGTGTTCAAGCGTCGCGAAGGCCCGTTCTCCGCCCCTGGCCGCTTCGATGCGTCGCCCGCCGGCGCGGCCGACCTCGCCCGGCTGCTCGCCCGGCGCCGCAACGACCTCACCGCCGCGGCGATCGCCCTGCAACCGGCGATCGGCACCGTCCTCGCCGCCTTGGAAGCTCTTCCCGGCGCCCTGCTCGCGCGCATGAGCGGCAGCGGCGCCACCTGCTTCGCCCTGTTCGCCACCCGGGATCAGGCCGAAGCCGGCGCCGACGTCCTCCGGCAAGCCCAACCCGCATGGTGGCTCGAAGCGGCGGAACTGCTCCACTGAGGAAACCGCTCGGCTCGGTTCCCGGCACTTCGTCAACCAGGCGATTGGCCCAGTAACGCTTCGAAACCGCTGCGAAAGGCCCGGAAGCTGGCGGACCGGTTTCCCGTGACGCTCATGTGCGGCGCAATGCGGCGGGCCGCCTCGATCTTCGGGTAGTCGCTCCGGTAGTGGCCATACCCCTTCAACAACCGGTGCAGGGCTTCCCATGTTCCGCCTCGCACTTGGTCGGGATCGCGAAAGGGCGCCCTGGCTTCGAACGGACGGACCCCAGGAAACGCCGCGCGCACGGCATCGCCATCGCCGATGAACCAAGCCTCGAGTTCCTCGATCGCCAGTCGATTGACGACGGCGAAGGTTCCATCATGATCAGGCGCTGACCTCGTTTTCAGTCCGGCGTCCGCCGCCATGCGTTCCAGGCGATCTTTCAATGTCCTGCAGTCGTCGGCGTCGCGGTCCACCAGAACCAGCAGCTTCAAGTCCTCGCCCCCTCTGATGCGGGCACCGTAGGCCTTGAGGCGATCCGGCAGTCTCTTGAGAAGCTGCGATTTCGAACCGTAGTTGATGATCCGAAACGTTGCCCGGTCCCCGACGATCTTTGGCACAAGGTGCTTCAACGCTGCCTCGGCGGACGGCTCCTCCACCTGGATCTCGATATGCATCGACTACGCTTCGGCGACTTGAAGCGGATCGCCGGCGTCGAAATGTCCTTCCATCCACAGATCGCCGAGCGCCGCCCCTTGGTCGCGAAACTCCTTGACTCCCCGCATATCGGAAACGCGGCGAGCGCGCGTGTAGCCGTCCTCCTGCCTGAACAGCATCCACACCTGATTGGGCGACAAGGGGTTGAGCAGAAACGGCGAATGGGTGGTGATCAGAAGTTGCGCCCGCGACGCCGCCTGAACGCATTCCTCCGCCAGCTCGGGCAACAGTTTCGGATGGAGATAGTTCTCGGGCTCCTCGATTCCGATGAGCTTCGGGGGCGCAGGATCGTAGAGAAGGGCGAGATAGGCCAGCAGCTTGAGGGTGCCGTCGGAGGCGAATTTCGAGAGCACCGGGCTGGAGAACGGTGCGTCCTTGAACATCAGCATCAGGCGCCCATCGGCGAGGATCTCCGTTTCCACCTTTTCCAAGCGCGGTACCCGACGTTGCAGGGTATCGAAGATCTCCCTCAATCGATCCGGGTGCTGCTCGCTCAGATACTGGATGACGTTCGGCAGGTTGTCGCCGGTCTGCGACAGCCGTTCTTCGGCGCCGGCGACCGGATTCCCCCGTGCCGCCGAAGCCGACAGATAGGAGAGGTGCCAGCTTGTGATGAATTCGCGGAGCGCGATCACGCGTGGGTTCTCGGCCAGCTGGCCGAGGGTGTTCACCGCGAGCACGTCAGGGCCTGAAAGTGGCCTCGGCTCTCTCGTGTCAGTGCTTTCAGGTTGCTCTCCACTAATCACCTCGCCGGAGCCCTCTCGATAGTCAAGAAATGTGAAAGGACGGCCCCGCTGTTGACCGCGCGTCCATCTCAAGAACTCTCTGCTGACGATGGGCCCACGATGTTGCTCTGCAATTTCCAAGTGATAAGTGATAACGGGCGAGCGCTGCTTCTTGGAGCCGGACCTTTCTCGATACCGAATCTCGATCACAATGGGTCCGTCCGCATCGCGGCTTCGCAGTTCTCTGAAACGACCACGGCGGTCCCAGGCCTTGCGCACTCCGTCGCTGAAGCACTCGGCAAGAAAAGCGAAAACGTCGAAAACCGTCGACTTGCCGCTGCCGTTGGCTCCCAGCAATACGGTCAGGGGCGTGAGCTTGTCGAGCTTAAGTTCTCGCAGGGCTCGGTAATTCCGGACCTCAAGACCTTCGATGCGCGGGGGGCCGGGAGCAGCCATAGCAGCGATGATGCCATATCACGGGCGAGAAACGCGCGGAGAAAGCGACGCGGACCGATCGCCGGTGGCTGGGGCGTCAGGACTCGAACCTGAAATGCCTGGACCAAA
>JBHJOP010000102.1:0-6372 GCA_050329575.1 Rhodospirillales bacterium | reverse complement strand
AGCCCTGCACGACATCGCCTCCGCCACCATCGCCAACCTCGGCGACTTCGAGGCCGGCAGGACCACCGCCAACGTGCTGAGCGCGGAACGACAGAAGCGCGGCTGACCGCGACCGGCCGTCCGGTCGATCTTCACACGACCGGCCGTCCGGCCGGTGATCTTCACAAAAGTGTCGTCTTTCCGACCCCGAAGGGCAATAATCGGCCTCCTATAGTCGCGCCGCCGCGAAGGCGGGCGATCGTGTGATTACCGAGGGGAGGATCTTCGATGAAGAGACTGCAACGGCTGCTGATGTCTGCGGTGATGGCCGCGGGAATGGCGCTGACCGCTTCGGCCGGCCACGCCCAGACCGAGATCCAATGGTGGCACGCGATGGGCGGCCAGCTCGGCGAGGCACTGAACGCCTTGGCCGAGGACTTCAACAAGTCGCAGAGCGACTACAAGGTGGTGCCGGTCTACAAGGGCACCTACACCGAGACGATGACGGGCGCGATCGCGGCGTTCCGGGCCCGCCAGCAGCCGCACATCGTCCAGGTGTTCGAGGTCGGCACCGCGACGATGATGGCGGCCAAGGGTGCCATCTATCCCGTTCACCAGCTGATGGCCGACGCCGGCGAGCCGTTCGATCCGAAGGCGTTCATCGGTCCCGTCTACGGCTACTACTCGACCCCGGACGGCAAGCTGCTGTCGATGCCGTTCAACAGCTCGACGTCGGTGTTATACTGGAACAAGGAGGCCTTCAAGAAGGCCGGGCTCGACCCCGAGAAGCCGCCCCGGACCTGGCCCGAGGTCGGCGATTACGGCAAGAAGCTGATCGCCGCCGGCTTCGACTGCGGCTTCTCCACCCAGTGGCAGACCTGGATCCAGCTCGAGAACTTCGGCGCCTGGCACAACGTGCCGTTCGCGACCCGCGAGAACGGCTTTGCCGGCCTCGACACCGAGCTGAAGGTCAACAGCCCCCTGCACGTCAAGCACATCCAGCAGCTCGCCGACTGGCACAAGGACAAGATCTTCGTGTTCGCCGGCCGCGAGGGCAAGCCGAACCCGAAATTCATCAGCGGCGAATGCCCGATGTTCATGGGTTCGACCGGCTCGGCCGGCGGCTTCGCCGAGGGGATGAAGGACAAGCCGTTCGGCATGGCGATGCTGCCCTACTGGCCGGACGCCGCGGGAGCGCCGCAGAACTCGATCATCGGCGGCGCCACCCTGTGGGTGTTGGCCGGCAAGCCGAAGGAGGAGTACAAGGGCGTTGCCAAGTTCTTCTCGTTCCTGTCGCGCCCCGACGTGCAGTCGCAGTGGCACATGAAGACCGGCTATGTTCCGATCACCATGGCCGCCTACGAATTGACCCGCGAGTCCGGCTTCTACGACAAGTTCCCCGGCCGTGACGTCGCCGTCCTGCAGTTGACGCACAAGCCGGCGACCGAGAACTCGAAGGGCCTGCGCCTCGGCAACTTCGTCCAGATCCGCGACGTCATGGACGAGGAGCTGGAGGCGGTCTGGGCGGGCAAGAAGACCGCGAAGCAGGCGCTCGACGATGCCGTCGCCCGGGGCAACCAGCTCCTGCGCGACTTCGAGCGAGCGAACCGGTAGCGGCATCCGGCTGCCGCCGCCCGCGCCGGCAGACGCGGGCGGCGGGGTCGCCGCTGTCGGGCCTTCTCGATGCAGAAGCGGGTCGCGTTCGGGGGCTATGCCCTCCCCTTTTTGCTGGTCGCGCCGCAAGTCGCGATCACCCTGGTGTTCTTCTTCTGGCCGGCCGGCCAGGCGCTGTTCCAGTCGGTGCTGGAGGAGGACCCCTTCGGTCTCGCCACCCGCTTCGTCGGCTTCGACAACTTCGCGCGGGTGTTCGCCGATCCGACCTACCTGAACTCGTTCCGGGTCACCGCGATCTTCAGTTCGGCGGTGGCGTTCTTCGGTCTGTCGCTGTCGCTGCTGCTGGCGGTGATGGCCGACCGCGTCATCCGCGGCGCGTCGACCTACAAGACCATGCTGATCTGGCCTTACGCGGTGGCGCCGGCGGTGGCCGGTGTGCTGTGGGGCTTCATGTTCAATCCGTCGGTCGGGATCATCGCCTACGGCCTCAACCGGATGGGTTACGACTGGAACCACGTGCTGAACGGCAATCAGGCGCTGCTGCTGGTGGTGATCGCCGCCTGCTGGAACCAGATCCCCTACAACTTCATCTTCTTTCTGGCCGGCTTGCAGTCGATCCCGAAATCGCTGATCGAAGCCGCGGCGATCGACGGGGCCGGCCCCGGCCGCCGGTTCTGGACGGTGATCTTCCCGCTCTTGTCGCCGACCGGCTTCTTCCTGCTGGTCGTCAACGTCGTCTACGCGTTCTTCGGCACCTTCGGCATCATCCACGCGGTGACCGGCGGCGGACCCGCCAAGGCAACCGAGATTCTGGTGTTCAAGGTCTGGTCGGACAGTTTCCGCGCGCTCGATCTCGGCGGCTCGGCGGCGCAGTCGGTGGTGCTGATGGCGATCGTCATCGCGCTCACGGTGGTGCAGTTCCGCTACATCGAGCGCCGGGTGCATTATTGAGACCGCGATGATCGAGAACCGCCCCTGGGTCACCTTCCTGTCGCACGCGGTGCTGGTGGTCGGCATCCTGATCATCGCGCTGCCGGTCTATCTGACCTTCGTCGCCTCGACCCACGACCGGATGACCATGCTGCAGGCGCCGATCCCGTTCCTGCCCGGCCGCCATTTCTTCGAGAACTACCGCGAGGTGATCCTGCAGGGGCTGCGGGGCGCCACCAGTGCGCCGCCGGTCGGGCTGATGATGTGGAACAGCCTGGTGATGGCGCTCGGCATCACCCTCGGCAAGATCGCGATCTCGATCATCGCCGCCTACGCCATCGTCTATTTCCGCTTCCCGTTCCGGATGGGCTTCTTCTGGATGATCTTCATCACCCTGATGCTGCCGGTCGAGGTGCGGATCCTGCCGACGTTCAAGGTCATCGCCGACCTCGGCATGCTCAACTCCTTCACCGGTCTCACCATTCCGCTGATCGCCTCGGCGACCGCAACCTTCCTGTTCCGGCAGTTCTTCCTCAGCGTTCCGGACGAGCTGGCCGAAGCCGCCCGCATCGACGGCGCCGGGCCGATCCGCTTCTTCTGGGACATCCTGCTGCCGCTCAGCCGCACCTCGATCGCCGCCCTGTTCGTGATCCAGTTCATCTACGGCTGGAACCAGTACCTGTGGCCGCTGATCGTCACCACGGACGAGCGCTACTACACCGTCGTGATGGGAATCTCGCGGATGGTGAACGTGGTCGACGCGGCGGTACAATGGCACATGGTGATGGCGACCGCGATCCTGGCGATGGTGCCGCCGGTGATCGTGGTGATCGTGATGCAGCGCTGGTTCGTCAAGGGACTGGTCGAAACCGAGAAGTGAGTCGGCGATGGCGAGCGTGAGCCTGCGCGGGGTGAAGAAGTCCTACGGCCCGGTCGCCGTGATCCACGGCATCGACCTGGAGATCGCCGACGGCGAGTTCATCGTCATCGTCGGCCCGTCCGGCTGCGGCAAGTCGACGGTGCTGCGGATGATCGCCGGCCTCGAACAGATCACCGCCGGCGAGATCGCCATCGGCGAGCGGGTGGTCAACCGGCTGGAACCCAAGGACCGCGACATCGCCATGGTGTTCCAGAACTACGCCCTCTATCCGCACATGTCGGTATACGACAACATGGCCTACGGGCTGCGCAATCGCGGCATGAAGAAGGCCGACATCGACGCCCGGGTGCGCCGCGCCGCCGCCATCCTGCAACTGGAGGAGCTGTTGCAGCGCCGACCGCGGCAGCTCTCGGGCGGGCAGCGGCAGCGGGTCGCCATGGGCCGCGCGATCGTCCGCGAGCCGGCGGTGTTCCTGTTCGACGAACCGCTCTCCAATCTCGATGCCAAGCTGCGGGTCCAGATGCGCCTCGAGATCCGGAAGCTGCACCGCGATCTCGGCGTCACCTCGATCTACGTCACCCACGACCAGACCGAAGCGATGACCCTGGCCGACCGGCTGGTGGTGATGAACGCCGGCATCGCCGAGCAGATCGGCCGGCCGAAGGACGTCTACGATCGGCCCGCCACCGCCTACGTGGCGGGGTTCATCGGCTCGCCGTCGATGAACTTCCTGCCGGTGCGCGTCGAGGCGAGGGCCCTGCGGCTGGCGGACGGATCGACCTTGGCGACCACCAACGGCGCCGTCACCGCCCTCGACGGCCGCGCCGTCACCCTCGGAATCCGACCCGAGAACCTGCGGCTGGCGGAGGAACGCGACGCCGCGACCTGGCGCCTCCGGGTCGACGTGGCGGAAGCCCTCGGCGCCGACACGCTCATTCACGGCCGCATCGGCGACGCCGATCTGGTGATCCGGCTGCCGGGTCACGTGGTCGCCCGACCGGGCGAGACGTTGCCGGTGCTGCCGGACGGCGCCGCCCTGCATCTCTTCGACCCCGCCTCCGGGCGCCGGATCGACGGCTGATCCGGCCGGCCCCGGCGCACGCCGGCGGGTGCCCCCGGTCGCGCCCGTGGTTACACGGGGTTCTTGCGAATGAAGACGTGGAGCGATTTTCGCAACGACGGCGGCATCAGCCACTCGTAGGCCATCGCCAGCCGCGCCAGCGCCAGGCTGTTGGCGTGGGCGGCCGGCGGTCCGCCAAAGACGTAGCTGTGGTGGGAGAAGCGTGGCTCGGGAAAGAGCCGCCGCAGGGCTCGTCGCGTGTTCATCCGGTAGCGGGTGACGAAATGGTCCTCGATCTTCCGGGCCGGCGCAAAGATCGCCAGCAGCCTGGCCTTCGAGTGTTCCGGCAGGAGACGGGCCGCCATCCCCATGTAGCCCCACTTGTTGGGCGTCAGGGCGCAGATCCAGCCCCCCGGCCTCAGCACCCGGTCGAGTTCGGCGGCGGAGACGTCGGGACGGGCGACGTGCTCGAACACCCGTAAGGAGACGATCATGTCGAACGATGCGTCCTCGAAGGGAAACGGCTGCAACGGGGCGACGACCACGGCTTCGTCGACCAGAGGATTCTGCAGAACGACCTCGTCGATGTCCACGCCGACGTACCTCGCACAGGTCTCCCGCAGGCGAACGAGGTCGCGCTTGTAGTCGCAGGGAATCTCGCTCGACTTGCCACGACCGGCGCCGAAGTCCATCACAACCGCTCCCGGCGGCAGGAGCGCTCGCACGCGAGTGAAGAACGTCACCAGTTGGTCATCGTGGCTGAAGCCGCCGGCGTCGAGCTCCGGATACAGGCGGCGCAAGATGTCTTCACCGGTCATCCTGCTCATGTCGTTGCACCCCCTCCCCGAGCGCGCGGCAGGATCTCCGCCCAGCCGCGAGTAGGTTCCGTCCCCTGGCCCGCCCGGGCGAACCGACCGACGCCGGTGGCGAAGGCGGTCGCGTGCCGAACGGGTTGGATCAGGGATACCGGATCGAGAGCCCGTCGTCCCGATCGCGCATCCGAGACGTCGGATGCGCGAGGTGGGGGCGGCCTCGTCCGGTGCTCTGCATTTAAAGCTATACAGATCCGCGAACGGGCACGCAATCAAGCCCGCCAGCCCTTCCTGCCGGGTCGGGCGGACGAAGCCGCCCCGCGACATGCACGAAGACCGCCCCGAAGCCATCGGGGCGGCCCGAGCACGAGCGGCGAAACCGATCAGCCTTGCGGCTGCACCTGCGGGCCGCCGACAACCGGGCGGCGGCGCGGGACGATCCCATCACCGACCGGCGGCACCGAGGTCTTGCTCGGCGGCCGGTCCTCGCCGGGATGGTCGTCGCGAACGACACTGCCGCCGGCGAGGATGGTCCGCACCTCATCGCCGGTCAGCGTCTCGAAGGCCAGCAGCGCCTCGGCGATGGCGTGCAGGCCGTCCAGGTCCTCGCCGAGCACGCCGTGTGCCGTCGCCTCCGCCTGCTCGATCAACAGTCGCACTTCGGTGTCGATCAACCGGGCGGTCTCGTCGGAGACATTCTGCGTGTGGGTGATCGCGCGACCGAGGAAGATCTGATCCTCGTTGTCGCTGTACCGGAGCCGGCCGAGCGCGTCGCTCATCCCCCACTCGGTGACCATCCGGCGGGCGAGGTTGGTCGCCTGCTGGATGTCGTTGCCGGCGCCGGTGGTGACGTTCTCGGGCCCGAACACCAGTTCCTCGGCGATCCGGCCGCCGAACATCATCGCCAGCCGGGCCTGAAGCTCGCGCTTGCTGAACGCGTAACGGTCGCGATCCGGAAGGTTCATCGTGACGCCGAGCGCCCGGCCGCGCGGGATGATCGTCACCTTGTGCAGCGGATCGTTGCCGGGGGTGCGCAATCCGACCAGCGCATGGCCCGCCTCGTGATAGGCGGTCAGCCGCTTCTCGTCGTCGGTCAT
>JBHJOP010000009.1:0-136561 GCA_050329575.1 Rhodospirillales bacterium | reverse complement strand
TCGCACAGTGACCGCGCCCGGGCCTCGCCGTCGAGGGGACCGGCGCGCAGCCGATACACCACCCCCTTGCCGGCGAGTTCGGCGCGGGCGATGGTCGGCTCGAGTGCGCCCAGCAGATCCGCGTGCTTGCCGCGCAGCGTCTTCCACATCGCCTCGGCCTGCTCGCGCTTGCCGACCGCGACCAGCTGCACCTGGAACGCCTTGGCCGCGGTGGCGACCGTCGGGGTGGGCGCCAAGGCGGCCTGGTCGGCGGGGCGCGGACGGTCCTCGGCCGACGGTTCGGCGGGGGCCGTCTCGGAGACGGCGGCCGCTGCGGGGACGGAGCCCTCCTCGGCGGCGGCGACCGCTGCGGGAGCGGCGGCGGCGGGGTCCGGTTCCGGAGGCGGGACCGGGCGCGGCGGCGGCAGCGGCTGTTCCGGCTCCGGCAACAGCTTCTCGACCGACGGCGGCTCGGTCATTCCTTCCAGCCGCCGATAGACCAGCTTGTCGCGGTTGGCGACCTCCATGCCGCCCGGCTGTTCGGGGCGCTCTTTGACCGGTTCGGGATCGGCGCGGATCAACGGCGCCTCGGACGGATCGGCGTAGCGTGGCGCATCGTCGCGGCCAAACAGCGCGAGGCCGCCGCCGCCGATCACCAGCAGGGCGACGGCCGCGATGCCGCCCCACACCCGCCTGCGGCCCAGCACGCGCCGCCACGATCCCGCGGGGTCGTCGCCGGCGGCGGCGTTCTCCGGGTCCAGGCTGCGGGGTGGCGGTCCCAAGGTCGTCATCGCAATTCCTCCGCCGGTTCGACGCCGATCACTTCGAGGCCCGAGGCGATCACCAGTTGCACACCGCGCACCAGGGCGAGACGCGCCAGAGTCAGCGGGTGATCGTCCGGATGGATGAACCGCAATCGCGCGTCGTCGTTGCCCTTGTTCCAAAACAGGTGGAACAGGGCCGCGAGCTCCTGCAAGTAGAACGCGACGCGATGCGGTTCGTGGGCTTCCGCCGCGCTCTCGACCAGTCGCGGCCAGCCGGCCATCGCTCTGATCAGGGCGAGTTCGCCCGGGTCGGTGAGCGGTCGCGGATCGACGGCCGCCAGCGCCCGATCGCTCAGCCGGTCCTCACCGAACAACTCAGCCGCGTGGCGGAACACCGAGCGGCAGCGGGCGTGGGCGTATTGCACGTAGAACACCGGGTTCTCGCGCGATTGTTCGGTCACCTTCTCGAAATCGAAGTCGAGCTGGGCGTCGTTCCTGCGGGTCAGCATGATGAACCGGAACACGCCGCGGCCGACCCGCTCGACGACGTCGCGCAGAGTGACGAAGGTCCCTGCCCGCTTCGACATCTTCACCGGCTGGCCGCCGTCGAGCAGGTTGACCATCTGGCAGAGCTTGACGTCGAGCATCCCCTCGCCCTCGGTGACGCCCTGCACCGCCGCCTTCATCCGTTTGACATAGCCCCCGTGGTCGGCGCCCCAGACGTCGATCATCGTCCGATGGCCGCGGCGGAACTTGTCGAGATGATAGGCGATGTCGGTCGCGAAGTAGGTCCACGACCCGTCCGACTTCCTGAGCGGCCGGTCGACGTCGTCGCCGAACCGGGTAGCCCTGAACAGGGTTTGCGGCCGCGGTTCCCAGTCGTCGGGCAGCTTGCCCTTCGGCGGCTCGAGGACACCGGTATAGATCAGCCCGAGCCGGTCGAGCCGGTCGAGCGCCGCATCGACGCCGCCTTGCTCGACCAGCGCCCGCTCCGAGGACACGACGTCGAAGCGGATGCCGAGGAGGGCGAGGTCGTCGCGGATCAGCCCCATCATCGCCTCGACGGCGAAGTCCCGGACCAGCCGCCGCCGTTCCGCGTGCGGAAGGTCGACGAGGGCGGCGCCGTGGCGCTCGGCCAGCGCCTGGCCGACCGGGACCAAGTACTCGCCCTTGTATTCGATGTCCGGCATCTCTTCGCTCGGCACCCGCAATGCCCCCGGGAGCGCCCGGTCATCTTCAGGGAGCGCCTGCAGATAGCGCCAGTAGGCGGCGTCGGCGAGCTTGTCGACCTGGGCCCCGGCATCGTTGACGTAATATTCGCGGGTGACGGCGAACCCCGCCTTGTCGAGCAGCGACGCCAGCGCGTCGCCGACCACCGCGCCGCGTCCGTGGCCGACGTGCAGCGGACCGGTGGGGTTGGCCGAGACGTATTCGACGTTGACCGCGGTGGCGGCGCCGAGCGCGGAGTCGCCATAGCGGGTGCCGGCGGTGAGGATGTCGGCGAGCCGCGCGTGCCAGAACGCGTCGCCGAGGCGGAGGTTGATGAAGCCCGGACCGGCGATCTCCGCCGCCTCGACGTGCGGGAGGGCGGCGAGGCGGGGGAGCAGCATCGCCGCCAGATCCCGCGGCCGCAGGCCGGCGGCGGCGGCCAGCACCATCGCCGCGTTGGTGGTGACGTCGCCGTGTCCGGGGTCGCGGGGCGGTTCGACCGCGATCCGGGCCGTCTCCAGGCCCGGCGGCAAGCCGCCTTCGGCGACCAGCCCTTCGACTTCGCCGACCACCCGGTCGCGAAAATGGCGAAACAGGTTCATGAGCTCCTCGACTGCACGTCGAACAGCCGGCGGTGTTCGTCGAGCGCGTAGCGGTCGGTCATTCCGGCGATGTAGTCGGCGACCACCCGGGCGGTTCGGAGCGAGCCGGGATCGCCCGCCTGGCGCCGCCAATCGGTCGGCAGACAGCCCGGCTCGTCGACCAGCAGCCGGAACAAGTCACGAACCAGCCGTCGCGCCTTGCTGCTCATCCGATTGAGCTTGTAATGGCGGTACATGTTCTCGAACAAGAACGCCTTCAGGGCACGGTCGTTGCTCTGCATCGCCTCCGAGAACGCGACCACCGGCCGGCCGCAGTGACGGATCGCGTCGGCGTCGGCCGGTGCCAGGTCGGCGATCCGCCGCCGGGTCTCGTCGACCAGATCGTGCACCATGTGGCCGATCAGCCGGCGCACCGCCTCGTAGACCAGCCGCGACCGCTCCAGGTCGGGGTAGGCGCCCCTGACGTCCCGGAACACCGGCCCGACCAGCGGCACGTCGTCGAGGTCGTCGACGGTGAACAGGCCGGCCCGCAGGCCGTCGTCGATGTCGTGGTTGTTGTAGGCGATGTCGTCGGCGAGCGCGGCCACCTGCGCCTCGGCGCCGGCATGGGTCGCCGGCTCCAGGTCGTGGAGCGCCACGTACTCGGCGATCGCCTGCGGCAGCGGCCGGTCGTCGCCGGGCCCGACGAGCGGCCCGTTGTGCTTGATCACCCCCTCCAGGGTCTCCCAGGTGAGGTTGAGGCCGTCGAACGCGGCGTAGCGATGCTCGAGACGGGTGATCACCCGCAGGCTCTGGGCGTTGTGATCGAAGCCCCCGAACGGCCCCATCATCTCGCGCAGCGCATCCTCGCCGGCATGTCCGAACGGCGGATGACCCAGGTCGTGGGCGAGAGCGAGGGCCTCGCCGAGATCCTCGTTGAGGCGCAACGACCGGCAGATCGAACGAGCGATCTGCGAGACCTCCAGGCTGTGGGTGAGCCGGGTGCGGAAGAAATCGCCCTCGTGGTTGACAAACACCTGGGTCTTGTACTCGAGCCGCCGGAACGCCGCCGAGTGGATGATGCGGTCGCGGTCCCGCTGGAAGCAGGTGCGACTGACGCTTTCGGGCTCCGAATGGAGGCGGCCGCGGCTCTCGGCGGGCCTGCAGGCCCAGGAGGCCAGGCTGTCGGCGGCAGTCATGGCCGCACCCTACAAACCGCCGTCGGCCGGAGCAATGCCGGTTTCCGCGCCCCCGCCGCCGACCGCCTGCGGATTTGACAAGCCACGACCAAGCACACCATATTTGAAGGCGTTGGGCGGAACGGTCCCGCCCCGACAGCGAGTGGATCCGCGATGCCCGACACCGCCACCGTCGACGAAGCGCAGCTGCTCAGCATCTCCGAACGCGCCGCGGCACGAATCGCCGCGTTGGCGGCGGCGGAAGGCGACAGCGCGCTGATGTTGCGCATCGCCGTCTCGGGCGGCGGCTGCTCCGGGTTCCAGTACGGCTTCAGCCTCGACGATCGGCGCAACGACGACGACCGCCTGTTCCAGCGCGACGGCGTCACCGTCGTCGTCGACGACGTGTCCCTCGAGCTGCTGAAGGGATCGGAAGTGGACTTCGTCGAGGACTTGGTCGGTTCCTATTTCGCGATCCGCAATCCCAATGCGTCGTCCACATGCGGCTGCGGATCGTCGTTCTCGGTCTGAGCGCCACGCCTCTTCGCCGGACCGCGCCGGAGGCGGTCCGGTGATCAAAATCGCGACCTGGAACGTCAACTCGATCACCGCGCGGCTGCCCCACCTGTTGGCTTGGCTCGCGGAGGCCGCGCCCGATGTGGTGCTGTTGCAGGAAACCAAGATCGTCGACGAGGCGTTTCCGGCCGCTGTTCTCGGGGACGTCGGCTACAACTGCGCCAGCGTCGGCCAAAGGACCTACAACGGCGTCGCCGTCCTGTCGAAACGGCCGATCGAGGTGCTGGAGCGGGCGCTGCCGGGCGATCCGCGAGACGACCAGGCCCGATACCTGGAGGCATTCACCGCCGGCGTCCGCGTCGCCTCGATCTATCTTCCCAACGGCAACCCGGTCGACGGCGGCAAGTTCGCCTACAAGCTCGCCTGGATGGAACGGCTGTACCGGCATGTCCAGGCGCTGTTGGAGACCGAGGACGCCTTCGTCGTCGGCGGCGACTACAACGTCGCCCCCGACGACGACGACGTCTACGATCCGCAGGGTTGGCGAGACGACGCCCTCTGCCGACCGGAATCGCGGGCGGCCCTGCGCAAGATCGTCTTCCTGGGCCTGACCGACGCGGTGCGGTCGCTGTCCGACGCGCCCGGCCGCTATACCTGGTGGGACTACCGAGGCGGCGCTTGGCCCCAGGACAAGGGCCTGCGCATCGACCATCTGCTGCTGTCGCCGCAGGCCGCCGATTCGCTGCGGGCGGCCGGGATCGACCGCACGCCGCGCGGCTGGGACAAGGCATCCGACCACACCCCGGTGTGGTGCGAGTTGGAGGTGCGCGCCTGACGTGACGGCGAAGCCCGATCCGATCGACGGGCCGGGCCGGGACCGCTCACCCGTTCGTCCCCGCGTCGCCTCCTGCCGTCAAGCCTGCCGGCAACCGGGTCATCTCGTCGCACGTCGCGGCGGCGAGCTGCACCGACGTCAAACCCTTGACCCGCCTGAGATCGGCCCCTCGCAAGTCCGCATGCTCGAGATTGGCCCCCTCGAGATTGGCGCCGTGCAGATCGGCCCCGTGCAGGTCCGCCTCCCGCAGGTCGGCTCCATGCAGATCGGCCTCGCGCAGGTCGGCGCGGTGGAGGTCCGCCCACTCCAGGACCGCATCGCGAAGATCGGCCCGGTGCAGGTCCGCCGCGTGCAGATCGGCCCCGTCGAGTTCCGCCTGGGCGAGATCCGCGCAGTGGAGATCGGCGCGGTGGAGGTCGGCCTCGGCGAGCACGACGCCTTGAAGATCGCACGCGTGGAGGTCGCGGCCGTGCAGGTCCGCCCGTTGGCCCAACTCCCAGCCCGAACCGATCCAAGCCTCGTGCCGGTCGAGAACGGTCCGCAACCGCTCCGCGCTCATCGCCGCGTCGGCGGCATCGTCGCTTCCGAGTCTGGTCCTGTTCATCCCTCGAGCCCGCTGTCTTCCGCGGCGGCCCGGGATTCACGCGATCCCTCGCCCGCCGCCGTCCCGCTGATGACGTCCATCATATCCAGAGCCGACGGAACCGCACAGACTTTTTGTGGAGATGGGGCGTGGCGTCGCCGTACCAGGCAAGTGCCGTTGCGGCGATGCCGCCCTCGCCCCATAATGCCGCCCTGCGCCGCGAACGCCGCGACGCAAGACGGATGGCCGACGGAGATCGAAACGATGCAGACCAGCAACCGGTTGCTCGACGACCTGGCGAAGGTGGCGAGTGGCGCCGTCTCCGCCCTGACCGGCATCAAGGACGAGATCGACGGGCTGATTCGCCAGAAGCTGGAGCGGGTGCTGGCCGAACTCGACCTCGTCGACCGCGAGGAGTTCGAAGCGGTCAAGGCGACCGCCGTCAATGCGCGTGCCGCCCAGGAACAACAGGAGCAGCGAATCGCGGTGCTGGAATCGCAATTGACGGCGGCGAAGCGAAAGCCGCGGTCGCGCGCCGGCAAGGCGGCCGCCGCCCAGGACTAGCGGCCGGCGCCACGGGCAGGACAACCGGCTCTGGCCATCGTTTTCCCGGCTTGCACCGGTCACGGTCGTGTGGCAGTCTATAGCTTGTAGGGAAACGTCAAGAAAGCGCAATATGTCGTGCGTCATCCTCCTTGTGGCGCCCGAGGCGAGCGGTCCCCAATCGAGTCCACCGAACTGCGAGGAGAGCCATCCATGACCGTCATCCCCGTGTCGGGAGCCGAGAGCCGCAGTCCTCTCGATGTGATCGAGCAACTCATCGCCGACAACGACTGGGTGTTCGATCGACCGAGCGACGAGGAGATCGCCATCCAGGTGCCTGGCCGCTGGTGCGACTATAACCTCTACTTCGCCTGGAACGCGCCCGCCGGCGCGATGCACTTCACCCTCGCCTTCGACATCCGGGTTCCCGATCGCAAACGTCCGGTGGTCAACGAACTGCTGGCCCTCGCCAACGAGAAGCTGTGGATGGGGCACTTCGCCGTCTGGCACGAGGAGGGGCTAATCACCTATCGTCACGCCCTGCCGCTGCGCGGCAGCGCCGGTCCGACGCTGCAGCAGATCGAGGATCTGATGCAAAACGGAATCATCGAGTGCGAACGGTTCTACCCGGCCTTCCAGTATGTCATCTGGGGCGGCAAGGCGGCAGCCGAGGCCCTCGCCGCGGCAATGATCGACACCGTCGGCGAGGCTTGAGAGCGACACCCGTGGCGCCGACGCTGATCCTCGTCGGCGGCGGCCGGATGGGCGGTGCCCTCCTTCGCGGCTGGCTCCAGCGGGGAGTGGAGGCGGCACGGGTGACGGTGGTGGAGCCCGACCGCGAAGCCGCGGCCGCCTTCGACCGTCTCGGCGTCGCGGTCGTCGCCGGTCCGGACGCGATCGCCGCGGGGGCTCGTCCCGACGTGGTGGTGTTCGCGGTCAAGCCGCAGGTCGTCGCCGCCGCGGTCCCGGCTTACGCGCGCTTCGTCGCCGCCGGGGCGGTCTTCCTCTCCATCGCCGCCGGCAAGACGATCGCCGCCTTCGAGACGGCGCTCGGCACCGAGGCGGCGGTCGTCCGCGCTATGCCCAACACCCCGGCGGCGATCGGTCGCGGGATCAGCGTCGCCTGTGCCAACGACCGGACCGACGCCGGGCAGCGGGCGCTGTGTTCGGGACTGCTCGAGGCGGTGGGCGACGTCGCCTGGATGGGGGACGAGGCGTTGATGGACGCGGTCACCGCGGTCTCCGGCAGCGGTCCGGCGTACGTCTTCCTGCTGGTCGAATGCCTGGCCGCGGCGGGCGTGGAGATCGGCCTGCCGGCCGAACTCGCCGAGCGGCTGGCGCGCGCCACCGTCGCCGGTGCCGGCGAACTCCTGCATCGCTGCGACGACAGCCCCCGAGCCCTGCGTCAAGCGGTCACCAGCCCCGGCGGGACCACGGCCGCGGCCATCGCGGTCTTGACCGCTGCCGACGGCCTGCAGCCGTTGCTGACCGCCGCCGTCGCCGCCGCCCGCGATCGCAGTCGGGATCTCGCCGGATAGGCGCATCGCCAACCCGGTCGCCCCGCGGACCGGCGGCGGGATTTTGTGTTTCGATCTGAACACGCGCTGCTGATACAATCGGGCTCTCCTTGTGGTGGAGGGTCCGGTGGCACGCAAGGAAGACGTCTCCGATCGCATCCTGTCCGCGGCTCTCGAGCTGGCGGCGATCCGTGGCTGGCGCGGGTTGTCCTTGTCCGAAATCGCCGAGGAGGCGGGGGTCCCGCTTGCCGACGTCTATGGCGCCTTCCCGAGCAAAGCCGCCATCCTTGCCGGAATCATCGGCCGTTTCGACCGCCGGGTGCTGGCCGGCGGGGCCGCCGACCGGGAGGAGAGCGTCCGCGATCGGTTGTTCGACGTCCTGATGCGGCGATTCGATGCCCTCTCGCCCCACAAGGATGCGGTCGCGGCGATTCTCCGGGATCTTCCGGCCGATCCGGCGACGCTTCTGTTCACGCTGCCGCGGCTCGCCATCTCGATCGCCTGGATGTTGGAAGCCGCAGGACTGACCTGTTCCGGTCTGCGAGGGGCGATCCGGGTGAAGGGTGTGGCGCTGATCTATCTCGATACGCTTCGGGTGTGGTTGCGCGACGACAGCGAGGACATGACCCGCACCATGGCCCGGCTCGATCGCGACCTGCGACGCGCGGAGGGACTCGTCCAGAGATGCTGCCGGTGGGAGCGGCGTTCGCGGGCGGCGGCTGACAGGGGCGAGGGTCCGCAGAGCGAGGCGCCAGCCGAAGGATGAGCCGGCTGACGCAGCGGCGCCGGCGGTCTTGAAATTTTTCTCCTTATCGCAATGAGTTAATGAGATTGTTGCGATGCGGTATCATTTTTGTGCACTGCAACATAATCGTTGACATCGCCGCCCGCTTGGCCGATAGTTCGGGCATCAATCGTTATTCATCGTACCCGGCAGACCCGGCGAAGGAGTGGCCATGGCGAAGAGCCCAGAACTGTTTCCCGACGTGACGAAGTTCATGAAGGACTTCGACCCGACCAAGTTCACTGACGAATTCCAGAAGATGATCAAGCAGTACAAGCTGCCGGGCGTCGACATCGACGCGCTGGTGGCCGGCCAGCAGAAGAACATGGAAGCGTTGACCAACGCCAATCGCGTCGCCTTCGAGGGCATCCAGGCGATCGCACGGCGTCAGGCCGAGATCCTCAAGGAGACCATGGACGAGACCACCAAGGCGGTGGAAGCCATCTCCAAGAGCGCCTCGCCGCCGGAGGCCGCCGCGAGACAGGCCGAGCTCGCGAAGAGCGCGTTCGAGAAGGCGCTCGCCAACATGAAGGAACTCGCCGAGATGGTCGGAAAGGCCAACCAGGAGGCGACCGCCCTGATCAACAGCCGCATCTCCCAGTCGCTCGACGAGTTGAAGAACATGGTGCTGAAGATGAAGCAGGGGGCCTGAGGCCCGCGCGACCAACGCCACCAGGACGTGGTTTGGACGGCCGCCCCTTGGGGGGCGGCCGTCGTGTTCTCGGGTCCGTTCCGTTCGCCGGGGAGCGCCGACGTGTCGATCACCTACGACGATTTCGCGACGGTCGACATCCGCGCCGGCACCGTCGTCCGTGCCGAGCCCTATCCGGAAGCGCGCAAGCCGTCGATCAAGCTGTGGATCGACTTCGGCGCCGATCTCGGCATCAGGAGGTCGTCGGCCCAGATCACCCGCCACTACGCTCCCGAGACGCTGGTCGGCCGCCAAGTGGCGGCGGTGGTCAACTTGCCGCCCCGCCAGATCGGTCCCTTCGTGTCCGAGGTGCTGGTGCTCGGCTTTCCCGACGCCCACGGACACGTGGTGCTGATCGCCCCCGACCAGCCCGTTCCCGACGGCGGCCGCCTGTTCTGAGCCTCGTTCACGCCCGGCCGGAGGCCGGTCCCGCGACGACGGCGCTTGGGACGGCGGCGAGTGATCTCACACCGACGCCTGGCCGGAGTCTCGGGCGCACCGCCGCCTCGCCGGTCGTCGCCGTTCCCCGTCATGCCGCCCGCGACGGCAGAGGCGGCTCGACCGCGGCGAACTCCAGCGCCGCGATGGCACCAAGGCGATCCATCTCGGTTCGAATCGCGATCGACGTCAACGGCGACCCGATCTCTTCGCAACGGTTGGCGATCCGCCGTGCCAGTTTCTGGTCGTCGGGCAGGTCGATGCCGGTTCCGAGCACCCACTTGGCGAACGCCTCGACGGCGTCGTCCCTGAAGCCCAGGCGGGTCGCGACCCACAAGCCGAGCAACCGGTTGCGCCGGTTGCGGACGCGGAAAGCGAATTCCTCATTGAACCGATGCTTGGCGACATCGAACTTGGCGAGTTTCTCGATCATCTCGATCTCCAGGGTGGTCGGGGCTGCGTTCGGGACACGTCGGGGGCTCTCGCCCCTCGCACTCACGCTTTTGCCCGACTCCGTCTTATAAATCCAATCGATTTTTAGATCGTTTTTGATAGTTTTTACCTATCTTTATCATCCGCCTCGCCCGTCTCGTCCGACGGGCCCCGACACGCGGGCGAAGACGTCGCGCTAGGGGTCGGTCAAGGGAACGACTTCGGGGACGGAGGCGATGAGGACGTCGCGGATGTGCTGAGCGAGCGCCAGGTACGCGCTGCGTCGCGCCGACTGCGCACGCCAGACGAGCCCGATGTTGCGACCGGGGGCCGGTTCCGCGAACGGCAGGACGGTTATCTGGCGGTCCTGCCCGGTTTCGGCGCGAACGTAGAGGGCGGGCAGAAAGGTGGCGCCGACGCCCATCGCCGCCATCTGGCGCAGGGTGTCGAGGCTGGTGGTGGCGAAGTCCAGAAGCGGGTTGGCACCATTCTCGCGACAGAGGGCGAGCACCTTGCGGTGCAGACTGTGCCCGGTCTCCAGTGCGAGGACGGTAAGGCCCTCGAGATCGGACAGCGTCAGTTCGTTCTTGACGGTCAGCGGATGGCCCTTGGGCAGCGCCAGCCACAACGGCTCGCGAAACAGGGCGGCGGTCGCGAATCCCTCCCGCCTGACCGGGATCGGGAAGATCAGCAGATCGAGTTCGCCGTCCTCCAGCCTGCGGAGCAGGTCTTCCGCCGTATCCTCGCGCAGGTACAGCGACAGATCGGGATAGCGTTGGTGGAGATACGGCAGGACGAGCGGCAGGAGATAGGGCCCGAGCGACGGAAGCACCCCCAGGCGCAGCGTCCCGGCGAGAACGTGGCGGCCGCGCTCGGCGAGATCGATGATGTCCTGGACGTCCCGCAGCACCCGCCGCGCCCGCTCCGCGATCTCGCGGCCGACCGGTGTCATCACCACCTTGCGCCGCGTCCGCTCGATGAGCTGCACCTTGAGCCGCGCCTCCAGCTCCCGGATCTGGTCGCTGAGGGTCGGCTGGCTGACGTGACACAACTCGGCGGCGCGCCGGAAGCTCAGGGTCTCGGCAACCGTCACCAGGTATCGCATCTGTCGCAGGGTCGGCACCCCTCAAGAGTACGCCAAACCGCGCCGGCGGCAAATCGTCAGGGCGGGGGAGCCAGCGGTCGGTCGCCTCGCCTCCGCCCGCCGCGGCGACGGCGGCGGCGGACCTGCAGCAGGGTTTCGGGATCGCCGAGAACCGACAACAGCTGGGCGCTGTCGAGGGCGCTCAGCGGGTCCTGGCCCCGTCCCGGGGTGGCCAGGACCGCACGGATGTCCGGCGACGACGGGGCGCTCGCCGCCGCTTCCGGAGCCCCCTGGCCGACCACCGCGAGATGCAGCATCAGGCGGCCTTCGTCGGAGAGCACCTCGTGCACCGGATCCGCGATTTCCGCCATCTGCGCAGCGATCTCGGCGGACCGCTCCTCGGCGGAGACGACGATCGGCGGCACCGCACCCTCCTCGGGGATGGTCAGCAACCCGACCCGGCGGAGGGCGCCGCCCCAGCTCGCCCGCGCGCCGACGTAACTGACCGGCGCCGCGAGGACGAGCCCGGCGACGGCCGGCGACATCCAGATCAGCAGCGACGGGGACACCAGCCACGCGGCAGCACCGAGCAGGGTCCCGGCGAGCATGTGGCCGCGATGGCGCCGGAACGCCTCGCGGAACGGGATCCCACGGTCGTCGCGGATCTGGCCCTTCCAGCCGCTGTCGCGGCCGAGCAGGACCTCGACCACGAATCGGCTCTGGATCAGCATCAGGATCGGCGCGCAGAGCGCCGAGTAGATCGTCTCGACCAGGACCCCGAGGAACGCCCGCACCACCCCGCGGAAGCCCCTGCGAAGCGCCCGGTCGCGCAGCAAGATCAGCAGCGAGAGGACCTTCGGCAACAGCAGCACCGCCATCGTCGCGGCGAACAGGCGCGCGGCCCGCTCGGCATCGATGATCGGCCACACGGGATACAGCGTCTTGGTGTCGAGAAAGTAGGTGGGAACCTCGAAGCGCGCCTGCAGGGCGGCCAGCAAGCCGACGATGATGAACGCCAGCCAGAACAGGGACGCCGCGTAGGACATGATTCCGGTGAGCATGTGCAGCCGCGAGAGGGTTCTGAGCCCCTTGCCGCCGAGCACGGCCGCATGCTGGAGGTTGCCCTGGCACCAGCGTCGATCGCGCTGGGCGGCATCGACGAGCGACGGCGGACTCTCCTCGAACGAGCCTTCGGCATCGGCGAGCAGATAGACCCCCCACCCCGCACGGCACATCAGGGCCGCTTCGACGAAATCGTGGCTGAGGATGTGGCCGCCGAACGGCAGTTTTCCGGGAAGCACCGGCATCCCGGCCGCCGCGGCGAACGCCCGCGTGCGGATCATGGCGTTGTGGCCCCAGTAGTTGCTGGCGCCCTGATGCCAGAACGACAGGCCGGCGGCGAACAGCGGCCCATAGAGGCGGCCGGCGAACTGCTGGACGCGGGCGAACAGGGTGTTGCGGTTGACCATCCTGGGAACGGTCTGGAGGATGCCCGCCTGCGGGTTGGCCTCCATCAGGCGAGCCAGCCGCACCAGGGTTTCGCCGGTGACCAGGCTGTCGGCGTCGAGGATCAGGAAGTGATCGTAGCGGTGCCCCCAGCGGCGAACGAAATCGGCGACGTTGCCCGCCTTGCGCGACTCCCCGGTGAGCAGGTGGCGATAGAACAGCCGGCCCGTCGCGTCCATTCGCCGCCGCACCGTGTCCCAGGCGATCTCCTCGGCGATCCAGCACGCCGGGCGGGTCGAGCCGCTCAACACGAAGAACTCGAACGCGGCGAGATGTCCCGTCGCCTTCACCGATTCATAGATCGCCGCCAGACCGCCGAGGACGCGGGCCGGGTCCTCGTTGCTGGTGAGCGAGATCACCGCGGTCCGCGAGGTCAGCGGCGCCGAAGCCTCGCCGATCGGCGCCAGTCCGCGCGGCGGCCGGCGCCGCCACAACACGAACAGCCCGGCGAGGGCGGACCACAACGATACCGCGATCCACAGGAAATTGGGCACGAACAGCACAAGAAGAGCGATCTCGAGCGCCGAGTACCCTCCGACCGCCATCACGCGCGACAGTTCCCAGCCGGCCAGCCCCGTCGAGGCCGACGCCGCACCGACGATCAGCGCCGGCCGCGGCCAGGGGGCAAGCGCCCGCCGCCGGGCATGCAGGGTCTCCACCGGCTCGCCGGGAGACCATGACCGAAGCGGCTGAACCGGCATCGCCAACGGTGCGTCCGGCGGGCAGGCGGCCGGAAGCGCCCGTGCGAACGCCTCTCGAAATCCTGGCGCCGGCTCGGAGGCGAGCAGATCGTCCGGTCGCGGGTGTTCGCGGTTGAGGGCCAACAGCGCCACCCGGCCGGCGGGGATCGCGGCCGGGCGGCGGATGCCCGCCGCCTCCGCCAGCCCTCCCACCCAGGCGTCGATGCGCTCGCGTGTCAGGGCCGCGACGGTTCTGGGCGACGGCGCCGCTCCGGCCTCCGCCGCGAGGTCGCGGGCCAGGCGCCCGGTCAGCGCCGGGTCGACGATTCCGATGTCGGCGAGTTCGCGACCGACGGCGCGCACGACCTCCATTGCGTCGAGATCGGCCGCACGGGTCGGCCGGCGGGCCACGGTGCGGGCGGACGGCGCTCCGCGCGGCGCCCGGATCGCCGATGAGTCAGCCATCCCAGCGGTAGCTCCAGGTCTCGGTCAGCGCCTGATCGCCGATCCTCAGGAAGCAGCGCAAGTCGATCGCCTCGTCGCCGCCGGGAACCAGTTCGAAGAACGCGCGCCACCCGGCTGCGACGTCGTTCTCCTGCGCGACGGCGTTGCGGATGGTCCCCGACGAGGCGCTGACGACCGCCGTTACAGCCGCATCGGCGGGCAGTTCGCCCAGTCGTCCGCCGGCGAAATCGATCACGAACAGCCGGCCGTCCTGCTCGCTGCCACGGCCCACACGGGTGGCGACGGCTTCCGCACCCGGCGGTCGCACCGGCGGATCGAATCCCCAATGCAGCCTGTAGGCGAGCGCCGTCTCGGCCCCGGCGACGAGCGGTTCCGACGGCGCCCAGAAGACGACGATGTTGTCGTGGATCTCCGCATCGGTCGGAATCTCCACCAGATCCACCGAACCGCTGCCCCAGTTGCCGACCGGTTCGATCCAGACGCCGGGCCGCAACTCGTAGCGCGCCTCCAGGTCCTCGAAGGCCCTGAAATCCCGTTGGCGCTGCAACAGCCCGAACCCCCTCGGGTTGTTGTCGACGAAGGCGCTGATCCGCAGGCGCTCCGGGTTGACCAGCGGCCGCCAGATCCATTCCCCGGCTCCGGTCCAGATCGCGAGGCCGTCGGAGTCGTGGACCTGTGGCCGGAAATCGTCGATCCCGAGGCGGTCGTTGGCGGCGAAAAAGAACATGCTGGTCAACGGCGCGAACCCGATCCGGCTGATCGCGGTGCGGGGATAGAGGCTGAGGGTGACGTCGGTCGTGGTGGTCTCGCCGGGGCGGATGGTGAAGGTGAAGACGCCGGTGGCGCTGGGGCTGTCCAGCAGCGCATGAAGGACGGCCGTCCTGCTCTCCGGCTTCGGCCGTTCCAGGTAGAACTCGCGGAACAGCGGGAACTCCTCGCCGCGCTCGGAGCCGACGCCGATGGCGAGACCGCGCGCCGACAATCCGTAGCGGCCGCCGCGACCGACCGCCCTCAGATAGGTCCCGCCCAGGAAAACCGCCACCTCGTCCCGGTAGTCGGGCCGGTTCAAGCGGTAGTGGAGACGGAACCCGGCGAAGTCGCCGCCGGCGGGACCCTCGAGGCGATTGCGACCGAAGTCGAACAGGTCGGGCGCGTAGACCACCGGCGCGGCAGCGCCGTCTGCGACCTCGAAGATCCGCACCGGTTCGGTGTAGTAGAGGCCGAGGTGGAAGAACTGGGCCGTGAACGGCAGGTTCGCGTCCGCCCACAGCGCCCGGTCGGGACGGAACCGGATATCCCGGTAGTCGTCATAGGTCAGGCCGGCCAGCCCCTCGGGAAGCTTGCCCGCCTGCCGCTGGAACGGTCCTGCAGCCATCTGCTGGGCACGCCGGCGCAGCCCCGCGATCGAGAACGGAACCGGCTTGCCCAGCGCCGGGGCGGCCCGCGCCCCATCGGCGGCCGTCAGCCCGGCGAACAGCCCGAGCATCGCGGCCAGGACCTCGCGTCGTGTCGACGCCAGCGCCCACCGCCGCGAGGGGTGCTCGCCACCGCCCTCGTGCCGGGGGTCAGGGACCAAGGTCCCACCTTTCGTCGTCGTCGCCATCGCAGCGCTGTCCATTCACCGATCGCATGGTCCGGATCGCGGCCGGGAGCACGATCGCACCGGCGCCTTCGGCGCCCGCTCCTCGTCCGGACCCGCAGGGATCCGCTCCGCGGCGGCCGCGGCGAGATCGCAGCGACGGCCATCTACCCCACCCATCGTGGCGAAACTGCGGACGGCCGGCGCCGGGCGCCTGATCGAGAGGGACTGCGACACGCGAGCGATGCCTGTGGGCCAGACGGGGTGTTGGTCGGGAGGGATCGACGGTCGTTCGGCGCGGCGGGGCCGCGCCGCTATCGGTCGTGCACCTTACGGCCCGCGAACCGGAACGGCGGCCACGACCGGAGATTGGTGTTTCTTGCCGCGTTGCGCTCTTTGCGGGAAGCGCATCCCGATGACGCCAGCCATAACGGATTGCCGACCTATTGAGTCCTCGAGGGGACCTCGCCCGAGTGGCGCCGGGCGCCACCCGATCGGACATGTGGACCGACGGACACCCCGAGTCAAGACCCTGGTTCGCCGCCACGATGGCGGGAGTGGCGCGCGACCGCCGCCGCCGCCGGGCCGCGGGTCCCGGGGACGACGCCGCCGCGGGGCCGATCGGATCCACGGGCCCGACAGCCGCGACCGCGGACAGAACACCCTTCCCAAGGGCGGCACCGGCGGTTCGTGTTCTTTATCCATTCCGTCGACACCGAGGGCCGTTTTGTCGACTTCTTGCCGACCTTCGTTGCGCCCCCGTGGCGGTCAAGCCGTTGATCGGCAACGAACCCCGCCGAAGCCGAACGATTCCGTAGCCATTTGTAGCCAAAAGTCGTCCGTTTCTGCGGTCAACTCCTTGATTCACATGGATTCGTGTGGATCGCAGGCGTAGGCAAACGTCGCCATGACTTCCGCATGGCGCCTTGATTCGTCTGCCTTTTTTCCTGAAACAGATGTAGACATCGCCGCCTCGATCGTCGACCCGCCGCCGAGGCCGCAGGCGAAGCCGAAGCCGAAGCCGCAGGCGACCGCCCGTTCATGCCCGATTTCACGGTTTCCAACAGCGTTTCTGCCTTACATACCGGCGCGCCGACCCGCCGTCAAGGAATATTATCCTTATCGCGGCATGCCCCGCCGGTACGGTGGTGCGTGAACGCAAGACCTGACCCCCAGATCCCACTTCTGTTCAGAAATGCCTCAGCGGCCGGGATGCGGGCGTCAAGAGGCGCATTCGCGTCCAGCATCACACTGGCGATGGTATCCAAGGCTTCATCAGTGAGGGTCCGTGCACAGTCGCGAATCCCCTATTCGGACTTTGACCGGCCGGCCGGATGTCCGCTCCGTCCTGTCCGCCAAATTGTCGAGCTTCACAGCCTTTCACCGTCCTATCGCCGTGACAGCGGGTAATTATACGTTTTTCCATGTTGTTTATGGCAGATACCCTCGGTGGCTCATCCCGCATCGACACCGACCTCGCGAATTGTCTCGCGCTTCAACTTCGGCGCCCGATACCAGCACCCCACCTCTATTCTGAATTTTTGGCGCTTCAGGCAAAACACGACCCCCCGGCGGGGTCGCTCGTGGCCACCAAGCAATCGATCCTGTAGCGCGTCTGCGCGACCTGAAGCGTCACACGGCGGTCTTTCGGCGAGTCGACGAGGCGGTTGAGCCCGGCCGGATTCGGACTCTATCTTCACCGACTGACGGCTACGGACGTGGTGTCGCTAACGCCGCTTCTTTTGATGCGCCTTCCTCGCGCTGGAAGGGTTGAGCATCACCCGAAGCGCCCGCTTGCCGGTGTCGTCCCGGATGCCGCCGAGCGCATGGCGGGAGCGCTCGCAATCGGAACGGACGAGGGTCGTAGGCGCGTCGCCCTTGAGGTGGCTGCGGATGACCATGCGGTGGTCACGGCCGCGAACGCCTCCGCCGCAAGGCCCCGCACGCTCAGAGCGACCAGTCGTGCCGGCTGATCGTGTTGCCGGTTCGGCTGTGAAAGACAAACCCGTCGGCCTGTTTGCCGTCGAGCGACACGCGCTCCAGCAAGACCTCGTCGAAGGGCCCGGCGATACGGTCGTCGATCACCAGATATTCCCGCCCGTCGCGCAGGATGCGGGCGACCAGCCGGTCCTTTCCGGCAAGCTTGACGAACCTCGCAAAGACGAAACGGTCGGCGGTATAGGCCGCTGTCCGGCCGCGGAAAAGGGTCTGCCCGTCCTCCCCGGCGCCGACAAAGACGAACTCGCCCTGCTCGATCGAGAATTCCCCGATCGGGATCGACCCGAACGTGCCGATCACCGCGTCGTTGAAAAGCCGCACCTGGGCGTCGCCGCGCTGCACCGTGGCGTGCAGGTCGCCCCTGTCGTCCACGTCATAGGCGATGACCTGATCGCCGGATTGCAGCTTCACCGTCCGTTCCGCACTGCGCAGCAGCGGCTCGTCCGGATGGCCCCGATAGATCGCGTAGTGCCGCCCGTCCGGCGAGGTGCGCGGCGAGGGCACGTGATCGCCCGCGGCGAAGCGGCCGATCCGTTCTTCGCCGAAGAGGACATGGGTCTCGCCCTTGTCGACATAGCCATAGGCAAACGGACCGCTTTCCCCGGCAAAGCGATAGCCCGCCAGCGCGCCGACATCGAATGGACCGATGAGGTTGCCGTCGACCAGAAAGTACGGCTGCGCCCTTCCGTCGCCGGTCTTTCTCTGACCGGTCATGGCGTAATGCCGGCCGTCGGCAGAGAACGTTACCGGACTTGCGGCATCGAAACGCTCACCCACTGGCACGCCGCCGATCACCAGTTCGATCTGGTTGTCGATCCGGCGCATGTAGGCCAGTGGTCCGGCCCGGTCCGGAATCACCACGTCGGCGATCACATCTTCGCCCGCGATCACCTTGTCATTATGCATGAGCCAGAAGCCGGCCTCGCGCAGCACGCCGAAGACATAGCCGCCGCCGTCGACCAGCGATTCCCTCGCCACCACGATTCGCGCATCGGGGATCGGGCCCGACAGATCCTCGCCATTGCGAAAGACGCGGATGTCGCCCTCGACCGTCCGCGCGACATAGAGAATGTCGCCCGAAGGCGTCGGAAAATGGCTGGGGATCGCCGTGTAGGGCCCATAACTCTCACCATTGCGATAGGCGTAGGTTGCGCCATCCTCATACCCCGTCATGGTCGCCACGCCGCCGTCGCGCGACCAGCGCAGTTCGCCCGAGAAATCCTTGTATTGCGCGTTCGGCGCCGGTGCCCAGAAGGTGAACTTGCCGACGATGGACTTTCCCAGATGCATCAGGCTGATGTCGCCCTGCGGCGTGACGAAAGTGCGGCTCGCCACCTCGCCCTTGCCTTCCATCCAGTAGCCGTCGAAGCGCTGCACACCGGCCGAACTGAGATAGATGTCCACCCCGTCCCGGCGCCGCACCCAGAGCGCAAGCCCCGGCCCTATCGCCTTGCTCAGATGCAGCGTGGCGCCCGGCGGCAGGGTATAGACCGTCTCCGAGATCACCTCTGCGGGCTTCAGCTCCTGCGCGCTCAGCGCCACGGGCCAGCAAATGATTACAAGGAAAAGACGAATGAACCGGATAGCGCTCCCCCCTGGTTTTCGCCCGCGTGTTCCAATTCTTGCGCGGCCCTGGGCATCCTGCCAGGCATCAGGGCGAGAATACCCGCCCGGCATTACAGTGACAGCGTTACGGTGCACTGCGGCATCGGGGTGACGCATCACGGTGACAGTATACTTTGCCGACATTCTCCAGATGACCCCCGATTTATGGCAACAGGGTAGCCATGCCGGTCGCCCTTGATAGTCTGTACGCTCATAGGGTGAGAGCCAGAATGCAAATAAAACACCGCATCGTGCAGGATACTGCAAAGCTGTTCTTCAGTTCGAGAAACCATCTTCAGCGCCCCCGTTCCCCTCGCGTCCGCTCGCCCTTCGTCGTTATCGGCGGCGGCCGCTCCGAGGCCATAGCAGATCCGCGCGCGAAACGCATGCGGTTCGGCGCCGCCGGCGCGCCAGCGCGACCCGGCTACCAGGCGGGCCGGCTACCAGGCGGGATCGTCGCTGCCGTCGTCGAGCCGGGCGCGCTTGAGCTTCAGGCGGCGCTCGATCTCCTCGTCGGAAGCGTCGTCGGCGAGCGGCGTCGCGACCAGTTCGGCTTCGAGCGCGACGGTCTTCAACGCCCGCACCGCCCGCCTCCAGGTCGCCCCCAGATCGTCGCCGGAGGCCTGCGGCCCGATCGTGCGGTGGACCCTGATCACCGGATCCTCCAGCAGCCCGGAGAGGGCGTCGCCGAGACCGCGCCGCCGCAGCGCGTCCCGCACGTCCGCGGCATCGAGGGTCCCCTCCCCGGACAACAGCAAGATCAGTTCCTGTCGCAAGCGATCGAGGGCCGGATCGGCGAACACCACCGATCCCAACTCCTCCTCGACGTCGTGAAAGAAACCCGGATGAGTGAGGATGATCGCGAGCATGGTCTTCTCGGCGTCGCGGGACCGTTCGACCGCCTGCGCCGCGAGCGCCTCGGTGCCGAGCGGCGCCGCCGCCAGCAATCGTCGCCGGGGGCCGGCGGCGCCGTCGCGACGGTCGGGCCACAGGCTGCGATAGAACGTCTCCTTGAATTCCCGGCGCACGTCGGGATCGGCGATCGTCTGGACGTGGTCGCGCAGCGTCTTCCACAGGCTCGCCCGCTGCTCGGGCGTCTTCGCGTGATCGTCGCGGACCGTCGAGCGCCACAGGAACGCCGACAGCGGCACCGCCTCCGAGACGGCGCGGGCGAACGCGTCCGCGCCGCCGCGCGCGATCAGGCTGTCCGGATCCTCGCCGTCGGGCAGAACGGCGAACCGCAACCCGAACCCCGGCCGCAGCAGGGGCAGGGCACGGGCGGCGGCACGGGCGGCGGCACGCGCGCCGGCGGCATCGCCGTCGAAACACACCACCGGTTCGGCGACCAGCCGCCACAGCTCCCGGATCTGCTCGTCCGTCAGCGCCGTCCCCAGCGGCGCCACCGCATGGTCGAAGCCGGCCCGCGCCAGGGAGATCACGTCCAGGTAGCCCTCGACGACGACCAGGGACTTGCGGGCGAGCGCGGCCGGTTTCGCCCGCGGCAGGCCGTAGAGCAACTCGCCCTTGCGAAACAGCGGGGTCTCCGGAGAGTTGAGGTACTTCGGTTCCCCCTCGCCGAGAATCCGGCCCCCGAATCCGACGGCCCGGCCGCCGCGATCGGCGATCGGAAACATCAGCCGGTCGCGAAAGCGGTCGTAGGCGGCCGTCGTCCCGCTCTCGGGCGCGATCAGGAGGCCGGCCTCGACCATCAGGTCGAGGTCGAACCCGTCGCGAGCGAGCGCGGTCCGCAGCGCCGCCCGGGAGCCGGGCGCATAACCGAGACCGAAGGCGTCCGCGGTCGCCTCGTCGACGCCCCGCCGCCGCAGATAGGCGCGCGCCGTCTCGCCCTCCGGCGCGCGCAGCATCCTTCGGAAGAATGCCGCGGCGGCCTCGACCACCTCGTGAAGGGTCTGACGGCGTCGCTCCCTGGCGGCCTCCTCCGGGGTTTCCTGCGGCAGCTCCAGGCCGACCTCGGCGGCGAGACGTTGCACCGCCTCCCGGAATCCCACCCCCTCCGTCTGCATGACGAAATCGAATACGGTGCCGTGGGCGCCGCAGCCGAAGCAGTGGAAGAACCCCTTCTGCTCGTTGACCGTGAACGACGGCGTCTTCTCGTTGTGGAACGGGCACAGTCCCAGGAACTCGCGGCCCTTGCGCAGCAGGCGAACGCGGCGGCCGACGACGGCGGCGAGCCCCGTCCGGGCTTGCAGCTCATCAAGAAACCGCTGCGAAAACGCCATCGGACCCCACCATGATCGCGCCACCGCCGCCCGCCGCGGCCGGCGGGCGAAAGGGACCCCGCGCGGCGATCAGCCGAGCCGCTCCTTGACGACGGCGCCGGCGGCGGCGAAATCGATCCGACCGGCATAGCGCTCCTTCAGGGTCGTCATGATCCGCCCCATGTCGCGCAAGCTCTTGCCGTCGAGCTCGGCGATCACCGTCGCGACGACCTCTCTCATCTCCCGGTCGTCCATCGGCGGCGGCAGGAAGCGCTCGATGACGGCGATTTCCTCCGCTTCCTGGCGTGCCAGATCGGCCCGTCCGCCGCGCTCGTATCCCTGGTTGCTCTCCTGGCGCTGCTTCACCATCGACTGCAGCAGCGACAGGATGTGGTGGTCGTCGAGCCCGGCATGGTTGCCGCGGCCGCGTTCGGCGATGTCGCGGTCCTTGAGCGCGGCGAGGATGAGCCTGAGCGTCGACACCGCGCGCACGTCACGCTCGAGCATCGACGCTTTAAGAGCCTCGTCCAGGCGACCGCGAATCATCGTGCCCCTCCGAAGTTGCGTCGACGCATCCTATGCCAATCCGACCCGGTTCGTTAACAGCGAAATAACCTTCTGAAATACAAGGAACTCGGTTGGCGACAAGGGGTTGACGACAGGCCGGCTGTTGCTTTAGACGACTGTCGCCGATCCCGTCCTTCCCGCTCTCGCGGGCGGGCCGATGGCTGCGTTCGGCGGGGAGCTCGGGGCGTCATGTCCGAAACTTCCGAAGTCTCGTCGCGTTTGGCGGCGGCCGCAGGGCGCGATCCGGCGCCCCGGCCCCCCGACGCCGATGCGGCGCTGGTGCTGGAAGACGGGTCGGTCTACTGGGGCGTCGGCGCCGGCGCCCTCGGGGTCGCCGTCGGAGAGGTCTGCTTCAACACCTCGATCACCGGCTACCAGGAGATCCTGACCGATCCCTCCTACGCCGGCCAGATCATTACGTTCACGTTCCCGCACATCGGCAACGTCGGCGTCAACCCGGAGGACATCGAGGCGCTGACGCCGGCGGCGCGCGGCTGCGTGCTGCGGGTGCCGATCACCGAACCGGCCAACTGGCGGGCGGCCGGCCATCTCCGCTCCTGGCTGAAATCCCACAACCTGGTGGCGATCACCGGTGTCGATACCCGGCGGCTGACCCGCCGCATCCGCGACGTCGGCGCGCCCCGGGGGGCGATGATCCACGCCCCCGGCGAAGACATCGACACGCTCGCCCTCCGCTTCATGGCCGAGCGCTGGCCGGGACTGGCGGGCGCCGACCTGGCGAAGGAGGTGATGTGCCGCCAGACCTATGTCTGGGACGAGACCCGGTGGCAGCCGGGGCGGGGTTACGGGCGCCAGACAAACCCGCGCCATCACGTGGTCGCGATCGACTACGGCGCGAAGCGGAACATTCTCCGCTGTCTCGCCGACCTCGGCTGCCGCGTCACCGTGGTCCCGGGAACCGCGACCGCCGCCGACGTCCTCCGTCACGATCCCGACGGCGTCTTCCTCTCCAACGGTCCGGGCGATCCCGCGGCGACCGGAGCGTACGCGGTGCCGACGATCCGGGAGATCTGCGATCGCGGGCTGCCGGTGTTCGGGATCTGCCTCGGGCACCAGATGCTGGCGCTGGCGCTCGGCGCCAGAACCTACAAGCTTCACATGGGTCATCGCGGCGCCAACCATCCGGTGAAGGACCTGGAGACCGGCCGGGTCGAGATCACCAGCCAGAACCACGGGTTCGCCGTCGACCGCGAGAGCCTGCCCGCGACCGTGATCGAGACCCATGTGTCGCTGTTCGACGGCACCAACGAGGGCCTGCGCGTCGCCGGACGACCGATCTTCTCGGTCCAGTACCACCCGGAGGCATCGCCCGGGCCTCAGGACAGCCACTACCTGTTCGAGCGCTTCGTCGCCTGCCTCGGGAAGAACGCGCGCTCGTCCGCAGGCTGACGTCGCCGCCGGTTCGCGGATTCGCGTTGGACACACGGCGGCATTGGTGCATGCTTGGCGTCGAAGCTTGGAATGCGGTTCCCTGACCCCCGGCGCCATCCTCCACCCGAAATCCGGTCGCGATCCCCTCGCCGGGGTGACGACGGCCGGGGTGACGATGGGCCGTTCATGCCACGAAAGTGATCCTGCCCCATGCCGAAGCGCACGGACATCGAGTCCATCCTGATCATCGGCGCCGGTCCGATCGTCATCGGCCAGGCCTGCGAGTTCGACTACTCGGGCACGCAGGCGTGCAAGGCGCTCAAGGAAGAGGGCTACCGGGTGGTGCTGATCAACTCCAACCCGGCCACCATCATGACCGACCCGCGGATGGCGGATGCCACCTATATCGAGCCGATCACCGCCCGCACCGTCGAAGAGATCATCCGACGCGAACGCCCCGATGCGATCCTGCCGACGATGGGCGGACAGACGGCGTTGAACACCGCCATGGAACTGCACGGGACCGGGGTGCTCGACGCGTTCGGGGTCGCGATGATCGGCGCCAATGCGGCCGCGATCGCCAAGGCCGAGGATCGCCAGCTGTTCCGCGACGCGATGACGGGGATCGGCCTGCAGAGTCCGATCAGTCGGACCGTGCGCTCGATCGACGAGGCCCGGACGGTCCTGGAGGAGATCGGCCTGCCGTTGATCATCCGGCCGTCGTTCACCCTCGGCGGCACCGGCGGCGGCATCGCCTACAACAACGCCGAGTTCGAGATGATCGTCCTCGGCGGGCTCGCCGCGTCGCCCTCGCGGCAGGTGTTGATCGAGGAATCCGTGCTCGGATGGAAGGAATTCGAGATGGAGGTCGTTCGCGATCACGCCGACAACTGCATCATCGTCTGCTCGATCGAGAACGTCGACCCGATGGGCGTGCACACCGGCGACTCGATCACGGTCGCGCCGGCCCTGACCCTGACCGACAAGGAATACCAGGTCATGCGCAACGCCTCGATCGCGGTGTTGCGCGAGATCGGCGTCGACACCGGCGGCTCCAACGTCCAGTTCGCGATCAATCCCGACGACGGCCGGCTGGTGGTGATCGAAATGAACCCCCGCGTTTCGCGATCCTCCGCGCTCGCCTCCAAGGCCACGGGGTTCCCGATCGCCAAGGTCGCGGCCAAGCTCGCCGTCGGCTATCGGCTGGACGAGCTGCGAAACGACATCACCGGCGTCATCCCGGCCTCGTTCGAGCCGACCATCGATTACGTGGTCACCAAGATCCCCCGCTTCACGTTCGAGAAGTTTCCCGGCACCGAACCGGTGTTGACGACGTCGATGAAGTCGGTCGGCGAGGTGATGTCGATCGGTCGGTCCTTCGCCGAGTCGCTGCAGAAGGGATTTCGATCGCTGGAGACGGACCTGACCGGACTGAACGAGATCGCGTCCGACGGATCGCGGGAGTCGGCCCTGGTCGCGGTGTCGTCGCCGCGACCCGATCGGGCGCTGGCGATCGCCCAGGCGTTCCGCCTCGGCCTCGGCATCGAGGACGTCCGCGGGGCGTGCCACTACGACCGCTGGTTCCTCGAACAGATCAAGCACCTGGTGGACGTGGAGGAGGAGATCCGGCGGACCGGCCTGCCCGGCGACGCGCCGGCGCTGCTGCGCCTCAAGTCTCTCGGCTTCTCCGACCGCCGGCTCTCGGAACTGAGCGGCAAGAGCGTCGAGGAGGTGGCGACGAGGCGGGCGGTGTTCGGCCTGGCGCCGGTCTACCGCCGCGTCGACACCTGCGCGGCCGAGTTCCCCGCCCAGACCTCCTACATGTACTCGACCTACGAGATCGATCCCGGTTCGCCGGCCGAATGCGAGTCGCGACCGTCGGAGCGAACCAAGATCGTGATTCTCGGCGGCGGCCCCAACCGCATCGGCCAGGGAATCGAGTTCGACTACTGCTGCGTCCATGCCGCCTACGCGCTCAAGGAAGCCGGATTCGAAACGATCATGGTCAACTGCAACCCGGAGACCGTCTCCACCGACTACGACACCTCCGATCGCCTCTACTTCGAGCCGCTGACCGACGAAGACGTCATCGAGTTGATCCGCGTCGAGCAGTCGCGGGGAACGCTGCTCGGGGTCATCGTCCAGCTCGGCGGCCAGACCCCGCTCAAGCTGGCCGGCGCCCTGTCGAAGGCCGGCATTCCGATCCTCGGGACATCCCCCGACGCCATCGACCTCGCCGAGGACCGCGAGCGGTTCCAGGCCCTTCTCAACGACCTCGGCCTGCGCCAACCGCTCAACGGCATTGCCCGCTCTGCGGCGGAAGCCGAAGGGGTCGCGGCACGGATCGGCTACCCGGTGGTGATCCGCCCGTCCTACGTCCTCGGCGGGCGCGCGATGGAGATCATCCACGACTCGGAAGCGATGCACCGCTACATCACCCACGCGGTGAAGGTCTCCGGCACCAAACCGGTGCTGTTGGACTGCTATCTGCAGGATGCGATCGAAGTCGACGTCGACGTCATCGCCGACGGCGAGGACGTCTACATCGCCGGCGTGATGCAGCACATCGAGGAAGCCGGGGTGCACTCGGGGGACTCCGCCTGTTCGCTGCCGCCGCACACCCTCCCGGCGGCCGTCGTCGACGAGCTCGAGAACCAGTCGAAGATGCTGGCGCGGGCGCTTCGCGTCGTCGGATTGATGAACGTGCAGTTCGCGGTCAAGGAGACCGACATCTACATCCTGGAGGTCAACCCGAGGGCCAGCCGGACGGTTCCGTTCGTGGCCAAGGCGACCGGCGTCCCGGTTGCGAAGATCGCCGCCCGCATCATGGCCGGCGAGCCGCTCAAGGCCTTCGACCTCCCGAAGCGTCCGGCCCTCGGGCACGTCGCGGTCAAGGAGGCGGTGTTTCCGTTCGCCCGCTTCCCGGGCGCCGACATCCTGCTCGGCCCGGAGATGAAATCGACGGGCGAAGTGATGGGGATCGCCCGCGATTTCCGCACCGCGTTCGCCAAGGCTCAACTCGGAGCGGGGAGCCGGCTACCGACCGCCGGAACCGTGCTCGTCTCGGTCAAGGATCGTGACAAGCCGGCCGCGGCGGGGCTCGCCCGCCGGCTTGCCGCCCTCGGCTTCGACCTGCTCGCCACCGACGGCACCGCCTCGTACTTCGTCGGCCAGGGCCTGACCGTCCGCCGCATCAACAAGGTGATGCAGGGCCGCCCCCACTGCGAGGACGCCATCATCAACGGCGAGGTTCACCTGGTGATCAACACCACCGAGGGCGCTCAAGCGATCAGGGACAGCTTCTCCATCCGACGGTCGGCCTTGAACCAGACCATTCCGCACTATACGACGATCGCCGGCGCGGCTGCCGCGGTCGACGGGATCGAGGCGTTGCTGGCCGGCGACGGCCTTGAAGTGGCGCCCCTGCAGTTTTATCTTGGCGGATCGGTCTAGGCCTTCCCTCGTGCGGTGCGCTCACCGAAAGGCTGGTTCAGGACATCGGGCAGGAAGCGTCGCCGACGGCGAGCGTCCAAGCAAGCGTGGAGATGGGTGATGGAAAAGATCCCGATGACCCGCGAGGGATTCGCGCAGCTGGAGGAGGAACTGAAGCGGCTTCGTTCGGAAGAACGGCCCGCGGTCATCCGCGCCATCGCCGACGCCCGTGAACATGGCGATCTCGCCGAGAACGCGGAATACCACGCCGCCAAGGAACGCCAGAGCTATATCGAGGGGCGCCTCGCCGAGCTCGAAAGCATCATCAGCCGCGCCCAGGTGATCGACACGTCGGGTCTCAGCGGTGACGTCGTCCGCTTCGGGGCCACGGTGATGCTCGCCGACGAGGACACCGAGCAGGAATCGACCTATCGCATCGTCGGCAGCCATGAGGCCGACGCCTCCGCGGGCAGCCTGTCCGTGACCTCGCCGCTCGGCCGCGCCCTGATCGGCCGGACCCTCGGAGACATCGTCGAGGTCTCGACCCCGCGCGGCTCGAAATCCTACGAAGTGGTCAAGATCGCCTACGGTTGACGCGTCCCGCCGCGCATCGCCCCGGTCCGACCGCGACGGGATCGTCGGGACCGAAGGCCGTCGACGGCATGAGGCACTTTCCACTTGCCATCGCCGTCGTTGTCGGCGACATCGATCCCCGATCCACGTCGTAGTATGGACCCACCGCCATGAACCCCGATCGCCTCCGCGAACTGATCGCGTCCCAGCTCGGCAACGCTCTCGTCGACGCCCATTACCCGGACCTGCCGAACTACACGCGTGGAAAGGTGCGGGAGAACTACGATCTCGCCGACGGACGGCGGATCATCATCGCCACCGATCGACAGAGCGCGTTCGACAAGGTCCTCGCGGCCGTCCCGTTCAAGGGGCAGCTGCTCACCGAAACCGCCCGGTTCTGGTTCGACGAGACCCGCGATCTCTGCGTCAACCACGTGATCGAGTATCCCGACCCGAACGTCGTCGTCGCGAAAACGCTTCGCATGCTGCCGGTCGAGATCGTCGTTCGCGACTACCTCACCGGTTCGACATCGACATCCATCTGGCCCATGTACCAGGCCGGACGGCGCACCATGTACGGCGTCGACTTTCCCGACGGCATGCGCAAGAACCAGAAGCTGCCGCGGACCATCCTGACCCCGACCACGAAGGCGGCCCACGGCGCCCACGACGAACCGATCACGCCGAGCGAGATCGTCGAGCGGGGGTTGCTGACGCGCCAGCAGTGGGACTCCCTTTCGGCGACCGCGCTGGCTCTGTTCGATCGCGGGCGCACCATTGCGGCGCGGAACGGCCTCGTTCTGGTCGACACCAAGTACGAGTTCGGCGTCGACGAGAACGACCGGCTGGTTCTCGCCGACGAGATCCATACGCCGGACAGCAGCCGCTACTGGCGATCGGAAAGCTACGGAGCGAGGCTTGCCGCCGGCGCCGACCCGGAAACGCTCGACAAGGATTTCCTCCGCCTGTGGATCGCCGAGCGATGCGATCCCTACAACGAAACGATCCCCGAGATCCCCGCCGCTACCCTGATCGAGTTCGGACTTCGCTACATCGCGCTCTTCGAAACCGTGACGGGGCAGGAATTCCGACCACCGGACGTCAGCGTTCCGGTGCGAGAACGGATCCGGGCGGCGTTGCAGCCCTACCTCTGAGCCCGGCAGTTCCGAGTTCGGTGGTCCCTCGCGCCACCGCGCCTCCGGCCCGGACGGCGATCGCCGACGGACCGCTCTCATCCCACCGTCGGCGACGATCACCGCTTGATCGCGAAAGCCATGTAGTTGACGTCGAGATCCGCCGTTGGCGACCAGCGGTCGGTCAACGGGTTGTAGGCCACGCCGTTGAGATCGACCACGTCGACGGAATGCCGCCGCAGCCCCGCGGTGAGGTCCGACGGCGGAACGAACTTTCGCCAATCGTGGGTCCCGACAGGAAGCCAGCGCAGCACGTACTCGGCGGCAATCTTCGCCAGGACGAGGGACTTGAGCGTCCGGTTCAGCGTCGCCAGAACCATCGCCCCGCCGGGGTCGACGAGACGGCTGCACGCGTTCAGGAAGGCGTCGAGGTCGGCGACGTGCTCCACCACCTCCATGGCGAGGACGACATCGAAGGTGCGGCCCTCCTGCGCCAGTTCCTCCGGCCGCGCACAGCGATAATCGATCTCGAGCCCTTGTCGCGCGGCATGGACCTCGGCCACCCGGATGTTCTCCGCGCCGGCATCGATGGCCGTGACCGCCGCGCCGAGCCTCGCCATCGGCTCGCTGAGCAGCCCGCCGCCGCAGCCGACATCGAGGAACCGTCGACCCGCGAACGGCCGCGGCGTCTGCCGGTCGAGACCGAAATGACGCACCAGCCGGCTCTTGACGTAGCCGATGCGGACCGGGTTCAGCCGATGCAGCGGGCGGAACTCGCCGACGGGATCCCACCAGGCATCGGCAAGGGCGGTGAAACGAGCGATTTCCTCGGCGGATGCGGTGCCGGAACGTGTCACTGCGGCTCCTCGCTGGGCGCTGGTCACGGGGGGCGAGCGGTCCGACCGGGGAGGGACGCGACCTTGCCTTCGATCCAGCCTCTGAGTATGTAGGGGGTGCGGTCGGGACCGCAACACCTTCAGCCGCGGCCCGACGAGCGATCCCTCGATCCGGACTCGACCCTCTCGGCATCATCGGCGTGATACGTATATCGGTGCGAAAGGACAGGAACAAAGCGACATGGCCCTGCTGGTCCAGAAATACGGCGGCACCTCGGTCGGCGACATCGAACGGATCCGGGCGGTCGCCCAGCGGGTGAAACGCGCCGTCGATGCCGGCGACCAGGTCGCGGTCGTCGTCTCAGCGATGGCCGGGGTGACCAATCAACTGGTCGACCAGGTCGACGCCATCAGTTCTCTCCACGATGCCCGCGAGTATGACGTCGTCGTCGCCAGCGGCGAGCAGGTGACATCCGGTCTGCTGGCGATCGCACTCCAGGACCTCGGCGTGACGGCGCGATCCTGGCTCGGCTGGCAAATCCCGGTCCGCACCGACGGGGGGCACGGAAGGGCGCGCATCGAAGCGATCGACGTCGCGGAACTGCAGACCCGGCTGGCGCGCGGGGAAGTGGCGGTCGTCGCCGGGTTCCAGGGTCTGGCACCGGACAATCGGGTCACGACGCTCGGCCGCGGCGGCTCCGACACCACCGCCGTGGCTCTCGCCGCGGCACTGAGGGCCGACCGCTGCGACATCTACACCGATGTCGACGGTGTCTACACCACGGACCCGCGGATCGTTGCCAAGGCGCGGAAGCTGGATAAGATCACTTTCGAGGAAATGTTGGAGATGGCCTCGCTGGGGGCCAAGGTTCTGCACACCCGTGCCGTCGAAATGGCGATGAAGCACGGCGTGCGGATGCGGGTCGTGTCGAGTTTCGACGACGGGCCCGGCACTCTGGTCGTGGGTGAGGACGAGATCTTGGAACAGGAACTGGTCAGCAGCGTAACCTACAGTCGCGACGAAGCGAAGATCACCTTGCTGCGGGTGGCGGACCGCCCCGGCGTGGCGGCGGGGATCCTGGGACCGCTCGCCGACGCCAACATCAACGTCGACATGATCGTGCAGAACGTCTCCGCGGAGAGCGGCGCCACCGATCTGACCTTCACGGTCGGCAAGAAGGATCTCGAACGCGCCGTCGCGGAGATCAAGAAGCATCACGACGGCATCGGCTACGCCGACCTGATCTGGGACTCCAACGTCGTCAAGGTCTCGGTGATCGGTGTCGGCATGCGCAGCCATGCCGGCGTCGCCCGGCGGATGTTCGAGACGCTCGCCGAGAAAAGCATCAACATCCAGGTGATCTCCACCTCGGAGATCAAGATCAGCGTGCTGATCGAAGAAGCGTACACCGAACTGGCGGTGCGCGCGTTGCACACCGCCTATGGCCTCGACGCCGGCTAGAGCGATGCCGGTTCTCGCCCCCGAGGCCGAACTGGGCAGGCTCTGGCGTCGCGGCCAGGATTTCCTCGGCTGCCGCTACGCGATCATGGGCGGCGCGATGTCCTGGGTCTCCGAACACAACCTCGTCGCCGCGATCTCCAATGCCGGCGGCTTCGGGGTCATCGCCTGCGGGTCGCTGACGCCGGCGCAACTGGAAGACGAGATCGTTGCGACCCAGAAGCGGACCGA
Organism: Rhodospirillales bacterium; assembly: GCA_050329575.1. GTDB lineage: Bacteria > Pseudomonadota > Alphaproteobacteria > Rhodospirillales > Defluviicoccaceae > JAUXFS01. Next base: position 105,752 of record JBHJOP010000009.1, on the reverse strand, counting down.
CCGACCGTTCGGCGTGAACCTGATCACCATGCATCCGCAACTGGACGAGTTGATCGACACCTGCATCGATCACGAGGTCAGGCACGTGGTGCTCGCCGGCGGCGTGCCGGCGGCGGCAGCGATCCGGCGCATCAAGGAGGGCGGCGCGAAGGTGATCTGTTTCGCCCCGGCGGTGGTGGTCGCCAAACGCCTGCTGCGGAGCGGCGTCGACGCCCTGATCATCGAGGGTGCGGAAGCCGGAGGACACATCGGCCCGGTGTCGACGAGCGTGCTCGCCCAGGAGATCCTGCCCGAGATCCGCGAGGTGCCGGTGTTCGTCGCCGGCGGCATCGGCCGCGGCGAGGCGATCGTGTCTTATCTACAGATGGGAGCGTCCGGGTGCCAGGTCGGCACGCGGTTCGTCTGTGCGACTGAATCGATCGCCCATCCGGAATTCAAGAAGGCGTTCATCCGCGCCAGCGCCCGCGACGCGGTGGCGTCGGTGCAGCTCGATCCCGAGCTGCCGGTGATCCCGGTGCGGGCGTTGGTCAACGGCGGCACGCGACGGTTCATGGAAACCCAGCGGGAGGTTGCCGCCCGCTACCGGCAGGGCGAGATCACCCAGGAGCAGGCGCAGCTCGAGATCGAGCTGTTCTGGGCCGGCGCGCTGCGGCGGGCGGTGGTGGAGGGCGACGTCGAGAACGGATCGCTGATGGCCGGCCAGAGCGTCGGCATGGTCACCCGCAACCAGTCGACGCGGGAGATCCTGGACGAACTCGTCGGCCAGGCGCTGGCGATCCTCGGCAACCGAGCGGCACTCGATACCGTGTAGAGATGCATCAGGGACAGACGGTCCTCGTCCTTCGCCGCCTCCTGGCTCAGATCCGGGATGTCATGGCGGCCGAGGGCAGCGTGCAGGGCAGGCTCGCGCAGATCGTCTCGATCATCGCGAAAGACCTGGGCGCCGAAGTATGCTCGGTCTATGTCCGACGGGTCGGCGACGTGCTCGAGCTGTTCGCGACCCAGGGCCTGCGTCCGAGCGCGGTCCGTCGCACCCGTTTGCGGATGGGGGAGGGCCTGATCGGCGAGATCGCCGCCAGCGCTCGGCCGCTCGCCCTCGCCGATGCGCAGAGTCATCCCAACTTCGCCTATCGACCCGAGACCGGTGAGGAGATCTACCACTCGCTGATGGGCGTGCCGATTTTGCGGGGCGGCAGATCGGTCGGTGTGTTGGCCGTGCAGAACGTCGACCGCCGGCACTACACCGACGAGGAGATCGAGGCGCTGCAGACCGTGGCGATGGTGTTGGCCGAGCTTGTCGCCGGCGGCAATCTGGTCGACCGCTACGAGTTGGCGAGGACCGAGGGCATCACCGTGCTTCCGGTCCGGCTGGAGGGCGTCCGCCTCAACGCGGGCCTGGCGCTGGGCGTCGCCTTTGCGCACCGGCCGCAGTTCACCCTGCGCAAGCTCGTCGCCGAGGACACCCACGAAGAGCACGAACGGTTGCGCCGCGCCGTCGGAGAGATGCACGGGGCGCTGGACGACATGCTGCAGGCGAGCGCGTTCGCCGCCGGCAGCGAACACCGGGACGTCCTGGAAACCTACCGGATGATCGCCCAGGACGTCGGCTGGCTCAGGCGCATCGGGGATGCCATCAACACCGGCCTGACCGCGGAAGCGGCCGTGCAGAAGGTCAGCTCCGACATCCATGCGCGGATGAGCCAGGTGCTGGACCCCTACCTGCGCGAACGGGTTCACGACCTCGAGGATCTGGCCAACCGCCTGCTTCAGCACCTGGTCGGAACCGACGAGGGGGCGCTCGATCTGATCCACGGCAAGGACTTCATCCTGGTCGCCCGCAACTTGGGCCCGGCCCAGCTCATGGACTATACCCGCGGTCGGCTGCGCGGCGTGATTCTCGAGGAGGGCTCTCCCAATTCGCATGTGGCGATCGTCGCCCGGGCGCTCGATCTGCCGGTGGTGGCCCAGGTTCGGGACGCCCTGAACCGAATCGACACCGGCGAGGAAGTGATCCTGGATGCCGATCACGCCCAGGTGTTCGTTCGGCCGGGCAGCCACATTCGAACACCGTTCCTGCGCAACCAGGAGATCCGGCGGGCCCGCGCCGCGGCCTACGCGGCCTCCAGGGACCTGCCGGCGGTGACCCTGGACGACGTCCGCATCGGCATCAACATCAACGCCGGACTGCTGGTCGAGGTCAGTCATCTCGCCGAAACGGGGGCCGATGGCATCGGCCTCTACCGGACCGAGGTACCGTTCCTGGTGCGCTCCGGGCTGCCGGATACGGAAAGCCAGCGGCAGCTCTACGCCAAGGTCCTGGAGTACGCGGCCGGCCGGCCGGTCGTTTTTCGCACCCTCGACATGGGCGGCGACAAGGTCCACGTCGGCTGGAGCCAGGAAAAGGAGGAGAACCCCGCCATGGGCTGGCGGGCGATCAGGGTCTCGTTCGATCGCCCGTCGCTGTTGCGCGAGCAACTGCGGGCACTGATCGCGGCGGCAGCGGGGCAGGAGCTGTCGGTGATGTTTCCGATGGTCGCCGAGGTCGAAGAGCTGGAGCATGCGCGGATGCTGCTCGACAAGGAGCTCGAGCGTGCGCGGCGACGCTCCAGCGCCTTGCCGCGACGGTTGCGCGTCGGCGTCATGCTGGAGGTGCCGTCGCTGCTGTTCCAGCTGCCGGCGCTGCTCTCCCGGGTCGACTTCGTGTCGGTCGGCACCAACGACCTGCTGCAGTTCGCGTTCGCCAGCGACCGTGCCAGCTACACCCTGTCGGAACGCTACGACCCCTTGTCTCCGGTGTTCCTCAGCGTGCTCCGCACCATCGTCGAACAGTGCCGGGCCGCGAACGTTCCGGTGACGCTGTGCGGCGAGATGGCCAGTCACCCGCTGGGGGCGATGGCCTTGATCGGGCTCGGCTACCGCAACCTCTCGGTGTCCCCGGTGGCCGTCGGCCCGATCAAGGAAATCGTCAGGTGTCTGCGTGTTTCGTCGCTGGCGGAGTTTACCAACGCACTTTGTGCGAGCACTCGGGGGAGCGTCCGGCAGAACCTCAGAGCGTACGCCAAAGATCATGGCATCGCCGTCTGAACCGTCATTTTTCGCCTTGCAAATTCCGGCCCATGCTCCACAATACAGCGTCTCGGTCACAATAGACTCGATTGCCTACGACACGCGCAGTGCCACAGTGTATTTCTTTGGAATCGTGCGGCATCGGCCACGGGGTGGCGAACTGACGCGGCGCGCGAATGGGTTCTGAACCGCCCCAGGATCAAGAGGTTGATATCGGCGCCGTGCTGCGGTCGTGCCGCCTGCGCCGGGGTGAAGACCTGCTGTCGATCTCGCGGCTCCTGCGCATCCGCCCGACCTTTCTGCAGGCGATCGAAGAGCGGCGGTTCGGGGACCTGCCGGGACCGACCTACGCCGTCGGCTTCGTGCGCGCCTACGCGGAGCATCTCGGTCTCGACAGCGGCGAGGTGATCCGCCGGTTCAAGGGCGAGATCTCCGGAAGCGACGCTTCGGCGCGGCTCCACTTCCCGTCCCCGCGGACGGAAGGGGGGCGACCCGGCTGGACGGTGGTGGTCGCGGGGGCGATGATCGCACTGGTGTCCTATGGCGTCTGGTACGCGAACTCCAGCCGCGACGACGGGTTCGGCGAGTTCGTGGCCTCGGTCCCCGAACGCCTCGCCCGACTGGTGTCTCCGGACGGTCGATCCGACGCTGGGACGGTCGCCGACCCCGCGCCCGGCACAAGCCCCGTCGACGGATCGTCGCCGCGGCTGGCGGCTGCGGCCTCCCCCGCTGCGGGCCGGGGGACCGATGCCGACCGAACCGATGCCGACCGAACCGATGTCGCCGCCTCCGGTGCAGGCGAGTCGGGTCTGGAAGCCGCCACCGGCGCCGCCGTGCCGACGACAACGCCGGAGACGTCGTCGACGGAACCCGTCGCGCCCGCCCGGTCGATGGACGAACCGCGAGAGGTGGCCGCGGTCGGCGAGGACGCCGATCCGCAGCGGTCGCAAATCGAGATCGCGGCACCACCGGCGCCCGCGCGCGGTGACGACAGGTGGCCGGGGCGGTCAGTTGGTGACGCGCAGGACGGGCGAATCATGCTGCGGGCGACGGAGGAGAGCTGGATCCAGGTCCGCGACGAGACCGCCGATCGGGTTCTGCTCGCCCGCCTGCTGCGTCCCGGCGAGGTCTACCACGTGCCCGACCGATCCGGTCTCAACCTGTGGACCGGAAACGCCGGCGGGCTCGAGATCCTGGTCGACGGCGTGGCGGTCCCGCCGATCGGTGAAAAGGGCATGGTGCGGCGCCGCGTCGCGCTCGAGGTCGAACCGCTGCGCGACGGATCCGCCGTTCGCTGACGGCGGCGTGCCTGCGCCGATCGGCCGTTGACCGCGAACAGGCGCATGCGGCAAATAGCCGCTGTCGACCGCTTTGTCGCCGCAGGGGCCCACGCGAGGTTCAGCCGAATGTCCAGTCCCAGAAGTCCGATCGTGCGCCGGGCGAGTGTCGCCGTCCCGGTCGGTGGGGTCGTCGTCGGCGGCGGCGCGCCGATCGTGGTCCAGTCGATGACCAACACCGACACCGCCGACGTCGAGGCGACGGTGGCGCAGGTCGCCGCCCTCGCTCGGGCCGGTTCCGAACTGGTGCGGATCACCGTCGATCGCGAGGAGGCCGCGGCGGCGGTGCCCCACATTCGCGACCGTCTCGATCGTGCCGGGATCGACGTGCCGCTGGTCGGCGACTTCCATTACATCGGCCACCGCCTGCTCGCCGGGCATCCGGGCTGTGCCGAGGCGCTGGCGAAGTATCGGATCAATCCCGGCAACGTCGGCTTTCGCGAGAAGCGCGATCGCCAGTTCGCGGCGATGGTCGAGACCGCTCTGACCTACGACCGGCCGGTTCGCATCGGCGTCAACTGGGGCAGCCTCGACCAGGAGCTGCTCGCCCGGATGATGGACGACAACGCCGCCGGCGGTCATCCGTTGAGCCCGGAGGAGGTCACCGAGGAGGCGCTGGTCGCCTCCGCCCTCGAAAGCGCCGCCCGTGCCGAGGAGATCGGCCTCGGGGCGGACCGGATCGTGCTTTCGTGCAAGGTCAGCGACGTCCAGCGGCTGATTTCGGTCTACGGCAAGCTCGCGGCGCGCTGTTCGTACGCACTGCACCTCGGCCTGACCGAGGCCGGCATGGGGTCGAAGGGGATCGTCGCCTCGACGGCCGGCATGGCGATCCTGCTTCAACAGGGGATCGGCGACACCATCCGCGTGTCGCTGACCCCGGATCCGGACGGCGACCGCACCACCGAGGTGATCGTCGCTCAGGAGATCCTGCAGGTCATGGGGTTGCGGTCGTTCGTGCCGCTGGTCACCGCCTGTCCCGGCTGCGGCCGCACCACCAGCACGGTGTTCCAGGAACTCGCCGGCCGCATCCAGAGCTTCATCCGGCTGCGCATGCCGGCATGGCGCCGACGGTACCCCGGGGTCGAAACGATGACCGTCGCGGTGATGGGCTGCATCGTCAACGGGCCGGGCGAAAGCAAGCACGCCGACATCGGCATCAGCCTCCCCGGCACCGGCGAGGAGCCGGCGGCGCCGGTGTTCATCGACGGCCGGAAGACGATGACCCTGCGCGGCCCCGGCATCGCCGAGGACTTCCAGGCCCTGGTCGAGGACTATGTCCATTCGCGCTACGGCCCCGCCGATCATGGCGACGACGATCGCGACCCGGCTTCGGCGTCGGTGCCGTCCGTCGCCGTCCGCTAGTCCGATCCGATCGCCGATGCCCGCCCTGCAGCCCGTTCGGGGAACTCGCGACCTGCTGCCCGACGACAGCCGGCGCCGGCGCCACATCGAGGCGATCGCCTTCGAGATCGCCGAGCGTTACGGGTTCGGCGAGATCTCGACACCGGTGTTCGAGTTCACCGACGTGTTCGCGCGCACCCTCGGCGATGCCTCCGACATCGTCACCAAGGAGATGTACACGTTCTGCGATCGCGGCGGCGAGAGCCTGACGCTCAGGCCCGAGAATACCGCCGGCGTGGTCCGCGCCTTCGTCTCCAACGGCCTCGCCCAGCAGCTGCCGCTGAAACTGTTCTACCGCGGACCGATGTTCCGCTACGAGCGGCCGCAGAAGGGCCGCCTGCGGCAGTTCCACCAGGTCGGAGTCGAGCTGCTCGGGGTCGCCGACCCGGTCGCCGACGCCGAGGTGATTGCGCTCGGCGCCGACGTGCTCGCCGCCCTCGGGCTCGCCGACCGGGTCGTGCTCGAACTCAACACGCTGGGCGACGCCGAGAGCCGGGCCGCCTACCGGCAGGTCCTCGTCGACTATCTCGGCCGCCATCGCGACCGCCTGTCCGCCGATAGCCGGGTCCGGCTCGAGCGCAATCCGCTGCGCATCCTCGATTCCAAGGACGAGGGCGACCGCGCGGTGATCGCCGGCGCGCCGCTGATCACCGACAGCCTCAATCCCGGGTCGCGGGCGTTCTTCGAGGAGCTTCTCGCCTGTCTCGACCGCGCCGGAGTCGGCTATCGCCACAACCCGCGACTGGTGCGGGGGCTGGACTACTACTGCCACACGGCGTTCGAGTTCACCACCGAGGCGCTCGGCGCCCAGGGAACGGTGCTGGCCGGCGGCCGCTACGACGGCCTCGTCGAACAGATGGGCGGGCCACCGACCCCCGGGACCGGTTGGGCAGCAGGGGTCGAGCGGCTGATGATGCTGGTCGACGAGTCGCCCCCGCCGCGCCGCCCGATCGCCGTCGTCGCCCACGGCAGCGCTCATGCCGGACTCGCGTTCGCGGTCGGTCAGCGCCTGCGCCGCGCCGGGCTCGTGGTCGATGTCGCCTACCAGGGCAGCCTCGGCAAACGCCTCAAACGGGCCAACAGGCTCAATGCCCGGGCCGCCGTCATTCTCGGCGAGGACGAGCTGTCGCGGCAGGCGGTCGTGGTCCGCGACATGGACAGTGGTGCTCAGGAAGAAGTGCTTCTGGCAGCCCTGGAGGGTCACCTCGGGGCCTTCCGGTAGCGCCGCGATGTCCGACGAGTCCGTTTCGACGGCGAAGATCCTGGTGGTCGGTGCCAACCAGCGCTCCGCATCGCTGACCCTTCGCGACCGGCTGTTCGTCGAGGAAACGGCCGTTCCCGGCTTCCTCGAGCGCCTCCGCCGCGCCGGTGTCGCACAGGCGCTGGTGATGTCGACCTGCGACCGGGTCGAGGTGCAGGCCGTTCACGCCGACCGCGACGCCGCGGTCGGCCACGTCGTCACCACCATGGCGGCGCATGCCGGGTTGCCGGCGGACGACTTGAACGGTGCCCTCTATGTCCTGTCGGGGATCGACGCCGTGCGCCACATCTTCACCGTCACGGCCTCCCTCGACAGCCTGGTGATCGGGGAACCCTATGTTCTCGGCCAGGTCAAGGCCAGCCATCGCGCCGCCCGGGCGGCCGGAATGACCGGCCCCGACCTGGAAGCGGTGTTGCAGGCCGCGTACGTAGCGGCCAAGCGGGTGCGCACCGAGACGGCGATCGGCGAACGGCCGGTGTCCGCGGCGGCCGCGGCCGTCGAGTTGGCGCGGGGCGTGCACGGCGACCTGGCGCGATGCGCGGGCCTGCTGATCGGCGCCGGCGAGATGGGCGCGCTGGTCGCCGAAGCGATGCTGTCGGCCGGGCTCGGGACTCTCGTCGTGGTCCATCCGCGGCCGGCGCGGGCCGAGGCGATCGCCCGCACGCTCGACTGCCACGTGGCGCCGTACGAGGACCTTGCCGAGGCGCTCGCGGATGCCGATATCACGGTGGCGGCGTTGGGATCACGACGCATCCTGGTCGCGGCAGACCTCGTCAAGGCGACCTTGAAACGGCGCCGGTCGAGGCCGATCCTGGTGGTCGATACCAGTGTTCCCGGCGACGTCGACATCACCGCGGCACGGATCGACGGCGCCTTCCTCTACAACGTCGACGATCTCGAGGCGGTGGCGATGCGCGGTCGCCAATCGCGCGCCAACGAAGCCGGTGCCGCCGCCACGATCGTCGCCGAGGAGGTTGCCGGGTTCCTGCGCGGCCGCGCCGAGCGAGCGGCCGTGTCCAGCCTGTCGGCGTTGCGCCGCCATTTCGAAAACGCCCGCGAAGCAGCGATCGCCGACGCCGGCGGTGATGCCGACAAGGCGACGCGGCTGCTGATCAATCGGCTGTTGCACGGCCCTTCCCAGGCGCTGCGTGCCATCGCCGCCCGCGGCGCCGATGGCCAAAAGGAATTGCGTGACATGGACCGAGCGCTCGACCGGCTTTTCGGCCACGGCGGCGGTCCCTCGGAGGATGAACGATGATCGGTGACGAGAAACTGGACCGGGTGGTGTCCCGCTTCGACGAACTGGGGGCGTTACTGGCCCGTCCGGAGGTCGCGGCCTCGTCCGACTTCGCCCGCCTCTCGAAGGAGTACGCGGAACTGGCACCGACGGTGCGGGCGATCGGCGATCTCAGCAGGGCTCGCGCCGAAGCCGAAGAACTGGAGGGGCTGATCAACGATGCGGACGCGGACGACGAGATCAAGGGGCTGGCCCATGACGAGTTGCGGCAGCTTCGCCATCGTCTGCCGGCCCTCGAGCGGGCGGTGCAGGTACTGTTGCTGCCGAAGGACGAGGCCGACGACAAGAGCGCGATCCTGGAAATTCGTGCCGGGACCGGCGGCGAGGAGGCCGGATTGTTCGCCGCCGACCTGTTCCGCATGTATCAGCGCTACGCGGAAGCGAATGGCTGGACCGTCGAGGTGATGGATCTCCACGAGACCGGCATCGGCGGCTACCGGGAGATGGTTGCATCGATTGCGGGTCGCGGGGCGTTCGCCCGGCTCAAGTTCGAATCGGGCGTCCATCGGGTGCAGCGGGTCCCGGAGACCGAGGCGAGCGGCCGCATCCACACCTCGGCGGCGACGGTAGCGGTGCTGCCGGAAGCCGAAGAGGTCGACGTCGACATCGACGACAAGGATCTCCGCATCGACGTCTACCGCTCGAGCGGTCCGGGCGGCCAGTCGGTCAACACCACCGACAGCGCGGTCCGCATCACCCACCTGCCGACCGGCCTCGTCGTCACCCAGCAGGACGAGAAGTCCCAGCACAAGAACCGCGCCAAGGCGATGAAGATCCTGCGCGCCCGGCTCTACGACCTCGAACGGTCGCGCCTCGACGCCGAGCGGGCGGCGAACCGCAAGAGCCAGGTCGGTTCCGGCGACCGGTCGGAGCGCATCCGCACCTACAACTTCCCGCAGGGACGGGTCACCGACCATCGGATCAACCTGACGCTGTACAAGCTCGATCGCGTTCTCGCAGGTGAGCTCGACGATCTCGTCGAGGCGCTGATCGCCGACGACCAGGCGAACCGGCTGGCCGAGCCGGCATGACCGCGCCGTTCACCATTCGCCACGCCGTCGAGAAGGCGGACCGAGACCTCTCCGCGGCGGGAATCGGCACGCCTCGCCTGGACGCACGCCTGCTGGTGGGCCATGCTCTGAGCATCGGCACCGAGACCATGATCGCGGATGCCGAGCGGCCGCTCGCCGCCGATCAGCGGATGCGCTTCGAGGGCTTGCTGGCGCGCAGGCTCAACCGCGAACCGCTGGCCTACCTGGTCGGCTGTCGCGAGTTCTGGAGCCTGCCGTTCCGGGTGACCCGCGACACCCTGGTGCCCCGCCCGGACAGCGAAACGCTGGTCGAGGCGGCGCTGGCATGGGTCGCCGAATACCGGCCGGACGGTGGGGGGCTGAGCGTTCTCGATCTCGGCACCGGCAGCGGCTGCCTGCTGCTGGCGCTGCTCAGCGCGCTGCCGGTCGCGCATGGAGTCGGGGTCGACCTGTCGGTCGCCGCCACCGCCGTCGCCCGCGACAATGCGGCGGCACTCGGCCTCGCCTCCCGCGCGAGTTTCGTCGTCGGTGACTGGGGAGAATCGCTGGCCGGCGGCTTCGATCTGGTGATCGCCAATCCTCCCTACGTAGCGGACGCCGAATGGCCTTCGCTGGCGCCGGAGATCGTTCGCTTCGAGCCGAGGCTGGCGCTCGCCGGCGGCAACGACGGCCTCGACGGCTACCGTGCGATCGTCCCGCAACTGCGCCGGCTGGTGGCCCCGGGAGGTGCCGTCGTCCTGGAAGTGGGCGCCGGCCAAAGCCGACGGGTCGCGGCGATGCTCGCCGACATCGGATTGCAAGACATTGAAACACAAAACGATCTTGGCGGTGTCGGGCGATGTGTGCGGGCGATCGCCGCCGCCTCGCAGCCGAAACAAAAAAAGGGTTGGAAACCAGCCGGTTCCCGATTAGTTTCAAAAGGTAGCGTGGTGAATGGTCCACGTAGGGACACGTCGCACCGCGCCGTTTAGCCGCCTAGTCTCCACACGCCCCGAGCCGTCGCGTCGGCCTTTCGGGGATCGGTGCGACGCCGGTGCCCAAGGGCATCGGGTGGAGGTCAAGGGGGGCGGCACTGACAGCCTAGCAACAAGGTATGATGAAACACGTTAGCAGTTCCAGACGAGGGCGCAACCGCGGCAACGGCAAACGACATCCGTTGTCGAAGAACCACACGTTCGAAAGCAACGGCCCCGACGGCAAGATCCGCGGGACGGCGCAACAGGTTCTCGACCGGTATCTGGCCCTCGGACGCGACGCGACGTCTTCTGGCGATCCGATTTCCGCCGAGGGCTTCTATCAGCACGCCGAACACTACTACCGGATCCTGCATGCCAACGATGGCAGCGGCGGTGACCGCGGGCAGGATCGCGGACGCAGGGGGCCGGGCGAGATGGACGCCGAGGCGGAGGGCAGTGTCGTCGAGGCCGGTGGCGGCGATCAGCCCTCCGACGAGGCGGACCGCTTGGCCAGCTGAGCGGCGGTCTACAGCGGTCGCACCGGATCGCCGACGGCGATGCGTCCTGCCGCGGTGACGCGGGCATAGACGCCGCAGTCGACGTGGCCGAAGCCCCGTTGCAGTGCCTTCGGAACGTTGATGTCACGGACGCCCGCCCCCGGGCGGACCGTGGTGGCGGCGCAGCGGTCGATGCGGGCGGTGACCCTGAGGCGCGCGCCGCCGACGGCGATCTCCCTGTCGATCCAGTCGAACTCCGTCCACGGGTCGGCGCCCTCGAGATGCAGGTTGGCGCGAAAGCGCAGCGGATCGACCGGCTGACCCGCCACCCGTTCGAGATCGCGCACCGTCGCCAGGTTGGCGATCGACAGCACCCTGTCGCGATGGTCGGAGAACATGTGCCCGGCGGGTGCCGTGACCAGCCGCGGTTTGCCCGCGATCTCGCCCCGCATGTAGGCGTCGAAGAAGTCCTCGATCACCGCCCGCCCGACCGCGGTGGCGATGTTCGCGCGAGCCACCTGCTTGCCGTCACGCCGGATGGTCAGGGTGCCGTCCTCGGCCTCGAACCGGGTGTCGAGGGCGGCCAGCCGCTCGTTGCGCATCAGCATCAGAAAAGCGGTCTTCGGCAGCCACTGCGGCGTCTCGGGATCGAAGCGGGTCGCCGCCAGCGCCAGGGCGAACCGACGATCGCCGGGCAGCCCCTCGCCGACCGCGAGGTCCGCCGCCGCCAGCGGCTCGGCGCTCAGTCCTTTGACCGGGTAGCGGTTGATGCCAGCGACGGTGATCGTCATGGCGACACCATCGCTGCGCCGCCGGCGCCTGTCAACGATCGGGCGGCCGCGGACGCCGCGGCGCGGCACCGCCGCCGGTCACAGCGGCCACACCAGCAAGATCATCGGCACGCCGACGGCCACCACGATGAGCTCGACCGGCAGCCCGAGCCGCCAGTAGTCGCCAAACCCGAAGCCGCCGGGGCCAAGGATCAGCGTGTTGTTCTGATGGCCGATCGGCGTCAGGAAGGCACACGACGCCCCGACCGCCACCGCCATCAGAAACGGATCGACGGCGGCGCCGACGCTGGTCGCGGTGCCGATGGCGATCGGGCCCATGACGGCGGCGGTCGCGGCGTTGTTCATGAAGTCCGACAAGGTCATGGTGACGACCAGGATCACCGCCAGGGCGACGATCGCGCTCCCTCCGGCCACCCCGTCGAGCAGCAGCCGCGCGATCAGGTCGGCCGCCCCCGTCGTCGCCATGGCGCCGGCCACCGGGATCAGCGCGCCGAGGAGGACGATCACCGGCCAGTCGATCGCCTCGTAGACCCGGCGCGGCGGGATCACCCGCAACGCCATCGACGCGAGCACGGCGGCGGCGAACGAGATCGCGGCCGGCAGAAGCCCGAAGGCAGCACCGGCGATCGCCGCCACCATGATCGAGCTGGCGACGACGACCTGACGCTTGTCCGGCAGGCGCAGCGTCCGTTCGGCGAGCGGCACGCAGCCGAAATGGGCCGCGAACCCGGCGATGGCTTCTGGCGTCCCCTGCATCAACAAAACATCGCCGGCGCGGAGCGGCAACGTCCGCAACCGCGCCATCGAGCGCCGACCCTGGCGCGAGATCGCCAACAGATTGACACCGAAGCTGGTGCGCAGCCGGATGTCCATGGCGGAGCGGCCGGACAGGGTCGAGTCCGGCAGCACCGCCAGCTCGACCAGGGCGGACTCCTCGGCGTCGGCCGATTTCCTGGGCTCCTCGCCTTGTTTGTGCTCCTTCGTCGCCGCTGCGTCCGCCGTCTCGTCGATCTTCTCCGACTTTTTCGCCTCCTCCAGCTTCAGGTCGAGGGCTTCCAGGGCGACGGCCAGCGCCTTGGGCTCCGCCTCGATGACCAGGATGTCGCCCGCCAGGATGCGGCGAGCGGGGTTCGGAACGGAGACGCGGACCTCGTTGCGCACCAGGCCGACGACCTGGGCATCCGCCTCGACGAGGGCCTTTTCGATCTCGCGCAGCGTCATCCCCACCGCCTTCGCCTTTTCGGGGACGCGCGCCTCGGTCAGGTAGGCTCCGGTCTCGAAATCGTCGACGCCGCCGCGCCGACGGGCGGGCACCAGCCGCCAGCCGATCGCCGCGACGAAGGCGAGCGCGATCAGGGCGACCGCCGCGCCGACGGGGGTGAAGTCGAACATCGCGAACCCACCCCCTCCGAGACCGGCGCGAAATCCGGAAACGATGAGGTTGGGCGGCGTGCCGATCAGCGTTGTCATGCCCCCGAGGATGGAGCCGAACGCGAGCGGCATCAGCACCCGACCGGCCGGCAGCTGCTGGCGCTCGGCGATCTGGATGGCAACCGGCATCAGCAGCGCCAGCGCGCCGACGTTGTTCATGAACGCCGACAGAAAGGCGCCCAGCGTGGAGACCGCGGCGATCGTCGCCGTCGGCCCGAGCGAGGTCGGCAGCACGGTTCGCGCCAGTGCATCCACGGCTCCCGACGCCTGCAGCCCACGGCTCAACACCAGCACGCAGGCCACCGTGATCACCGCCGGATGGCCGAACCCGGCGAACGCCTCGGCGGTCGGCACCAGCCCGGCGAGCACACAGGCGAGCAGCGCCGCCACCGCCACCATGTCGTGCCGCCAGCGTCCCCACAGGAACATCAGGACGGTGACGGCCAGAATGCCCAGGATGACGGCCTGCGCTTCGGTCATCGGCAGATCGAGGGCCTGCGTCGGGGTCGGGTCGGTTCCCGCTCTGCGCGCGGTTGCGGGCCCGGCGCTCCGGCAACACCGACGTCGGCTTTCGAGCGGCCACCCATCGCGTCGCCTCTCTCCTCGCACTCGAGCCAGCGTCGACGGACACTGACCCCCCGAACGGCGCGGCACGAGAGACGATGGTGCCGCCGGAGTGAATTGAACACTCGACCCCACCCTTACCAAGGGTGTGCTCTACCCCTGAGCTACGGCGGCGCTTCGGGGATGGGGCGCGAACATGCCACAGCGCCGCGGCGGCTGGCAAGCTTCCCTTGACGGGCCGCCGCCGCCTCGGCACAGTCCGCCCCGCGATGGGGAAACCGACGACAGCGGACGGAGTGCCCGAGGGTCGCCGCGGCGCCGGTGAGGCGCGGCGCGCGCGGCTGGCGGCGGCGCTCCGCGACAACCTGAAGAAGCGCAAGCAACAGGTGAGCGCCCGCGCCCGAGCGGCAGGGGAGCCCCCCCCGGCCGACCGCGCCAAGGACTGATCGTCGGCCATGGACCGCATCCGCATCCGCGGCGGCCGGCCGCTCCACGGCGCGATCGCCATCGGCGGCGCCAAGAACGCTGCGCTGCCACTGATGGCGGCGAGCCTGCTCACCGACGAGCCGCTGGTGCTCACCAACCTTCCCAGGCTCGCCGACATCGCCACCATGGAGGTCCTGCTGGCCGCGCTCGGGGTCGAGATCGCCGCCAACGGGGCCCACGACGGCGAACCGGCCGGGCGGGAAGCGACGCTGACCGCCGCCGTGATCGGTGATACCACCGCCCCGTACGACCTGGTCCGCAAGATGCGGGCCTCGGTGGTCGTGCTCGGGCCGCTGCTCGCCCGCTGCGGCCACGCCCGGGTGTCGTTGCCCGGGGGCTGCGCGATCGGCACCCGCCCTGTCGATCTGCATTTGAAGGCGCTCGCCCACCTCGGAGCCGAGATCGAGCTCAGGGAGGGCTATATCGATGCCCGCGCGCCGAAGGGCCTGAAAGGCGGCTCGTTCACCTTCCCGATGGTGACTGTCGGCGGCACCGAGAACGCGCTGATGGCGGCGACGCTGGCCGACGGCGAGAAGGTGCTCGCCAACGCCGCCCGCGAGCCGGAGGTCGCCGATCTCGCCCGCTGCCTGGTGGCGATGGGCGCCGAGATCGACGGCATCGGCACCGACACGCTCCGCATCCGCGGCCGCAAGCGACTTTCGGGCGCCCGCCACGCGGTGCTCCCCGACCGCATCGAGACCGGCACCTATGCGGCCGCGGCGGTGATCACCGGCGGCGACGTCGAGCTGCTCGGCGCCCGGCGTGAGCTGATCGGGTCGGTCGCCGACGTCCTGACGGCCGCCGGCGCCGTGCTCGCCGATACCGAGCGGGGGTTGCGGGTCGCCCGCAGCGACCGCTCGCTGCGCGGCGTCGACGTGATGACCGAGCCCTACCCCGGCTTCCCGACCGACATGCAGGCGCAGATGATGGCGGTGATGACGGTCGCCGAAGGGGCGGCGATGATCACCGAGACGGTGTTCGAGAACCGTTTCATGCACGTTCCGGAGCTGTGCCGGATGGGCGCCAGCATCAATGTCCACGGCGCGTCGGCGATCGTCCGCGGCGTGCCCCGATTGTCCGGCGCGCCGGTGATGGCGACCGACCTGAGAGCCTCGGTGTCGCTGGTCCTGGCCGGCCTGGCAGCGGCGGGCGAGACCGTCGTCAACCGGGTCTACCATCTCGACCGCGGCTACGAGCGGCTGGAGAGGAAGCTCGCCGCCTGCGGGGCCGACATCGAACGCCTCAAGGGCTGACGGGCGGTCTCCCGCCACTGGCGCCGGGCGGCGAAAGCCGATAAGGAGAAACGCCGATCAGCGAGGGACCCGCCGTGGCCACGAACGACAAACTGGTGCTCGCCCTGCCCAAAGGGCGGATCCTCGCCGAAGTGATGCCGATCGTGCGGGCCGCCGGCATCGAGCCGGAACCCGCGTTCGACGACGCCGAGAGCCGCCAGCTGCGGTTCGCCACCAGTCGGCCGGACATCGACCTGATTCGCGTACGCAGCTTCGACGTCGCCACCTTCGTCGCCTTCGGCGCCGCCCAGCTCGGGGTCGCTGGCAACGACGTGCTGATGGAGTTCGACTTCCCGGAGATCTACGCCCCCCTGGATCTGGCGGTCGGCCGCTGCCGGATGGCGGTGGCCGAACCGGCGGAACTGGTGGCCGAGGACGATCCCGCCACCTGGAGCCACGTGCGCATCGCCACCAAGTATCCGGCGATCACGCGGAACCACTTCGCCCGCCGCGGGGTTCAGGCGGAATGCATCCACCTCAACGGCGCGATGGAACTGGCGCCGGCCCTCGGACTGTGCCAGAGGATCGTCGATCTGGTCTCCAGCGGCGCCACCCTCAGGGCCAACGGGCTGGTGGAGATCGAGACGATCGCCGAGATCACCTCGCGGCTGGCCGTCAACCGTACCGCCTGGAAGACCCGCCCCCGAGAGGTCGGCGTCTGGATCGAGCGCTTTCGGGAGGCGGCCGATGCCCATTCGGCTTGACGTCCGCGACCCCGACTTCGCGGCGGCGTTCGCCGCCGTGCTGGCCGCCAAGCGCGAAACGGCGGCCGATGTCGACGAAACGGTGGCCGCCATCCTCGCCGATGTGCGCGCCCACGGCGATGCGGCGGTGATCGACTACACCCGGCGGTTCGACGCCCTCGATCTGACGCCGGAGACACTCCGCGTGCAACCGGGCGAGTTGGAGGTCGCCGCCCGGTCGTGCCCGGCGGACGCGATCGCGGCACTCGAGCTGGCAGCGGCGCGCATCCACGCGTTCCACGCCCGCCAGCGCCCCGCCGACTTCGACCAGCGGGACGACGAGGGAGTCCGCTGCGGCTGGCGCTGGACCCCGATCGCTGCGGTCGGCCTCTACGTGCCGGGCGGCACCGCCGCCTATCCGTCGTCGGTGCTGATGAACGCGGTGCCGGCGAAAGTCGCCGGGGTCGGCCGGCTGGCCATGGTGGTCCCGGCGCCGGGCGGCGCCCTCGATCCGCTGGTTCTCGCCGCCGCGCGGATTGCCGGCATCGACGAGGTGTTCAGGATCGGCGGCGCCCAGGCGATCGCGGCGCTGGCGTATGGCACTGCGACCATCCGCCCGGTCGACAAGATCGTCGGGCCCGGCAACGCTTACGTCGCCGCCGCCAAGCGCCGGGTGTTCGGCACCGTCGGCATCGACATGATCGCCGGGCCGTCGGAGGTGCTGATCGTCGCCGACGCCGCCAACGATCCCTCCTGGATTGCCGTCGACCTGCTCGCCCAAGCCGAGCACGACGCCTGTGCCCAGTCGATCCTGATCACCGACGACGGACGCTTCGCCGACGCCGTCTGCCGCGCGGTCGACGATCATCTGCGAACCCTCCGACGGGCGGCGATCGCCCGCGACAGCTGGCAGACCTATGGCTGCGTGATCGTCGTCGAGCGCCTCGACCAGGCGCCGGCGCTCGTCGACCGGGTGGCGCCGGAACATCTGCAACTCGCGGTCGACGATCCCGAGCGGCTGGCCGGTCGGATCGCCAACGCCGGTGCGATCTTTCTCGGTCGGCTGACCCCGGAGGCGATCGGCGACTACGTCGCCGGCCCCAACCACGTGCTGCCGACCGGACGCAGCGCCCGGTTCTCGTCCGGCCTCGGGGTCGTCGACTTTCTCAAGCGGACCACCTTCGTCGCCTGCGACGCGGCCGGGCTGGCGGCGATCGGGCCGGCCGCCGTCACCCTCGCCGAGGCGGAGGGCCTCGATGCCCACGCTCGGTCGGTGGCGGTGCGCCTCAACCGGGCGCGCGCGCCGTAACCGCGCGCCCGCCGTGCCCGCCGACATCGCCGCCGACACCCGGCGGATCGCCAAGGTGGTCCTCGAGGAACCGGCGCACATCCGCCTCTCGCCGCAGGTCGAGCACGAGCGCAAGGCCGCCCTTTTCGACCTGATCGAGGACAACCGATTCGCGCCGCGCGGCGGTGGGAAGGGACCGTTCGTGCTGCATCTGGGCATCGAGGCGGCGCGGCTGGTGTTCGACGTCCGCGATCAGGGAGAGGAGGCCGTCTGCCGCTTCACCATGCCGCTCGGGATCCTGCGCAAGGTCGTCAAGGACTACTTCCTTGTCCTCGACAGCTATTTCAAGGCGATCCGGACGATGAGCCCGAGCCGAATCGAGGCGATCGACATGGGCCGGCGCAGTCTGCACGACGAGGGGGCCGAGCTGCTTCGTGCGGCCCTCGCCCCGCATGTCGAGATCGATCGCGACACCGCCCGGCGGCTGTTCACCCTCGTCTGCGTGCTGCACATCCGAGGTTAGCCGATGGCGACCGATGGGCCGACCGCCGTGCTGTTCGCCTGCACCCACAACGCGGTGCGCTCGCCGATGGCGGAGGGCCTGCTCAAGCACCTGCGC
This sequence comes from Rhodospirillales bacterium, assembly GCA_050329575.1. GTDB lineage: Bacteria > Pseudomonadota > Alphaproteobacteria > Rhodospirillales > Defluviicoccaceae > JAUXFS01. The sequence goes on along the minus strand of JBHJOP010000009.1, from coordinate 87,752 downwards.
GGCCACCGCATCTACGTCGACTCGGTCGGGGTGCGACCGGGCGCGCTCGATCCGTTCGCGGTGCAGGTGATGGACGAGATCGGCATCGACATCGGGCGCCACCGGCCGAAGGCGTTCGACGATCTGGAGGACGAGTCCTACGACCTGGTGGTCTCGCTGTCGCCGGAGGCCCAGCACAAGGCCGTGGAGATGACCCGGGTGATGGCCTGCGAGGTGGTGTTCTGGAACACCTTCGATCCGACCTTGATCGAGGCCAGCCGCGAGACCCGGCTCGCCGCCTACCGGCAGGTCCGCGATCAGTTGCTGGCGCGGATCCGGTCGCACTTCCCGGCCGACACCATGGCCGGTCCGTGAGCGGCGGCCGATTCGCCGTCGCTTCACTGCGGGCGGTGTGCTAGGAAGCGGCGATGCGCACGTTCCTCGACTTCGAAAAGCCGATCGCCGAACTGGAAGGCAAGATCGCCGAACTCCGCCATCTCAGCAGCAGCGGCGAGCTCAACATCGCCGACGAGGTCGGGCGGCTGCAAGGCAAGCTGGAGGCGCTGCTGCGCCAGACCTACGGCCGCCTCAGCCCCTGGCAGAAGGCGCAGGTGGCGCGTCATCCGGAGCGACCGCATACCGTCGACTACCTCGGCCGGCTGATCGACGAGTTGACGCCGCTGGCCGGCGATCGCGCCTTCGCCGAGGACCGGGCGATCATCGGTGGCCTCGGCCGCTTTCGCGGCCGATCGGTGGTCGTCGTCGGTCACGAGAAGGGCGCCGACACCGATGGCCGGATCCGGCACAATTTCGGCATGGCGCGGCCCGAGGGCTACCGAAAGGCGCAACGGCTGATGCGGCTCGCCGACCATTTCGGGCTGCCGGTCGTCACCTTCGTCGACACCCCCGGCGCCTACCCCGGTGTCGATGCCGAGGCCCGCGGTCAGGCGGAGGCGATCGCCCGATCGATCGAAACCTGCTTCGCGCTGCGGGTGCCGTTGGTCAGCGTGGTGATCGGCGAGGGCGGCTCCGGCGGCGCGATCGCGCTCGCCGCCGCCGATCGTGTGCTGATGCTGGAGCATGCCATCTACTCGGTGATCTCGCCCGAGGGCTGCGCCTCGATCCTGTGGCGGGACGGCGAACAGGCGAAGACCGCAGCCCAGGCCCTGAAGCTGACCGCCGAGGACCTGAAGGGGCTCGGCGTCATCGACGGCATCGTGCCGGAGCCGCTCGGCGGTGCCCACCGCGATCCCGCCGGGGCGATCGAGGCGGCCGGCGAGGCAATCGAGCGGGCGCTGGCGGCGCTGGTCGGGTTCGACGGCGACGATCTGCGCCGGCGGCGGCGCCAGAAGTTCTTGCGGATGAGTGCGCCGGAGACGACGTAAGGGCGCTGGACTGCGCGGCAGGGCCCACGACGAGAGACAGGGATTTGGCCATGAAACGACGGCACTCGGCGATGCTGCTTTGTCTCATTTTCGCGATTGCAGGGTTGACGGCGGCGTGCGAGCCGGCGCGGGATCGCTCCGATGACGATTTCCGGTTCCTCGACCAGCGTCGCGATCCGTGACCGCCGAGCCTCGGGGGGCCGGAGAGCCAGGGGCGGAGGAGCGAGGGCGGGCCGTGCGGACAGCGAGAGTGATCGGTCATCGCGGCGCCGCCGGCCACGCGCCCGAGAACACGCTCGCCGCCGTTCGTGCCGCGGCGGCATTGGGGACGCGATGGGTGGAGTTCGATGCCAAGCTCAGCCGCGACGGTGCGGTCGTGCTGTTTCATGACGAGACGCTGGAGCGAACCACCGACGGCCGCGGGCGGCTGGCGGAGCAGGACTTGGCGACGCTGAAGGCACTCGATGCCGGCGGCTGGTTCGCAGCTGCCTTCCGCGGCGAACGCATCCCCACCCTCGGCGAGACGATCGCGACGCTGGGGGAACTGGGGCTCGGCGCGAACGTCGAGATCAAGCCCGATCCCGGCCGCGAAGTCGAGACCGCCGAGGCGGTGATCCGCATCCTGAAGGCCGAATGGCCGGCGATCCTGCCGCCTCCGCTGATCTCGAGCTTCCGGGCGGCGTCGATGGCGACGGCGACGCGACTGGCGCCCCAGTATCCCGCTGCGTTGCTGGTCGGGGCGATCCCCTCCGACTGGCGGAGGCGGCTGGAGGACCTCGGCTGCGACGGCCTCCACTGTGACGCCGGCGCGCTCACCCGCGAGCAGGCGCGGGAGGTGCTCGCCGCAGGCTGCGCGCTCCGGTGCTACACGGTCAACGAGAGCGCAACGGCACGGATGCTCTTCGCCTGGGGGGTCGAGGCGGTGTTCAGCGATTATCCCGAGCGGATCGGCTGATCCGCCGCCGCCACGGAACGGGAGGGATGCCATTGTCGGCACGATATCGGGCCACGCTTCGCCGGCGTCCGGTGGCGACGGCGGCGGTGGCCTCCCTGTTGCTCGGCGGCTGCGGCACCCCGCCGCTCCCCGAGACCGGGATCGACGATCCGACCCCGGCGCGCTTCGCCTACTGCCGCGACAACACCTGCAAGACGATCAAGGTCCTCGGGTTCGACGACGTGGAGTGGGCGGCGATCACCGACCCGCTCGGTGCGCCGGCAGCCGACGCGGCAAGCGAGCGCGACGGCATCGCCGCGGCCGTCGGCGCCTTCGAACGAAAGGCCGGCACCAAGGCCGGCACCAGCGGCGACATCGGCGGCACCATCAAGGGGATGTTTCGGTCCGGCCAGCTCGATTGCGTCGACGAGGCGTCCAACACCCACACCCTGCTCGGCATGCTGGAGGCGGACGGCTTGCTGCGCTGGCACCGACGCGGCGCCCACGCGACGCGGCTGGTGATCCTCAGCGACGGCGTTCCGCACTTCACCGCCACCGTCGTCGAGATCGCCACCGGGCACGTCTATGCCGTCGATTCGTGGTTCCGTGACAACGGCCACCCCGCAGACGTGGTGCTCCTCGACGCCTGGCGGGCCGGCTGGAACCCCGACTGAGCGCGCGCGGCGGCACGCCTCTCAGTCGTCGACGTAGTGCGGGTCCGGCCGGACGTGGAGATCCTCGTAGTGGATCAGCACCGGCGCGCCGAGCGGCACCGGTCGACCGTCGCGGAACGTCCACGCGCCGCGATCGCAGCTGTCCGCCCGGACGTAGCCGCTGATGTAGAGGCGGCGGTCGATGGCCGAGTGGTTGGCGCCGGAGCCGTGCACGGTGTAGAGGTGCCAGAGGGCCACGTCGCCGGGATCCAGATCGAGGGTGACGGCGGCGCCGGGATCGAGTCCGACCGCGATCAGGTCGTCCGGACGGAGCGGCGTCTCCATCACCCGGCCGTTGCCCAGGGCCAGCTCGCCGAGCCGGTGACTGCCGGGATAGAGGACCATCGCTCCGTTGTCGATGCGGTGGGGATCGATCGCGAGGCCGGTCTGCACATAGGACTCCGCCGGGTTCCGATAGGCGCTGCGCGGCCGCCGGAAGCGGATGTCCTGATGATAACCGAACTCCACCGCCGCGGCGCCGGGTGGCTTCCAGTGCAACTGGTTGATGATCTGCTTGACGTCGGGGCCGATCAGCGGCCGCACGATCGCCAGCATCCTCGGATCGAGGCGGATCGCGTCGAGCACCGGATCGACATAGCTCGGCCACTGAAGGTAGCGCACGATGCGGCCGAGGCGGGCGTCCTCGGCGATGCGGAAAAACAGATTGCCGTGGCGGTAGCTGCGGCGGTGCCGGAGGCCCTGGGCATAGAGGCGGTCGAAGGCGGCGGCCACACGGGCGACCTCGTCGGCCGCGAACACGCCCTTGACGACGGCGAAGCCCCGGCTGTGGAAATCCCGGAGCGCGGCGTCCAGTTGCGGGCGCGCCGCGAGGCGGTCGGTCGCCAAGCCGCTGCTCACGATCATCAGGTGCTCGGACGCCGGGTTGCGCACTTTATGCGATTATATCATGCCCACCCTCTCGTTAAACGGACTTTTCGCATTCTCCGCCCCCGCGCGGGTGCAACCATCGGCCGCCGCTCCCACATCTAACCCGGTGAGCGGGCGAAACGGCCCGTAGCGTCCCCTTGTTCGGTGAGGCAGCGAGATGCGTTCATTCCGAAGAGCCCTGGTGACCGGCGCGACCAGCGGCATCGGCGCCGCGTTCGCCGCGGAACTGCCGAAGACCACTGATCTGCTGCTCACCGGGCGTGACGCGGACAAGCTCGCCGCGGCGCAGTCGGCGCTCGCCCGCGTGGGTCGCACCGTCGAGACGATGGTCGCCGATCTCGGCGACGAGGCGGCGGTGCAGACGCTGATCGATCGTGCCGAGCGGTTCGGAATCGATCTCCTGATCAACAACGCCGGCACCGGCCGTCTCGGCGCGGTGATCGACAACGCTCCGGAGGCGGAGCGGGAGACGGTGATGGTCAACGTCGTGGCGGTGGTGGCACTGACCCGCGGGCTTCTGCCCGGCATCATCGCCCGGGCGCGGAAAGGACGCCGGCGGGGCGGCGTGATCATCGTCTCCAGTACGGCGGCGTTCGCGCCGGTACCGTTCTTCGCCACCTACGCGGCGAGCAAGGCGTTCGACCTCCACTTCGCGGAAGCACTGGCCGAAGAACTGCGCGACCGCCCGGTCGACGTGTTGGCCCTCTGCCCGGGCGCGACGCGGACGGCGTTCGGCACCCGCGCCGGCTACGAGAGCGGCAGCGTGCCGGGCGCGACCGACCCCGCATCGGTCGCCCGGCAAGGGCTGGCGGCGCTCGGCGGGCGCAGCGTCCACGTCACCGGGTTCATCAATCAGCTCGGCCTCGGCCCGTTGCTGGCGCCGCGCCGGCTGGTCGCCGGCACGATCGGCGCGGCGGTGCGCCTGTTCGGCGGGCGATCGGGATGAGCCCCGGACCGGAGCGACGGCCGGTCGCCCGCCGGCCGGGCGTCGCGGAGGCCTTGCCGCGTGTCGCGCCGCTCTGAGATCCTGCGCGCGCTGCGTGACATCGGCGACCGGGACGACGTCGCGCTCGACCTCGCCGAGACCGCGCTTCTGCTTGCCGCCGCCGATCGGCCAGGGGCCGAGATCGACCGCTATCGCGACTATCTGGCGGCGCTCGCAGCGGAGGCGGCGGCGGCAGCTGGGACCGCATCCGGCCTCGCGGGCCGGGTCGCCCTGCTGCGCAGGGTCCTTGTCGAGCGGCACCGCTACCGCGGCGACCAGGAGACCTACGAGGATGTCCGCAACGCCAACCTGATCGATGTCATCGACCGCCGACGGGGGCTGCCGGTCACCCTCGGCATCCTCTACATCCACGCCGCGCGCGCCTGTGGGTGGGACATCGTCGGCCTCGGCTTCCCCTCCCATTTCCTGGTCCGGATCGAGGCGCGCGGGCAGAGGGCGATCATCGATCCGTTTCACCAGGGCCGGGCGATGACCGCCGAGGACCTGCGTCGACGGCTCCGGGAGCTTCACGGCACCGACGCGAAGCTCGAACCGGTGCACCATGCACCGGTCCCGGATCGTGACATCCTGGTCCGGCTGCAGAACAACATCAAGCTGCGCGCGCTGCACGACGACGATCCCATTCGGGCGTGCGCGGTGCTGGAGACGATGACCGCGATCGCGCCTCGGCGCACCGGGTTGTGGTGCGAGGCGGCGGTGCTGCATCATCGGCTCGGCAACCTGAAAACGGCGATCACCCTTCTCGAGCGGCTGCTGGCGGGTGGCATCGGGGTCGCGGAGATCCCGCGCGTCGAAGATCTGCTGCGCCAGTTGCGCGCCCGACTGCACTGACCCGCGGGACGCGACCCGCGCGCCAGCGGCTACATGCGCGCGCGGCGGTCGCGCCATGCGGCGGCGAGGCGGTCGCGGAACGCGGGTGCGGCGACGGCAATCAGCGCCTCCGCGCGAGCGTCCACCGATCGGTCGCGCAGATCGGCGATACCGTGCTCGGTCACCACCACCTGCATGTCGGCACGGGCGACGCTGACGGCGGTGCCCGCGTCGAGCCGGGGCACGATTCGCGACACCGTTCCGCCCTTGGTGGTCGCAGGCAGCGCGACGACGGCGAGCCCGCCCGGCGACAGCCGGGCGCCGCGCATGAAATCGGTGATGCCGCCGGCGCTGCTGACCTGGCGACCGTCGATCATCTCGGCATTGGCCTGGCCGAGCAGATCGACCTCGATCACCGCGTTGACGGCGATGAAGCGATCGATCGCCGCGAGCGTGGTGACGGCGTGGGTGGCGCCGACGGGGGCGAAGCAGAACCGCGGATTGTCGGCGACGAAGGCGTAGAGGGCCTCGCTTCCCCAGGCGACGCCGGCGGTGACCGCCGCGTCCCGATCGGCGAGGGCGCCGCTCTCCGCCAGCCGCAGCAGCGGATCGGAGAACGCGCCGGTGTGCAGCCGCAGGTCGCGGTGGCCGCAGAGCGCCGCCAGCACGCCTTGAACCTTGCCGACGCCGACCTCGAGGGTGGCCCCGTCGGGCACCAGGGTGGCGAGGTGGCGGCCGATCGCCGCGAAGGCCGGGTCGATGCCGTCGTCGCCACCGAGCAGCGGGTGAGGCGCCTCGACCACGTAGTCGAGGTCCTCGAAGCGGACGGTGGCGGCGCCGACCGTGCGCGGCATCTCCGGATTGACGTGGGCCACCGTGCAGGCCGCCTTGTCGAGCATCGCCGGCGTGAAATCGTTGGCGACGCCGAGACTGCAACGGCCGAACGGATCGGGCGGCGCGACCTGCAGAAGCGCGAGATCGACGGGCGCGCGGTCGCGCAGGTAGGCGTAGATGGCGAAGTAGGACATCGGCAGGTAGTCGATCCGACCGGCGACGAACGATGCGCGAAGCGCCGGCCCGACGAAGAAGGCGGTGGCGCGCGCCGACGGGTGCAGGCCGGCGTAGTCGACCTCGTTGTAGCCCGGGAGCCAGACGCCGACGAAGCGGACACCGGCGCAGCGCTCCGGGTCGGCGCGCAAGGCGTCGACGAGCAGGGGCGATTCGCCGGACAAGCCGGGCGCGTAGACACGCATGCCCGGGCGCAGCAGCGCCGCAATCCCGCCGGCAGCGATCACTGTTGGCATCGGCGCCTCCCGAGACGGCGGCGAGCGTAGCACGTTTTCCGGCCGGCGTGGACCGCGGCCGATGCCGCGCAGGGGACGGGATCACTCGCCGCGAGGGCGTCGGCGGGCCAGTGGATGGGATTGCCGCACCAGCGCCTGCAGCCGGGCGTCGAGGACGTGGGTGTAGATCTGGGTGGTGCCGATGTCGGCGTGCCCCAGCATCTGCTGAAGGCTGCGCAGATCGGCGCCATGGGCGAGCAGGTGACTGGCGAAAGAATGGCGCAGCACGTGCGGCGAGACCCGGGCGGGATCGAGGCCGGCATCGACCGCCAGCTCCTTGAGCAGCTGGGCGAAGCGGACCCGGGTCAGGTGGCCTTGGCGCGACCGCGACGGAAACAGCCACGGCGACCCCGCCGCCCGGCGGCTCGGGGGAATGAACGAGTCGCGCACCGAGGTATAGGCGGCGAGGGCCGCCACCGCCGCATCGGTCAGCGGCACCATCCGTTCCTTGTCGCCCTTGCCCCGCACAACCAGCAGCGGGTCGTCGCGTGCCAGGGCCGACAGCGGCAGCCCGGTGAGCTCGGAGGCGCGCAGTCCGGTGGCGTAGAGCACCTCCATCAACGCGGTGACACGGATGCCGTCGGAGCCGGGGCGCCGCCGCGCCGCGGCGAGCAGGTGTTCGACTTCGTCCTCGCCGAGATACTTGGGCAGCGGCCGATCCTGGCGGGGGCTGTCGATCGCCGCCGTCGGATCGTCGGACCGGATGTCCTCGGCGACCAGAAACCGGAAGAACTGGCGGAACGCCGAGAGCCGCCGGGCGCTCGTCCGTGGCGACATGCCCGCCTCGGCCTGCGACGACAGATAGCCCCGCACCATCGACGTGTCGGCCGTTTCCGGCACGGCACCGAAGCGGTGGAGGTGCGCGGAGAGGTCCTGGAGGTCGCGCCGGTAGGATTCGACGGTGTTGCGGGCGGCGCCGCGCTCGGCAAGCAGCATCTCCAGGAACGCCTCGATGTGGCGTGACGACGACGGCCGAGCGGAATCGCCGGTGATGGTCATTGCATCGCCGCCGCCGATTCGATGGCGATCGCGCGCGCCTCGCGCTCGAAACCGACGGTGGTCAGGCTCGACATCACCGAATCGAGGGTGAGCGGGTCGGCCGCCGCCGGACCATCGCTGCCGAGTGCGAGCAGCGACAGCAAAATCGTCTCGCCGACGCGGCCGGCCGCGGCGGAACGGGCCAGACGGTGAAGGAGGGCCGGCGCCGGAACGACGGCGCGGGCCTCCGCCGAGCCGGCCAACAGCAGCGGCTCCCACAGCGATGGGGGAACCTCCACCCCGGTGGCTTCGAGCAGGGTGAACATCCGCGTCGCCCGCCGGACGGCCCCGTCCCCGTCGCGGATCGATGACCACCAGGCGGCGAAATCGGCCGGATCCCAGCCTTCCCACTCGGCCGCCCAGGCGAGCCGCGCGAGTGGCATCACCGCGACCCGTTGAGCCGCCGCCCGCCTGTCGTCGTCGGCGGCGGCGCTCAACGACGCCAGCCACCTCTCCGCCGCCTGCGGCTCGCCCACCACCAGCAGTGCCGGGATCGCCTCGCCGGCGAGGTCGACGGTCTCCGGCGACGGCGCCGTCTCCCGAAGCAAGGGCAGGTACACGAACGCGGTCGCCGCGTGGCGACCCTGCGCCCGCCCCGTCCGCAGCGCCCGTGCGATCGCCTCGCCGCGCGCCTGCGGCGTCGGCGCCGCCGCGGCGGCCCGATACAGCATCGCGCGGCCGACGGCCGGGTCGTCGCCATCGCCCGACCGGGAATGCCCCCGCGCAACCGCCGATTCGTCGACGGCCTCGTAAAGCTGCCGAAGGACTGAGGCGTCCAGCGCTCCCCCCGCCTGCGCCCGATCGGCGGCCGCCAGGCGCACCGCGAACGGGGCATTGGGGCTGACCGCGATCGCGCGGAGCACCGCCAGATCGTCGGTCGCGGCGACATCCTCCGGCAGACCGACCTTGGCCGCCCTCGCCATCGCCAGCGACAGCGGTGTCGGGGCGGGCAGGGCGTCGATCCGCGCCTCGTCTCCGGCCAGCGCGGCGACGAGGCTGGCAAACACCGGATCCCGTTCTCCCATCTCGGTGAGCAGCGCCACCCCGAGGCCGGCCTTGTCGTGGTCGCCGGCCATCGACTGGCAAAAAATCAGCACCTTCTGCCACAGCACGGAAGCGTCTTCGCTGAATCGTTCTCCGGCGACCGCGCAGGCGCCGGCGTGGTCGCCGGCGAGCAACCGTGCGTCGATGCGGATGCGCGCGAGCTCGGGCTCGGCGGCCCGCATCGCCGTCGCTGCCAGCAGCGCCTCGACCCCGCCGAAATCCCCCATCGCCAGCAACGCGTTGGCGCGCAGGGCTGCCAAGCGGCCCGGCACCGCCTCGCCCGCGGGTACGGCGGCGGCGGACAGCAACAAGCGCCGCATCAGGTCGCGCATCGCCGGCGATCCGGCGGCGACGGGGAGCCGCGGCAGCAACGCATCCACCAGCGCCCGATCGGTGCCTTGCCACAGAGCGGGACCGAGCCCGCCCTGCTCGACGGTCAGCACGCCGGACGAGTCGGCATCGACAACGGTGAGCGGATCGACCTCGATGTCGACCCGGTTGCGGCCCTCGACCGCGGCCGCCGCGGACGGGCGGGTGCCGAGCCCCGCGACGGGCTCCGACGCGATCGAGGACGCCTGCGCCATCGCGATGAACGCAAGACACGCGACGAGGGACAGACAGGCGACCCGCCGCGCGGTCTCAGCGCGGGAAGCGATCATTGGAAACGATCTTCTCGACGCGGGCAACCGGGGCCGGAATCTCAGCCGTGGCGAGAAAGACGGCGCCAGCGACAATCGCGGCCAACAGCGCGATCAGCATCATTCGCGTCAGCATGGTCATGTGAACCCTTGATGAGGCGAGATCGTTGGGGTAATGCCGCTAACGTTCGGTTTGTCGATCGGGCGGGTTTGTCGTCACCTCTTGCACGCCTACACGACGGCCACGTCGGGGCATGCTAGATTTCGAGTATGGCGAAGATTCGGCAATCTACCCGAGACCCGGCTGGCGTTCAACGGCCACCGCTCCTCGTCGCCAGCGCAGGCGGGCCGGCGGTGGGCTCCGACTCCGACAAAGCCGGTCGCTCGATCGTGCTGGTCGGCCTGATGGGGGCCGGGAAGACCAAGGTCGGGCGGCTCCTGGCGCGTCGGTGGCGCCTGCCGTTCGCCGACTCCGACGAGGTGATCGTCGAGGCGGCGGGCTGCTCCGTCGAGGAGATCTTCGCCCGCTTCGGCGAGGCGGCGTTCCGGGACGCGGAACGCCGCACCGTGTCTCGCCTGTTGGGGGGCGAGCGCAAGGTGATCGCCACCGGCGGCGGCGCCTTCCTCGACCCACAGACCCGGGCGCGGATCAGGGAGCGAGCGATCGCCGTCTGGCTGCGGGCGGACCTGAATGTTCTGGTCGAGCGGACCAGCCGCCGCGGCGGTCGGCCGCTGCTGAAAGCCGGCGACGCCCGGTCGACCCTCGAGAGGCTGATGACCGAGCGATGCCCGATCTATGCCGAGGCGGATGTCGTCGTCGACAGCGGCCCTTGCCCGCCGAACGTTACCGTGCAGCGGCTCGTCGAGGCGCTGGCGGCTCTCGGCGTCCGCCCGGACCTCGCCGGCGAGGCGGCGCCGTGAGCGTCGTCGCCCACGGCGATGTGACCGGCGCCGAGGTCGTGCACGTCGAGCTGGGAGAGCGTTCCTACGACATCGTCGTCGGCGACGGGCAGATCGACGGACTGGGCGAGCGTCTGCGGGCGATCTTCGGTCGGACGCGGGTCGCCGTGGTCACCGACACCAACGTCGCGTCGTTGTACCTCCCGCAGGCGGAGGAGACGCTGCGGCGCGCGGGCATCGATTGCTTCAGCGTCGTCCTGCCAGCAGGCGAGCGCACCAAGGATTTCAGCCATTTGCAGACGTTGACCGACCGGCTGCTCGAGGCCCGCGTCGAGCGCGCGACGCCGCTGCTCGCCCTCGGCGGCGGCGTCGTCGGCGACATCGCCGGCCTCGCCGCCGGCATCGTCTTGCGCGGCCTCGACTACGTGCAGGTTCCGACCACCTTGCTGGCCCAGGTCGACAGCTCCGTCGGCGGCAAGACCGGGATCAACACGTCCCAGGGCAAGAACCTCGTCGGTCTGTTCCACCAGCCGCGGCTGGTGGTCGTTGACGTCGGCACGCTGCGCACCCTCGAGCCGCGGCAGCTGCGGGCCGGTTACGCGGAGGTTGTCAAGTACGGCCTGCTCGGCGACGCTCAGTTCTTCGCCTGGCTGGAGACCCACGGTTCCGCCCTTTGCGAGGGCGATTCGATGGCGCAGATCCACGCCGTCCGGATCAGTTGTGCCGCAAAGGCAGCGATCGTCGCCGCCGATGAACGCGAGGCCGGTCGGCGGGCGTTGCTCAACCTCGGGCACACCTTCGGACATGCGCTGGAGGCCGAGACCGGTTACGACGGGAGCCTGCTCCACGGCGAGGCCGTTGCCGCCGGAATGGTGCTGGCGTTCGACCTCTCTGTCCGTCTCGGGCTTTGTCCCGCCGACGATGCGGCCCGGGTCCGCCGCCACCTCGAGGCGGTCGCCCTGCCGACCGGCTTCGCGACGCTGCCGGCGATCCGTTGGTCGGCGGACGCGTTGATCGTCCACATGACGCGCGACAAGAAGGTGCGTGACGGCCGGATCGCCTTCGTCCTCGCCCGCGGCATCGGCCGCGCGTTCGTCAGCCGCGAGGTGGAGATCGACGACGTCCGCCGGCTGCTCACCGACGCCATCGAACGATGACGATCCCCGAACGCTCCTCATTCGAGCCGTGGCCATGTTGATCACCCTCGGTATCATCCTCGTCCTGCTCGTCCTGTCGGCGTTCTTTTCGGGTTCGGAGACCGCTCTGACCGCCGCCTCCCGGCCGCTGATGCATCAGCTGGATCAGACCGGCAACCCGCGGGCCGGCGTGGTCAAGCGGCTGCAGGGCGCCTCGGACCGGCTGATCGGAACCATCCTGCTCGGCAACAACCTGGTGAACATCCTGGCGTCGGCGTTGGCGACCAGTTTCCTCATCACGCTGTTCGGTCAGGCCGGTGTCGTCTATGCGACCCTGTCGATGACGCTGCTGGTGCTCGTCTTCGCCGAGATCCTGCCGAAGACCTACGCGTATCGAAACGCCAACCGGGTGGCGCTGGCGATCGCGCCGATCATCGACGTGCTGGTGAGGCTGCTGTCGCCACTGACGGCGGCCATCCAGGCGGTCGTACAGGTCAGCTTGCGCGTGCTGGGGACGGAACCGGAGGCCAAGGCGGGCATGGGCCCGAGTTCCGAGGAACTTCGCGGCGCCATCGATCTGCACACCGGCGAACAGGGGTCGGTGCGCCAGGAACGCGCCATGCTGCGCAGCATCCTCGACCTCGCCGAGGTCGAGGTCGGCGAGATCATGACCCACCGCAAGAACGTCACCATGATCGACGCCGACGAGCCGGCCGAGGACGTGGTCAGGCAGGTGCTGGCCAGTCCGTTCACGCGCATCCCGCTGTGGCGCGAGCATCCGGACAACATCGTCGGCGTCATCCACGCCAAGGCGCTGCTGCGCGCGGTCATCGGCGGCGAGCGCGCCCTCGACGGGATCGATGTCGTCCAGCTCGCCGTTCAACCCTGGTTCGTGCCGGACTCGACCACCCTTCTCGATCAGTTGCAGGCGTTTCGCAATCGGCACGAGCACTTCGCGCTGGTGGTCGACGAGTACGGCTCGCTGATGGGCATCGTCACCCTCGAGGACATCCTCGAGGAGATCGTCGGCGACATCAGCGACGAGCACGACATCGCCGTTCCCGGTGTCGTGCGGCAACCCGACGGCAGCTACGTGGTCCAGGGCTCGGTCACCATCCGCGATCTCAACCGCCGGTTCGAGTGGGGGTTGCCCGACGAGGAGGCATCAACCATCGCCGGTCTCATCCTGCACGAAGCGCGCCGCATTCCCGAGGTCGGTCAGACGTTTCTCTTCTTCGGCGTGCGCTTCGAGATCCTGCGACGCCACCGCCATCAGATCACGGCCATTCGCATCACACCGCCGGAACAGCCGCCGAGTTCCGACCCGACGGCCTGAACGGCTGCGGCCGGCGGCCCTTTCCGGGGGCCGTGGCTGCGGATAGACTGTTGCCAAGGGCGGTGCCGCCCCGGCAGGCACGAAGGAGACGGCGAGAATGGCGACCCTGATTCCGGACGTCGTCCGCAATCAATCGATCTGTGCGCTTCGCGAGACCGCCTCCGTCGCCGAGGCCGCCCGCCGGATGGGGGACCATGATATCGGCGCCATCGTCGTCGTCGACGACCGCGGCCACCTGAGCGGCATTGTGACCGAGCGCGACGTCACCCGCCGAGCGGTGGCGGAACGGCTCGATCCCGATCGAACGACCGTCGGGCAGATCATGACCCGCAACCCGGACTCCCTGCCGCCGCAGGCGTCCCCGATCGAAGCCCTGGAGCTGATGTCGATCCGCCGATTCCGCCACCTGCCGGTCGTCGAAGCAGGCAGGGTGGTCGGGATCGTCTCCATTCGCGACCTCTGCGACGTGATGAGGCTGATCCTCGAGGAGTTCGACCTCGGCGATGAGGCGACGCTGTTCGAGGATCTCTCGGGAGGCTGAACGAGCGATGGCTCTGACCCGACCGGTCGCCCGCGACCACGTCCACAGCCGCGACATCCACTGCCGGGGCTACCGCCGCGGCGACGGCCTCTGGGACGTCGAAGGCAGTCTCGAAGACACCAAGACCTATTCCTTCGCCAACCGCGACCGCGACGGCATCAACGCCGGCGAGGCGATCCATCGCATGCGCATCCGGCTCACGGTCGACGACACGTTGACGGTGAGGGCGGCGGAGGCGTCGACGGAGTCGGCGCCGTTTGCGATCTGCGGCGAGATCGCCCCGGTGTTCGAGAGCCTGGTCGGGCTGCGCATCGGTCCCGGCTGGCGCAACGCCGTGCGCCAGCGCATGGCGGGAGTGCACGGCTGCACCCACCTCACCGAGCTGCTGCTCGGACCGGTGACCACCACCGCTCTACAGACGATCGCCGCCGCCCGCACGCAGCGCCAGCAGCCCGGGGCGGACGGCGGCAAACCGCCGATGATCGACACCTGCCATGCGCTCGCCGGCGACGGTCCGGTGGTCAAGCGGCAGTGGCCGGAGTTCTACACCGGCGACGCCTGAGCGCGGTCCTGCGGACGGTCAGCCGCTTTCGGCCGGGGTCAGGGTGGTCAGGCTGAGGGCATGGATCCGCGCCGCCAGTTCATCTTTCAGCACGGCATAGACCATCCGCTGCCGGTCCAGCCGCGACTTGCCCTCGAACGCAGCGGCGACAATGGTCACCTTGAAATGGGTCTCGCCCTCGGGCCGCGACCCGGCATGCCCCGCATGGCGGTGCGACTCGTCGACGATCATCAGGGACGTCGGAGACAAGGCAGCGTCCAGCTTGGCTCGTATCGCCTCCGCCATACCCATGGCAACCTCCGGCATCGCGGGTGAAGGGGTCCGTGCAGCGCCACTTGACACCGTTCGAGGCCCATCCGCAAGCTGCCATGCGCGAGCGACACGACCCTCCGTTAAGCAGTCCGAAAGCACCTTCGTGGCTTGCTTCCTCTGGGGCGACGACCCATAGTAAACGCATGGCCTGCAAGACACGAGTTACACCGTGGCCGGAACACGGCGGGCCGGGCACGGGCCCCGGCGGTCATGTGCGCACCTGCGAATGGTCAGGGTGCACCGACGACGGCCTCTATCCGGCGCCGTGGTCGCGGGAGCACCTCAGGCGCTACCGGTGGTTCTGCCTCGAGCATGTGCGCCTGTACAACAGCGCCTGGAACTACTACCAGGGGATGGATGACCGGCAGGTCGAAGCCGACCTGCGCCGCGATACCGTCTGGCAACGGCCGTCGTGGCCGCTGGGTTCCCGTGTCGGCACGGGTCGCTTCGCCGGCGCGCGCATCAGCGACGGCTTCGGTGTGTTCGGCGATGACGCACCCGCCGCATCGCGGCCGCCGGCGACCGCTGAGCAGCGGGCAATGGTCGTTCTTGATCTGACCGCACCGCTCACCGTTGCCGCCGTCAAGGCACGATACAAGAAGCTGGTGAAGATCCATCATCCCGACGCCAACGGTGGCGACAAGGCGGCGGAGGAGAGGTTCAAGACGATCAGCGACGCCTATCGGACCCTGATGAGCAGCCTCGCCCCATGAGCCGCACCGCCAGCGGTCCGTCTCAACCCCCCTATCCGTCGCCCAACCATTGGACGCGCGAACCATAGCCATGCCCCCCTTCGCCATGACAGAGGCCGTCACTGCCGCTCGCCCCCTCGACAAGCCCGACCTCAGGGTGTCGGTGCGACAAACCTTCGGGATCGACAGCGACATGGAGGTTCCGGCCTTCAGCGTCCGCGAGGACCACGTTCCCGACATCGACCATGCCTACTGCTTCGACCGCGATACGACGTTAGCGATTGCCGCTGGATTCGCCCACAACCGTCGGGTGATGATCCAGGGCTACCACGGAACCGGCAAGTCGACCCACATCGAGCAGGTCGCGGCGAGGCTCAACTGGCCTTGCGTCCGCGTCAATCTGGACAGCCACATCAGTCGCATCGACCTCGTCGGCCGCGACGCCATCGTGCTTCGCGACGGGGCCCAGGTGACAGAGTTCCGCGAGGGCATCCTGCCCTGGGCCCTGCAGCATCCGACCGCGTTGGTGTTCGACGAGTACGACGCCGGTCGCCCGGATGTGATGTTCGTGATCCAGCGGGTCCTGGAAGTGGAGGGCAAGCTGACGCTGCTGGATCAGAACCGGGTGATGAGGCCGCATCCCTGCTTCCGGCTGTTCGCGACCACCAACACGGTCGGGCTCGGCGACACCACCGGCCTCTACCACGGCACCCAGCAGATCAATCAGGGTCAGATGGACCGCTGGAACATCGTCGCGACGCTGAACTATCTGCCCCACGAGGCCGAACAGGAGATCGTTCTCGCCAAGGTTCCGACCTACCAGACCAAGGAGGGCCGGGAGAAGGTGGCGGCGATGGTCGAGCTCGCGGACCTCACCCGGACGGGGTTCGTCAACGGCGATATCTCGACCGTCATGTCCCCGCGGACGGTCATCACCTGGGCCGAGAACGCGGAAATCTTCGGCGATCTCGGCGTCGCCTTCAGGCTCACCTTCCTCAACAAGTGCGACGAGGTCGAACGCCCGACGTTGGCCGAGTACTATCAGCGTTGCTTCGGCGAGGAGCTCCCACACTCGGCGATGCGCGCCGTGCTTCGCTAGGGTGGATCCCGCACCGTCGTGACACCTGCCGACGACGTCGTCACCCTGCTTAAACAGGTCACGGCCGCGACGCTGCGGGCGGTGGCGGGCCGTGACGGCATCACCGTGACCTTCGCCCCGGGCGAGGCGGACATTCGCGGCAGCCGGGTTCGGCTGCCGTCCCCGAGTTCACAATCCAACCGGCCCGAAATCGCGAGGCTGCGCGGGACCGCCGACACCCTCGCGCTGCTGCTCCGATACCACGATCAGGCCGTTCACCGCCGGCGCATGCCGGGCGGACAGCGTGCGAGGGAGGTGTTCGACGCGATCGAGCAGGTCCGTGTCCAGGCGCTCGGCAGCAGGCGGATGATGGGCGTCGCCGCCAACCTGGAGGCATTGCTCGAGCATACCTGCAAGATCCGGGGATACGGCCAGGTAGAGGGCCGCGATCCGGACCTCGTAGCCGATGCCGTCTCGTTCCTCGTCCGCGAGCATCTGACGGGAGTGCGACCCCCCGCCGCCGCGGCGGCGCTCGTCGATCCGTGGCGCGCCCACTTCTCCGATCGCTGTGGCCATCAACTCCAACGACTGAGGGAAACCGTCGCCGACCAAGGGGCGTTCGCCGAGACGGTGGCGCGCCTGATCCGGGCCCTCGACCTGATCGGCGACGACGATCCATCCCTGGAGCCCGACGAGCAGACGGACGATCACGAGGGAGACGAACAGAACGAAGGCGAGGAGGCCCCGCGCACGCAGGGCGGGGACGGCAAGCCCGACGTGGCGCTGGCCTCCAGCGGCGGCAAGGAGGACGACGGCGGCGAGACGACCCAGGAGACGGCCGGAAGCGAGGAGTTCGCCCCGAGCGACGGCGCCGCGACGCCCGCCGGTCCCTCGACCCGACGCGACGGCAACCCCGACCGCGCGAGCACGCCGGGACCGACTTACCGCGTGTTCAGCAATGCCCACGACGAGGTCGTGGATGCGGCGACGCTCTGCGATCCCGACGAACTGATCCGGTTGCGTGCCCAGCTCGATCAACAACTGGCCAACCTGGAGGGCGTCGTCAGCCGCCTCGCCAATCGGCTGCAACGGCGGCTGCTCGCCAAGCAGACCCGCTCGTGGGAGTTCAACCTCGAGGAGGGGCTGCTCGACTCCGGGCGTCTCGCCAGGGTCGTGGTCGATCCGCTGCATCCGCTCAGCTTCAAGCGGGAAACCGAGACGGCATTCCGCGACACCGTGGTGACGCTGCTGATCGACAACTCCGGATCGATGCGCGGGCGGCCGATCTCGGTTGCGGCGATGAGCGCCGACATCCTGGCCCGCACCCTCGAGCGGTGCGGCGTCAAGGTGGAGATCCTCGGCTTCACCACACGCGCCTGGAAGGGCGGTCTCTCGCGCGAACGGTGGGTTGCCGACGGCCGGCCGAAGGATCCCGGCCGGCTCAACGATCTCCGTCATATCATCTACAAGAGTGCCGACCAGCCGTGGCGGCGGGCGCGACGGAGCCTCGGGCTGATGTTGCGCGAGGGACTGCTCAAGGAGAACATCGATGGCGAGGCTCTCCTCTGGGCGCACGCCCGCCTGCTCGCCCGCTACGAACAGCGACGGATCCTGATGGTCATTTCCGACGGCGCACCGGTCGACGATGCGACCCTGTCGGCCAACCCGGGCAACTACCTGGAGCGGCATCTCAGGCACGTCATCGAGTGGATCGAGACCCGCTCGCCGGTGGCGCTGACCGCGATCGGCATCGGCCATGACGTCACCCGCTACTACCGCCGCGCCGTCACGCTTGTCGACACCGAGGAACTCGGCGGCACGGTGATGACCAACCTGATGGATCTGTTCGACGAGAATCCGAAACCGTCCAAGGCATGGGAGCCGCGCCCGTCGGCGACCGGCCGGCGGGCCGGACGCGCGCGCTGACGGCGCCTCTCGGTAGCGCCGGGGCGATGCCGCGGGGTGGCTTATCCGGCCACTCGGTGGAAGCGCGGTCTGCGCGTTCCGGATCTGGACAATCGACCGGTAATCGCGGGATAACGTCCCCCATGGGGTGGAACCGACGATCATGACCGAAACGCCCGGGACGCCGCCGCGGGAGCAACGCAAGCACCCTCGGTATCCGGTGATGTGGTCGGGCACGTTGAGCTCGGACAGCGCGTTCGATCTCTACGTTCTCGACTGCCGAATCAGCAACTTCTCCATCTCGGGGGTGCACGTCCTGGTCGAACGCACGCTCGTCGCGGGACGTCCGGTGACCCTGGACATCCGGGGTGTCGGTGCATTCAAGGGGCGCATCGCGTGGGCGGACGGCGACCGAATCGGAGTTGCGTTCGACGACGCTCCCGATCACGTCGCCGCACTGACCCGTGACAAGCTCTGAGTGTCGTCGGTCGACCCCGCCGTGGGCCGACCGGCCCCGCTGCTCAACCGGCGTCCACGGCGGTCGTTGCTTCGCCGGCGCCGATGACGACGATCGGATCGCCGCGGCGGATGATGCCGCCACAAAGCACCCGGGCGCAGATCCCGGCACGCGCACCGAGCGCCCGGGTCATCAGGGGCTCGGTGATCGAGGCGATGTAGGCGCAGGGCGGCCGCGGCCGGTCGTAGGCGAGCACCGCGGTGCCGATCCGAAACCGGGCGCCGTGCAGCCGCTCGAGAACGATGCCGCGGCTGACGATGTTGCGCCGATGCTCCCCGTTCAGCACCCGGACGCCGGACTCGGCGGCGATCCGCTCCAGATGTTCGCCCTCGATCAAGGTCACCTGGCACTCGTCCCAGCCGGTGCCCGAACCCCGCCGCTCGCCGTAGCGGTCGCCCTTCAGGCCGCGTCCGGCGATCGCCTCGACGCGGTCGACGCTCTGCATGGCCGCGCCGCCGGCGGCCGCCACGAAGATCCACTCGACCGTTGCGTTCGTCACCAGCAGCACCTTAGAGGGTGCCGTGGTTGGGATCAAATGGCGACCGGGCGCCAACCGCGGACGGCACGCCCGGCCATCGCCATGAGGATCGTCAAACCGCGCATCGCCGTCATCGCGCTGTTGGTGTCGCTCGTTGTCGCCTGGGGCGCACCGGGCGCCGCCACCGCCGACGGTGTCGCGCCGATCATCGTCACCGCAGGCAAGGTGCCCCTCGACTGGGCGGACACGGACGAGAAGATGGTCGGGCGCCTCCGCTATCGGGGGGGCCTGGTGCTGAGGTCCGAGGATCCTCGCTTCGCGGGCTTGTCGGCGTTGCTGGTCGACGCTGATGGCCGCCGCTTCGTCGCGGTCAGCGATCTCGGGCATTGGCTCCGGGGGACGCTGCTCTACGATCTCCATGGCGATCTCGCCGGGGTCACCGAAACCACCGTCGAAGCGCTCGCGGGCGCCGACGGCCGACCGCTGATCGGCAGGAAGTGGCGGGATGCGGAGGCGCTCTCCGAGGCCCCGAGCGGCGGTACGGTCGTCGCCTTCGAGCATGTCCATCGGTTGTGGCTGTACCCGAACGACGGCGGCGCGCCGGTGGCGATCCCCCCGCCGTCGGATCTGTCGCGCGCGCCCCGCAACGAGGGGATCGAGGCGCTGACCCTGCTCGCCGACGGCCGGTTTCTGGTCCTGACCGAAGGCCTGCTTACGGAAGGCGGCGTCGTCGGCTGGATCGGTGATGGACGTCAGTGGTCGCCGCTGACCTATGCGACCGGTGGCGGGTTCAAGCCGACCGGTGCGGCAACGCTGCCCGGGGGCGACGTGGTTGTGCTCGAGCGGCGCTACCCGCCGATCGGCGTTCGCGTGCGGCGGCTGGCGAAGGAGGCGATCGTCCCGGGAGCGATTTTGCGCGGCGAAGAGATCGCGCGCCTCGAGGGATCGCTCACCGTCGACAACATGGAAGGGGTCGCCGCCCGGCGCGGTCCCGGCGGCGAAACGCTGGTCTACCTGCTCTCGGACGACAACGCGAGCCCGCTGCAGCGAACCTACCTGCTGATGTTCGAGCTGGTCGAGTAGGGGGGGATGTCCCGACGTCGGCCGTGGCGGCCCCGGCGGCGACGCCCTATATTGCCGACATGATCGCGCCTGCCCTCGACGCTTTCGACACCGTGGATTTCGGATGAGACGGCGCAGGCCGCCGGAAGCGGAATCGGATCGGCGCGGCGATCTCCGTACCATCGCGACCTTGCTGCCCTACCTGTGGCCCGCCGGCGAACCCGGGCTGCGGATGCGGGTCGTCGCCGCCGTCGGCTTGCTGGTTGCGGCCAAGGCGGTCAGCGTCGTGGTGCCGATCTTCTACAAGCTGGCGGTCGACGTGCTGACCCCGGGCTCCGCCGAACAGCTCGTCGCGGTTCCGGTGCTGCTGGTGGTGGCCTACGGCGTCGCCCGCGTGCTGGCGCAGGCGTTCGGCGAACTGCGCGACGCCGTGTTCGCCCGGGTGGCGCAGCGGGCCATCCGCCGTGCCGGCCTCGAGACCTTCCGGCACCTGCACCGTCTCAGCCTCCGCTTTCATCTCGACCGCCGCACCGGGGCGGTCAGCCGGGCCATCGAGCGCGGCACCAAGGGCATCGAGTTCCTGCTGAACTTCATGCTGTTCAACGTGCTGCCGACACTGCTCGAGATCCTCCTGGTCTGCGGGGTGCTGTGGTGGCTGTTCGGCGTCTGGTACGCGCTGGTGACGCTCGTCTGCATCGGTGGATACGTCGCGTGGACACTGGTCGTCACCGAATGGCGGACCAAGTTCCGCCGCGCCATGAACGAGACCGACAACGAGGCCCACACGAGGGCGATCGACAGCCTGTTGAACTTCGAAACCGTCAAGTACTTCGGCAACGAGGGCCACGAGGCCCGCCGCTTCGACCGGGCGCTGGAGGCCTACGAGGCGGCGGCGGTCAAGAGCCGGGTGACGCTCAGCCTGCTCAACGTCGGCCAGGGGGCGATCATCGGCATCGGGGTGATCGCGTTGATGCTGATGGCCGGCCGCGGCGTCGCGGCGGGCACGATGACGGTCGGCGATTTCGTGCTCGTCAACGCCTACCTCGTGCAGTTGTTCCTGCCGCTCAACTTCCTGGGCTTCGTCTACCGCGAGATCAAACGCTCGCTCGTCGACATGGAATCGATGTTCGCGTTGCTCGGCGAGCGGGCCGAGATCGGCGACCGTCCCGATGCCCCGGCGCTGGCGGTCGGCGGCGGCGAGATCGTGTTCGATCACGTGTCGTTTGCCTACGATCCGCGCCACCCGGTGCTCGACGACGTGTCGTTCACGGTACCGGCGGGCCGAACGGTGGCGATCGTCGGGGCGAGCGGGGCCGGAAAGAGCACCATCTCGCGTCTGCTTTATCGCTTCTATGACGTCAGCGCCGGGCGGATCACCATCGACGGCGAGGACATCCGCGCGGTGACCCAGGACTCGCTGCGCGCCGTGATCGGCATCGTCCCCCAGGATACGGTGCTGTTCAACGACACGATCTTCTACAACATCGCCTACGGCCAGCCGGGCGCGAACCGTGACGAGGTCGAGCACGCCGCCCGGCTCGCCCGCATCCACGACTTCGTCGCCGGGCTTCCCGACGGCTACGACAGCACCGTCGGCGAGCGCGGCCTGAAGCTGTCGGGAGGCGAGAAACAGCGGGTCGCCATCGCCCGGACGATCCTCAAGGCACCGCGCGTGCTGCTGTTCGACGAAGCGACCTCGGCGCTCGACACCCATACCGAAAAAGAAATCCAGGCCAGCCTGCGGGAGGTCTCCGCCGGCCGGACGACGCTGATCATCGCCCACCGGCTGTCGACCGTGGTCGACGCCGACGAAATCCTGGTGCTCGACCGGGGCCGCATCGTCGAGCGCGGCCGGCACGCCGTCCTGCTCGCCGAGGGCGGCCGCTACGCCGACATGTGGCGGCGTCAGCAGCAGGCCGACGAGGCCCGCGAGGTTCTCGCCCACGCCGGAGAGGACGACATCGCCACCGCGGCGGAATAGGGCTCGTAGCGGCCTCGTCAACGACGACGCGACGGATCGCCGAGACCTCGAGATCCCCCCGACCGGCCCGGGTTGTCCGCCGGTGTCGGCCGGCCGCCGGTCGCTTGCTGCATCGACGCCAGGAGAACGACCCCTCCCTCTGAAGACGAGGCCGCCGCGACGGAAGGATCGTCGGCCGTGCTCGTTGTGCAGACGTGACCGGTCGGCACCGCGTCAACGGACCTCCGGAGGTAGCGGTGAGTCGATCCGGCACACCAAAAAATTCTAAGTTTTTTGTTGTGTTCTGTGTTTGTTCCTGCTATAGACTAACCCATATGGGGGGAAGCCCGTTGCAAAGGGCATAAGCCTGTGAGACACTTTAAGAGAGATTAGCTAAAAAACATACATGTAAAGGTTGTTTTTTTCGAATCCTCCTACCAAACCTGCCAAGAGGACCCGAACATGACCAGCCTGCAAACAATGAGCCGCGTTCTGTATCGCCACAGTTGGGAGAGCCTCGACGACTGGGTCGACGCCCTCGACGATCTCGCCGACCTGGACGACGCCGATATCGACGAGGTGGTGCGGATCGCACAGCGTGAACCGGACGCCGTGTACTTCTAGCGAGGCCCGATGAGGCCTTGGCCCGGCGACCGGTCCCGGGCCATTCGTCCCATGGTCGTCCGGAAAGGAGAGTGGTCGATGCGATCCGAGTCCGTCCCACATCAGCCCGTTCATCCCGAGCGACCGCGGGCCGCGGCCGTCCGGACATTGCCGCCGCGGGTTTGCGGCCGGCTCTGCGACGTCTGGATCGAACGCGGACCCACCATCGCCTCCGCCCGGATCGGCCCGGCCGTCGGCCGGCACGCAGCCGACCTGTGGCGGATCGAAGGCAACCCGCTGCCCTGGCGCGTCCGTGCCGACGGCGAAGGGATCCGCCGCTTCGCCGACGAAGCCGCCGCGGCGACTTTCTTTCTCGAGAAAGCGCACCGCGTGGCGAACGGCTTCGGCTGATGCATGTCCGCTCGCCGGAGCGCAGAACCATGGCCGTTGATCCTGGCAGCGATCGGCGCCGTATCGACAGTTGTGATCGACGACACGCGGTGATCAGCCACCCCGACGGTGGCGCCCAAAAATAGTGGTCCAGCACCTGGCCGTGTTAGACTGATGGCCTTCATCTCATCCGTGCAACGGCTGCTCGACCGAGCAACCCGCCGCGATGAGGACCGTTACGAGGTCATGGTCGCGCGCCGGCGCCGGAACGACAGGCCCCAGACGATGCACTCGAACATGCCGACACGAGATCCGGTGAAGAGAAGGGACATCGAGAACGCTCTCGCAACCGCCTTTGCGGATTGCCAGACGGTGATCGACGCGGCGCAGGCGCTACAGGTCAAGGAGTTCGACTTCTTCCGCCTCGCCTACCGACGGTGGTTCGGTCGGCAGCCGGACGAGAAGCAACTGGAGAAGCTGTTCGTCGCCTACATGATGCGGCGGGTTGTCCCACCATGGGCCCGCCATCTCAGCCGCGAGGTCGTCGATCACAGACGGCGCGGGACACTGGATGCCAACGACTACGGCGCACCCCGCTACCGAGAGCGCGCCGCCCGCCATCCGAGGGGCCCTCTCTACTTCGCCGGAGTGATGGCGATCTGGTTGGCCTTGTTCTCGCTGCTGCTCGGAACACGCTACGATGCGCAAACGTCAGCGCCTCCACCCCTGTGCCCAGCTTCCTCCTTCCTCGAAACCTGGGTCCACCTGATCAGCGGCAGACCGGACGTCGAGTGCCGCGAGCAGGAGCGATGACGCGACGGCCCTGCGCAACGCGGCGGTCGGCGATCGCCGAGTGGCGGTTCCGACCCCGCGCCGCACCCCTCAGGCCGCGAACTCGATGCCCTTCTCTTCAAGCATCTGCTGCAACTCGCCGCTGCCGTACATCTCCCTGACGATGTCGCAACCGCCGACGAACTCGCCCTTCACGTAGAGCTGGGGTATCGTCGGCCAGTTCGTATACTCCTTGATGCCCTCGCGCAGCGACGGGTCGCTGAGGACGTCGATCCCCTTGAACTTGACGCCGATGTTGGTGAGTGCCTGCACCACCGCTGCGGAGAACCCGCATTGCGGAAACATCGGCGTTCCCTTCATGAACAGCACCACCGGGTTATCTTCGATCTCTTGCCGAATGCGGGCAAAGACCGGGTTCTCGCTCATCGCTGCGTCCTCTCTGGTTTGACGTTCAGGAATCCTCGGGTAGGCCGGTCTGCAGCGCCAGTGCGTGCAACTGAGAGCCCATCCGGCCCTTCAAGGCGGCGTAGACCAACTGATGCTGCTGGACCCGTGTCTTGCCGCGGAACGTTTCCGAAATCACCAGCGCCGCGTAGTGATCTCCGTCGCCGCGCAAGTCCTCGATCGTCACTCGCGCATCCGGGATCGCCTCCCGGATCAGGCGTTCGATATCGCCGGCGTCCATCGCCACGATCGCGTCTCCCGTTCCGTCAGCCGTGTGCGGACGGTGCCGCCATGTAGGCGGGAAACCACCCTTCGTGGACGGCCTGCAACTCTCGCACCGATATGGCGCGGCCGCCGTCGACAATCAACCGGTCGCCGCCGGTGACCCCGATCCGCCGGACGCCAACGCCGGCCGTGACGGCCTCCCGTTCGAGCGCGTCGGCCGTGCCGCCATCGACGGCAACGACGTAACGCCCCTGCGCTTCCCCGAACAGCCACGCATGCGGCGGCCGCGCACCGCCGCGCAGCCCCGTTTCGATCGCGGCACCGACCCCGCCGGCGATCGCCATCTCGGCGACAGCGACCAGCAGACCTCCGTCGGACACGTCGTGACAGGTCCGCACCCGTCCCTGCTCGATCTGGCTGAGGACGAACCGACCGGTACGACGCTCGTGGTCGAGATCCACCGGCGGGGGTGAACCGTCCTCGCGCAGGGCGATCTCGCGCAGGAACAAGGACTGCCCGAGCCAGCCGTCGCCGCCGCCCCCCGGTTCGCCGATCAGCAGCAGCACCTGACCGGCTTCGACCAGCGCGAGCGACGCCATCCGGTCCAGGTCGGCGATCAGGCCGACGCCGCCGACGCTCGGCGTCGGCGGGATCGCGACCCCGTTGGTCTCGTTGTAAAACGAGACGTTGCCGGAAACGACCGGGAAGTCGAGCGCGCGACAGGCCTCGGCCATCCCGGAAACGCAACCGGCGAACTGGCCCATGATCTCCGGCTTCTCCGGGTTGCCGAAATTGAGGCAGTCGGTGATCGCCAGCGGACGGGCACCGACTGCGACGAGGTTCCGCCACGCTTCCGCCACCGCCTGTCGCCCCCCTTGCACGGGATCGGCGAGGCAATATCGCGGCGTGCAGTCGCAGGTGAGCGCAAGTCCCTTGCCGGTGCCGTGGACGCGGACGACGGCGGCGTCGCCGCCCGGTCGCTGGACGGTGTCGGCCATCACCATGTGGTCGTACTGCTCCCAAATCCAGCGCTTGCTGGCGAGATCGGGCGAGCCGATCAGACGCCGCAACGCCGCGATCGGATCGTCGGCAGCGGCGATGGCGGTGGGCTCGACCCTCGCGAGGGGCGGTGTCGCGACGTGCGGCCGATCGTATTCGGGCGAGGCCAGGGCGAGCGGATCGACCGGCAGATCGGCGACCACGGCGCCATGGTGGCGAACGACCATATGGCCGGTGTCGGTGATCCGCCCGACCACCGCGAAGTCGAGCTCCCATTTTTCGAAGATGCGGCGCGCCTCGGCCTCCCGGCCGGGCTGGAGGACCATCAGCATCCGCTCCTGGCTCTCCGACAGCATGATCTCGTAAGCGGTCATGCCGTCCTCGCGGACCGGCACCCGGTCGAGATCGAGATCGACGCCGACGCCCCCCTTTGACGCCATCTCGAACGACGACGAGGTCAGTCCCGCCGCCCCCATGTCCTGGATGGCGACGATGGCGTCGGTGGCCATCAGTTCGAGACAGGCCTCGATCAGCAACTTCTCGGTGAACGGGTCGCCGACCTGCACCGTCGGGCGCTTCTCCTCGGAGTCGTCGCTGAACTCGGCGGAGGCCATCGTCGCGCCGTGGATGCCGTCGCGCCCGGTCTTCGACCCGACATAGACGATCGGATTGCCGACCCCGGCGGCGGCGGAATAGAAGATCCGGTCGGTGTCCGCGACCCCGACGGTCATCGCGTTGACCAGGATGTTGCCGTCGTAGCCGGCATGGAAGGTGCACTCGCCGGCGACCGTCGGCACGCCGACGCAGTTGCCGTAGCCGCCGATTCCGGCGACCACCCCAGCCACCAGGTGGCGCATCTTCGGATGGTCGGGGCGGCCGAAACGGAGGGCGTTGAGGTTGGCGACGGGACGGGCGCCCATCGTGAACACGTCGCGCAGGATACCGCCGACACCCGTGGCCGCGCCCTGGTACGGTTCGATATAGGACGGATGGTTGTGGCTCTCCATCTTGAAGATCGCCGCCTGGCCGTCCCCGATGTCGATCACGCCGGCGTTCTCGCCGGGGCCGCAGATCACCCACGGCGCCTCGGTCGGAAGCATGCGCAGCCACTTCTTCGACGACTTGTAGGAGCAGTGCTCACTCCACATCACCGAGAAGATCCCGAGTTCGGTGAGGTTGGGCGCGCGCCCCAGAATGGCGAGGATCTTCGCGTATTCGTCGCGCGACAGGCCGTGCCGCGCGACCACCTCCGGCGAGATCTCCGCGGCGGCGGCGGTCACGGCAACGCCCCCACCAGGCTTTCGAACATCGCCCGTCCGTCGGTTCCGCCCAACGGCGGCTCGGCGGCTCGCTCGGGGTGGGGCATCATGCCGAGGACGGTGCCCCGTTCGTTGAGGATGCCGGCGATGCTACGTCGCGAGCCGTTGGGATTGCCGGCGTCGTCGAGAGCGCCTTCGGGCGTACAGTAGCGGAAGGCGACGCGGCCGGTGTCGAACAGCCGGTCCAGGGTCGCGTCGTCGGCGAAGTAGTTGCCCTCGTTGTGGGCGATCGGCAGGCGGACCACCTGGTCGCGCCGGTAGCCGCGGGTGAACGGCGTCTGGTCGTTGTCGACCCGCAGGAAGACGTCCCGGCACAGGAACCTGAGGCCGGCGTTGCGCATCAACACGCCCGGCAGCATGTCCGCTTCGGTCAACACCTGGAAGCCGTTACAGATGCCGAGCACGGCCACCCCAGCGTCGGCGCGCGCCTTCACTTCGCGCATGATCGGCGAGTGCGCCGCCATCGCCCCGGCACGCAGATAGTCGCCATAGGAAAACCCGCCGGGAACGACGATCAGGTCGAGATCGGGGAGTTCGGTGTCGCGGTGCCAGACCATCGCCGGCGGCCGTCCGGTCGCCCGCGCCAGCGCCACCGCAACGTCGCGATCGCAATTGGATCCGGGAAACACGATCACGGCGGCTCTCATGTCAAGGTCCAGGTTTTCTGCAATCGCGATTGGCGTGTGGCCGATCGAGCGCGCTGCCGAGGACCCGGTTCGGACCGCGGACCTTCGGCGGCGGCGGCTAGTCGACGATTTCGATGGAATAGTTCTCGATGACGGTGTTGGCGAGCAACTGTCGGCACATCGCGTCCACCCGTTGGCGCGCCCGCGCCGGATCGCTCTCGGCGAGGTCGATCTCGATGTACTTCCCCTTGCGAACGCCGTTGACGCCGCCGAAGCCCAGCGTCGCGAGGGCATGCTGGACCGCCCGGCCCTCCGGATCGAGCACACCGCTCTTCAACGTCACGTGCACCGCCGCCTTCACCGCCGTTCCCCTTTACGCGCCCGCCATAGGCCGGTTCACTGCATGGTTTCCGGGCCCTTGATGTCCGACGGGCCGCTCTCCGGCAGGATCCCCAAGCGCCGTGCCACTTCCTGATAGGCGTCGGCGATCTTGCTGAGATCGTCCAGGAACGGTTCGCGATCGAGCCGCTGGTTGCCCTTGATGTCCCACAGCCGCGACGAGTCGGGACTGATCTCGTCGGCGAGGACGATGCGCATCTGCTCCTCCTCCCACAACCGTCCGAACTCCGTCTTCAGATCCATCAGCCGGATGCCGATGCCGAGGAACAGGCCGCTCAGGAAGTCGTTGATACGAAGCGACAGGGACATGATCTCGTCCATGTCCTGCGGCGTCGCCCAGCCGAACGCGGTGATGTGCTCCTCCGAGACCATCGGGTGATTGAGGGGGGCCGACTTGTAGTAGTATTCGACGATGGACCGCGGCAGCGGCGTGCCTTCCGCCATCCCGAACCGCTTGGCGAATGACCCGGCGGCGACGTTACGCACCACCACCTCGATCGGGATCATCTCGACTTCCCGAACGAGTTGTTCTCGCATGTTCAGCCGGCGGACGAAATGGGTCGGCACCCCGATCTCGCCGAGACGGATCATCAGATACTCGGAGATGCGGTTGTTGAGCACGCCTTTGCCGGTGATCACCGCCCGCTTCTGCACATTCAAGGCGGAGGAGTCGTCCTTGAAATACTGGACGAGCGTCCCCGGTTCGGGCCCCTCGAACAGGATCTTTCCTTTGCCTTCGAAGATCTGTCTGCGTCGGGCCATGTGTTTCAACCTCATGATGGCGGTTCACCCACCGGTGCTGCCAAGCGGCGCTCGTGATCTGGCGGGTGCAGCGGACAGGAGCCGATCATATAGCAACTGTCCAGGCGCAACACAATGTCAGCGCTCGCCCGTCGTCGCGGCCAGGGAAACCGGATGGTAGCCCCTCGCGGCGAGATGGCCGGCCGAGAACAGCCAGCGCGGCGCCGCCGCGGACGTTCCGGCGGCGGGAAGAGCGATCAGCGACGAGGAGACGGTACCGAACCCGGTGGTGGTGGCGACCCAGCAAGCCCCACCCGGGCCGGCGGCCGGATCGTGCTCGCGGCTGGCCAGCAACGCCCGCCACTCCGACCAGTCGTCCCGATCCGGGTCCGGCGCCGCCGCCGCCTCGAACAGCGGCAGATAGCGCCGGATGCGGGGCGAAGCCACGTCGTTGCGGTCGTAGGCGGTGATCATCGACAGCCCGGCCGGCAGCGCCGCGATCTCGATGCCGCCGCCGTCGTGTGGACCGGGGCCGGGGGCGATCCCGGCCGCCCGGGTGCGGAGCCAGAACGCCTCGCGGCGATCGGCGATGACCATGTTGAACGGGCGGTAGCTGTCGGGGTCGAGTTCGGCGATCGCTTCCACCGCAGCGCTCGCCGCACCGTGGTCGAGGGCGAGCAGCGGCAGTTCCCCCCGACTTCGCAATCCGGGGGCGGGACCAAGTGTGTTGAGGCGGTTGAGAACGCCGGCGACCACGCCGAAATCGTTGAGCCCGAGCCAAGTGCCGCCGCCGAGTTCGTCCAGCCCGGCGACCACTTGCGGTCGCTCCGACCAATGCCGCGCCGGCGACCGCCACGGCCGGTCCATCATCTCGTCGCGATTGGCGGCGACCACGAGCGGCCAGCGATGTCCCGGTCGACACAGAACCACCATGGTGCACATGACGTTCTCCAATAGCGTGCCAGGGTCGACCGCGCCACCGACGAATGTCGGTTCGTCTGGCGTTACCGACCGATCCGCGGCATTCTTACGGGCCACCGAACCAGCGGGACCGAAACGGCCATGACCGACACCCTTCGCGAGATCGAACGCGGGCACGAAGCGAAATACAAGCTCGACGAGGAGATGCGTTTTAGGGCCCAATGCCGCCGCGACAAGCTGCTCGGATTATGGGCTGCGGGTCTCATGGGCATGACCGGCCCCGAGGCCGAAGCGTACGCCAAGCGCCTGGTCCGTCTCGACCTCGACGAGCCCGGGAGCGGTAATGTCGTCAGACGCGTGGGGACGGACTTCGCCGCCGCCGGCGTCCGGTTGAGCGAAAAGGACATTCTCGACGCACTCAAGCGCTACCATGCCACCGCTCTCGATCAGCTCTCCGGGGACTTCCCGAAAGCGCTCGATCGCGATCACATGCAGGTGGGCGGCTGAGACTCGGGCTCCTCGCCGAAGACTCGGTCGAACACGGTGTCCACGTGCCGGGCGTAGTAGCCGAGGTCGAACAGACCGGCGAGGGTGGCGCCGTCCAGATGCCGGGCGACTTCCGGGTCACCCTGCAGGAGATCGAGAAATCCCCCCCGCCCCTGCCACGCATCCATCGCATGCCGCTGAACGACGCGATAGCCGTCCTCGCGGCTCATGCCGGCCTGGGTCAGCGCCAACAACACCCGCTGTGAGAACACCAGTCCGCCCAGCCGGTCGAGGTTGGCGCGCATCGCCTCCGGATACACCACCATTCGGTCGACGACGTCGGCCAGCCGCGCGAGGGCGAAGTCGAGGGTGATGGTGGCGTCGGGACCGATCATCCGTTCCACCGACGAATGCGAGATATCACGCTCGTGCCAGAGGGCGACGTTCTCCAACGCCGGGATCACTGCGGCGCGCACCATCCGGGCGAGCCCGGTCAGATTCTCGGTGAGGATCGGATTGCGCTTGTGCGGCATCGCCGACGAGCCCTTCTGGCCGGGTGCGAAGTACTCCTCCGCCTCCCCGACCTCGGTGCGCTGCAGGTGGCGGATCTCGATCGCGAGACGTTCGAGGGAACTGGCGACGACCGCGAGGGTGGCGAAGAACATGGCATGCCGGTCGCGCGGGATCACCTGCGTCGAGACCGTCTCCACGGCGAGGCCGAGCCGTTCGGCGACGTGGCGCTCGACCGCGGGATCGATGGTGGCATAGGTGCCGACCGCACCGGAGATGGCGCAACTCGCGATCTCCCGCCGCGCCGCCTGCAGACGCTCGCGGTTGCGCCGCCACTCCGCATAGAACCCGGCCAGCTTGAGGCCGAAGGTGGTGGGCTCGGCATGGATGCCGTGACTGCGGCCGATGCACGGGGTGTGCTTGTGTTCGAGCGCGCGCCGCCTGAGGGCGGCGAGCACCGCGTCGACATCCGCGATCAGGATGTCGGAGGCACGCGCCAACTGGACCGCGAGGCAGGTGTCGAGGACGTCCGACGAAGTCATGCCCTGATGGACGAACCGCGCTTCGGGGCCGACGTGCTCGGCGAGGTTGGTCAGGAAGGCGATCACGTCGTGGCGCGTTTCCCGCTCGATCTCGTCGATCCGCTCGACCTCGAAGCCGCCGCGTTCCCAGACCGCCCGCGCCGCCTCCGGCGGGATCACTCCGAGCGCCGCCTGGGCGTCGCAGGCGTGGGCCTCTATGTCCAGCCAGATGCGGAACCGCGTGTTCGGGTCCCAAACGGCGGTCATCGCCGGACGGCTGTAACGGGGGATCATCGCATCGTCTCCAAATGGCCGGGCGGGCCGACGGCGCCGGCCGGCGCAGTGTACCCGATGCAAGCCGGTTGTCGACGGCGGTGAAGTGTGATGTGCTGCGCCGCTCCGCCACCGTTCGCGCGGGAGCGGGCGCCGAGCCTCGACCTTCACGGGAGCCCGTCACGCATGACCCTGCCGATCATTCCGCTGATCGACGTCGCCGACGCCGGGCCGATCGCCCTCCTCGACACGGCCGCCGACCGGCTGGCAACGATCGTCGCCGAGGCACGGCACCGCTACGGCAGCGCCGCGCTCAGGATGGGCGACCGCGCGACCTGGCAATGGCTGACCCGCAACCGCAACCCCTACCGCGACGAACTGGCGACCGTTGCGGCGCACGTCGCGGTTCCTGGCGCGCTGCTTCTCAACCTGTCCTACGAGTGGTCGTGCACTTGCGGGATTGGAGTCGACCCTGCGGGGGTCGGCAACCGAATGCTGCGCACCCTCGACTGGCCGATGAACGGCATCGGCCGTAACGTCGTCGTTGCCCGCCAGCGCGCGTCGGCAGGCTCGTTCTACAATGTCACTTGGCCGGGCTTCGTCGGCGTGCTGACGGCAATGGCCCCGGGTCGGTTCGCGGCCGCCATCAATCAGCCGCCGATGCGCCGGTTCAGCGGATCGTGCTGGTTCGATTGGCTGATCAACCGCACCGGCACATGGCGCAAGTCGGCGCTGCCGCCCTCGCACCTACTGCGTTCGGTCTTCGAGGGCTGCGCCAGCTACCGGGAAGCAAAGGCGATGTTGGCAGAGACGCCACTGTGCCTGCCGGTCTTCTTCACGCTGAGCAGCGCCGACGGGGCCGAAGGGTGCGTGATCGAACGGCTCGAGAACCGTGCCGTGGTGCACGAGGCGCCGACCAGCATCAGCAATCACTGGCTGGGCTTCGACGTCCCCGGTCACCACCGTGGAACCGACAGCGTCGGCCGGCGGGCGCTGATGGAGCGGCTTCGGGACCGGGTCGGCGACGACTTTTCCTGGGTGCGGCCGCCGATCCTCAATCCCACCACTCGGCTGGCGGTGGTCGCCAACGCCGCCACCGCCGGGTTGATGGTCCAGGGATGGGAGAACGGCGCGCCGGGGACCCAGGTGTTCAGGCTGCCGGGACCCCATCCCGTCGAAACGCCGCAAACCAAGCTAGCCCCAGGATTTGCAGCCCCAGCATGACCGCGAAGGCGACCGCGTAGCCTTGCGGGTCGTAGCCGCCCGCCGCGCTGGTGGGCCACTGGCCGAGAATCGCGCCGATCCCCCATTGTCCGGCGAAAGCGAGCACGAACACCAGGACGTTGAGGCCGGTGTTGAGACGACCGGCGAGGTGCGGCGGAAACCGTTGCGACAGGGCGGCGTAGGGGAGGATGCCGGTGGTGCCGAAGAACCCGAATGCGCCCCACAGGGCGAGCGCCGAAAGCGGCAGTCCGGCGACGATCGCCGCCTGCGCCGCCATGAACAGGCCCATGCCGACCACTGCGACAGCCATCGGCCGGACACCGTGCCGGCTCAGCCGCTCCGCACTCCAGCCCATGACCAGGAAGCCGGCGACCATCGCGGCGGCGACGAACAACAGGTGCTCGGCGACCGCGGCGCGGTCGAGCCCGCCCACGTCCCGCAGCCACGGCCCCGACCACAGCCCCTGGACAGCGAGGAAGGCGGCCTGGGAGGAGACCGTCAGTGGCGCCACCCGCCAGAACAGCGGGCTTGAGAAGATGCGGAGGATCCCGGCCACCTGATCGCTGAGCCGCGTCCCCTCCTGAGGGCCGTCCTGCTCGGGGACGACGAGTAGCAGGATGATCGCCACCGCCAGGGTGAGCAAGCCCAGCGCGACGAACACGCCGCGCCAGTCGGTGATCGCCAGCGCCGCCTCGACCGGGGCCGTCGCCGCCAGCGCCCCCAGGCCGCCCGCCGCCATCTGGCAGCCGTTGACCAGCGGCAGCCGCTCTCGCGGAAACCAGACCACGAACGCCTTGAACGCCGCCATCAGGCAGGCCGAGGCGCCAAGGCCGATCAACGCCCGGCCGGCGATCAAGCCGGCAGCGTCGTCGGCCGACGCGAACACGAAGGCGCCGACGGCGGCGAACAGAAGGAGCGTCGCTTCGGTGCGCCGGGGTCCCCAGCGGTCGAGGAGAATGCCGAGCGGCAACTGGAAGGCGGCGAAGGTCAGGAAGTATGCGCTGGTCAGCAGACCGAGATCGCCGGCGGCGAGCCCGGCGTCTCGCACCAGATCCGGAGCGATCACCGCGTTGACGACGCGGAACAGATAAGACAGAAAGTAACCGAGGGCGAACGGAAAGAATACGCGAAGCACGATCAAGGCGATCGCTTTCGGACTGTTTTGCAACCGATCTGTCGAACGGTCGTCTCCCGAGACCGAGGCGGCCTCCTCGATCGAGATCTTTCCCGCTGCCCCGCTATCGTCGCTTCGAATCCCCCTTTTTTCCGAACACCGACTTCGGCATCATGGCAGGGATCACATCGGCGCACGGAACACGGGTAGGACCCACCCGACTTGAGACGCAAGCTTTCCCTCCTTGAGCGCCTTTCTCGACTGGTCCATTTCCGATTGGTGGTGCCGCTGAAACGCAGCCGACACTCCCCGGAACACACTGCCCGCGGGGTGGGAGTCGGGGTGTTCTGGGCGTTCACTCCACTGGTCGGTGTCCAGATGTACCTGGTCTTCCTGACGTGGCTTGCGACCCGTCGCAACCCGCGGCTAGAGTTCGGGCTGTTCATCGCTCTCGCGTGGACGTGGGTGACAAACGTTTTCACCATCTGGCCCGTCTACTACGCTTTCTATGTCACAGGACAGACTCTTCTCGGCCGCTTCGACACCGCCACCGAGTACGAAAGCTTCGTCTCAAAGTGGCGATCGGTGCTGGAGGCCAACGACGGCTTGCTGGCGACGGTCTTCGCCTCGATCAAGCTCATCGCTCACGACCAGGGGTTGACAATGGCTGTCGGCTGCATCCCCTATGCCCTGCTCGGAGGCTGGCTCGCCTACTACGTCACGCTCCTGTTCATGCGACGCAGGCGACGGCACCGCAAGCCGCCGGTCACCGCCGTCCAAACGGTCGACGGGCGGCCGACCCACTGACCCCGTCCCCGGCAGCCGACATCCGATCGCGCCGACGCCGGGGGTTTTCCCCGCAATCCCCGCGATCACCGTCTGGACGATTGAGCCACCGAGCGTATGCTGCGCAGCCGATGGCCGCCGTCCCGGTTCAGGTTTCCCCGAACCGCGGCGAAATCGGGAGAGGTTTGAAGCAGACTCGTCAGCCGGTGATCGCAAGGGGTGATCATCCGCCGACGTCGATGGCGAGAGCCGTCGTCGGATCGGCGAGCGTGGAACACCGGCGACCCAGGAGAATCGCGGACCCTTAATCCTATCTTCAGCATCGCCGGCTATACCGGCGGCATGCCGAGGAAGCGTCGCATCGAGAGAGAGACGACCATGAACCCCGACGTGGAATTCAGCACCTTGTGCTATGAGTGGGTGCAACGGCGGAAACCCCGAGGTTACACCCTGTGGTACTTCCGAATGCCCGACGGCGTGACGTTCAGCCAGGAAGGGACATTTCTGCGGGCCAAGCAGGCTGCGGCCGCCCATGCCCGGCGCCGGTTCGGCGGCAGCCAGGTGCGCATCCAGGTCTGCGGCTGAGGCTCGTCCCGCCGGGGCTGGCGCCCCCGCCCCGGTCACCGGCCTTCGGCGAACACCTCCGGCACACGCTCCCGCAACTCACCGTCGAGGCGAGGCAGGTCGTCCAGCATCCGCAGATACCAGTCGTATCGTTCGCGGTAGTGCCGGCCAAGCAACCGGTTGTCCCTGACCCATTCGTAGGCGGCAGCGGCGATCCTTCCGCGCAGGGCGGGATCGTCGATCAGCCGCCGGAGTGCGACCTCGAATTCGTCCTCCGTCTCGAAGATCAATCCCGTTTCGCCGTTCCGGATCGTCTCCCCGTAGACGGTGGGACTGGCCAGCACCACGACACCCTGCGCGGCGTGCTCGATGAACTTGATGTCGGACTTCAACCCGTTGAATGGTGTCGCCTGCAACGGCATCAGACCGATGTCGCAGCCGCCGAGGATTTCGAGATAGCGATCGTAGGGGCAGGTGTCCTCGAAGGTCTTGTGGAGCGTGGCGAGCGCGTCGAAAAAATCACGGTCATGGACGACGCGGACGTGCACGCGATCGCCGTAGTCGGCGAGCACCCGGTTGAGACGGGGAAGAAGCGGCCGCCAGTCCCTCTCCCGGTTGAGGGCGCCGAAGAACAGGGTCGGCGGTCGGTCGTCTCCGCCCACGCGCGGCGGCGGCAGTTCGGCGATCTGGTTGGCGAAAACCGCGACGTTGGGATTGAACTGCCGGAGATAGTCGGCCAATGCCGGGGTCGAGGTCTGTATGCAGTGCGCGCCCCGGAAGGTGAGAAAATCGTTCGCCGCGATCTCCGGCCAGTGGCGCGGATCGTCGTCGAACTCGACGACGATCAGGTAGCCGGCCCGCCGCAGCGCGCGCAGTCCCGTCAGGTTCCGCGGATGGCGCAGGATCGGCCGCTGCCAGACGAAGACCTTCCGCTCGCCCCGGCGCCCGGCGTTGAGGGCGGCGGAGTCGCGGCTGATCACGATGCGAACGCCGGGAACGGTCTCGAGAAACCGTGCCGGGAAATGGATGCGGACATCGTTGACGGCCGCCACCGGCGCGAGAACCATCGATTGCACCAGCAGCCGCGGACCGGCGAACGGTCTTCTGGCCGCCCGGACCACGTACTGCAGCGCTTCGGTCTGGCTGACGAACCGATCCGCGTCCAAACCTAGCCCCTCCACGACCGGACGCAGCGCATCGACGAACGCGGCGAACCCGGTGCCGCCGGAGAGGCGTGGACGGATGTCCAGGATCGACAGCCCGGCGTCGGCGAACAGCGCGCGGATGCCGTCGAGGGTGAAGAAGCGGAGATGAGTGCGATCGAGTAGCCCCTCGTCGCGGTACGTCCAGCGTCCGCCGAGAAGATCACGGAGGATCGTCCAATGCTGGACGTTGGGGATACAGGCGACAACGAGGCCGTCATCTGCGAGCCAGGTCCGGTTCCGGCGCAACGTCGACCACGGATCGCGCAGGTGCTCGAGCACGTCACCATAGACCAGGCATTCGACCTCCCCTGGTTGCAGCCCGAGATCGGCGAGTTCGACAGCCTCGGCATCGCCCACCGCCACCCGGTCGAGGCGCGTCGCCGCCACGGCGGCGACCTCGGCGTCGCGCTCGATGCCGGCGTACAGCCCCACCGGATTGATCCGCTTGTAGGCCGCGCCGAGCGCGCCTGCACCGCAGCCGATCTCGACCACCACGCCGGCGTCGGGCGGCAACCAGCGCAGCAGATCGGGATTGACGCGATCGTAGTAGCCGGCCGCCGGTCCCGCCAGGGCTTCGCCGGTCGGCACCGGAACCGGGCAGTGACCCGTCATCGGCCGCAGCAGAGCTTGTGTTTTCTGCCGCTGCCGCACGGACAGGGCTCGTTGCGCCCGACTTTCCGACGCGAACGCGGGACGACGGCCGGTCTGTCGACTTTGCGGCCTTTCCAGAAGGCGTGGATACCGAGGGTCGAGAGCGTGAGGCTGCGGATCAGCCGTGTCCGCTCCTCGGGCGCTAAGGGCCTCGCCGTCAAGGTGGACTCATCCTGGCCGAGCAGCAGCACGGGGGCGAGAAACAAGTAGGATTTCGTGTCCTTGAGCAGCGGCTCCCAGGCCTGTTGGCGCAAATGAACGCCGCGTCCGAACCCGATTGCCCAGCGCTGGCCGTCATTGCCGTCATCTGCGCACCAGATGAGCGGCGCGTGGGGATAGGACCGTGCCAACCGCGTGGCGATGGTGTTCCAATGACGCGTCAACAGGCCAAGAACGTACTCCGCCTGCTCCAGGCTGTCGTAAACGGGTCCCTCGCCGTCGCCGGATCGCCACAGGTGTGGCATGTATTCGCTCGGCAGCACGGTTTCGGGGCCGACGACCAGTGCGGTGACAAACCCGTCGAGTTCCTCCAGTGACATCGCCGTCGCGGGCACGTGGGCACTAGCCAGGAACCCGGCGAGCCAGTCTATCTCCTCGGCGTCGAGACGGATGCCCGCGGCCGGGTCTTCGTCATCCGCCACCGTGGTCCGGGCAGTCGCCTTCGCGGCCGGTTCGCTCCCCTTCTCTAAGCGCGACAGCGCCACCACCGGATCGTCGAGGGGCACTGCCAAATACGGGTCGGACCGACTGGGATCGGTCGGGTTGGCACGCGCCGTCGAGAGATCTTCCTCCCATTGACGTTGGTCGACTTCGCGTCCTGGGTTGCGGCCGTCCACCCACGCGGCGCGCACCCGATCGGCACGCTCGGCGAGGCCAAGCAGCATGACCGCCGCCTCCCAGCCCAACCAGGCGAGATCGCCGTCGTCGGCGAGGCGGTCGCAGTCGAAACGGTCGATCGCCGCCAAGGTCCGCTCCCGTGGGACGGCACCGTCGAAGGTCAGCCGCGCCAGCACCGACAACAGCACCGATCGCACCGTGCTGTGGACCGACCGGTCTTCGATGACGGTGATCAGTGGTTCGGGATCGCCATCGAACACCGCCAGCACGATCCCTGGCAGCGTCATGGCCACCGCGTCGCCGAACAGGTCGTCGATTTCCTCTTCCGGACGCCGCAACAGCGCCATCAGCGGCCGGTAGACGGACGTGGCGCGGCCGGCGGCCATCGCGTGCAATCCGTAGAACAGCAAGCGGTCCTGACGGGGCAGGAGGTAGACGCCCGACGCCGCCCGTTCGAGGACGTCGACGACGAGAGGTGCCAGCGCGTCCGCTTGGCGGACCGCCTCGGACACCTCCCGTCGCGGCAGCCGGCGTGCGGTCTCGAGTGCAGTGCGGATGGCCTCGGGGGTCATGGCCGCCACTTCTGACCGGCCGCGCCTCGCCCGTCAACGGGCTGATGTTCGGGGCGATGGCTCCGTCGACAAACGCCTGCCTCCGGATGGAAGAAGGGGCGACGATCAGAAATCGACCTGCCCGCGCATGCCGACGCCCCAGATGTTGTTGCTGCTGCCCTCGATCTGGTTGCCGCCCATGCCCCTGGCGTTGAACACCCGCGTATAGGCGCCGTTGACCATCATCCGAGCGTGGTCGTTGAGATACCAGTTGACGCCGCCGATGATGCTGTACTGTTCGCCGCCCCGAACGTCATCGCCGTTGAGGTCGATGTAGTCGAAGCGGCCGCCCACCTGCCAAGCGCCCCAGCCGCCGCCAAACACCGGGTTCTTGACCTTGACGCGATCGAACCTGCCGCTGCGGTAGGCGCGCGTGTCGTCGGTGAGAAAGTAGCTGACGTCAAAATAGCCACCCCACAAGCCGTCGGCGTCATCGGCGTTGTCACGGTTGAGCCAAGTGTGCGCCGCTTCCGCTTGCAACGACAGCGGTCCGGCGACGTAGGCCCACTCGATGCCGGCGATGACGTCATTGTCGGCCTCGCGGAGGGTGCCGGTGTCGACCGAGCGGTTGGTGTCGTGGAAGAACGGGCGCTGGCGGTAGCGAACTCGCCGGTTGTCCGCCTGATTGGACAGGTCCCTGAAACGGGCGCTGGCGCCGACATGCATCAGATCGGCCGATCCCAGAACGTCGGTGAAGGCATAGGTCCCCCGCCCCGCGACCGCGTAGCCTTCGTTCAGGCTGGAACCGCTGTCGCCGTTGTTCTGGCTGAACAGACCGACGTCGAAGGTCCACTGCTTGCCGCCGAAGCCGGTGCCGATGCCGATGCGGCGGTCGAAGTCGAACGCGTCGGTGAATGCGGCACGCTCCATGAAGGTGGTGAACCGGCCGCTCGTCTGCTCCTCGAGCGAGTTCGGCGTCTTGTACTGACCGATCCGGATGTATTTCGCCGGCTTGATCGGCTCACCGACGTAGGCGATGAAGGCGTCGGTGATGTCCACCGCGTTGTCGGCGAAATCGGCTTCGAAGGTGAACTTGACGTCCTTCCAGGCGGTCCCCTCGGCCCCCAGACGGGCCGACCGGAACTCCGTCGATGTCGTCGAGATGCGGCTGCCGCCGACGTTGCGCGGATCGTCGCCGGACCGTACGAGGTTGAAGTCGGTCAGCAGGCGGCCACGTACCTTGAACTCGAAGCGGCCGTCCTTGCTGCGGATGGTCGGGGCCGGGCCGAGCTTGAACTCGACGCCGGTATCGGCCGCTTCCGCCGTCTTCTGCGCTTCCGCGGCCTGTTCCTTCGCAGCCTCCACTCCGGCCTCCGTGGCGGTCGTCTTCTGCTCCAGCACCTCGACCTTGCGGGTCAGCACATCGATCTGCTCCGCTTGACGGCGGATGATGCGGAGCAGCTCTTCGTTGGTCATTGCATGGGCGCTGGGCGTCTGACCGAGAACAGCCGCGGCGCCGACGGCGGCGACGAGCAACGTTCTAATCTGCTTGCGAGGCACGTGTTTCTCCTTCCCTCCAATCGTGAAACCTCGACATCCGTCGGGTTCGACAGTGGGGTCGAGTTACCACCCGCCACCCTGTCGATCGAGAGGGGAGGAAGAATCCGGAATGGATTCCGATTCGATCGTGGCACGCAGACCACAGTATTTTACAAAACTACTTGTTTTTGATGAGCATCATATTTCATGAGACAGTTTTATGATGCTATTACTTAGTTTTTATTTCATATTTTTGCGCCGCCCAGAGGTGATATGCTGCCCGCGAATCACGGCTTCTCGCCGCGCTCCAGGCGCCGGTCGATGTCGTCGATCACCGCCGGCAGATCGACGATGCTGTCGATCACGTAGTGAGCGCCGGCCCTGGCCAACCGCTCCCTGACGGCACCGTTGCGGCGCGCGATTTCCGCGTCCGGCAGCCGTTCTGCTTCCTCGAGGCTGTCGATATTCATGTCGTTGGCGTAGCGCGAGACGCCCACCGCCCAGCAACCGGCCTCCAGGCCCTCGCCGACGCCGGACGTGGTGTCGTCGACCTTGACCACCGCCTGGATCGGATGCACGTCCATCAGGTCCATGTTGCGATAGACCATGAACGGCTTCGGGCGGGCACCATTGGCGACCTCGTCGCCAGCGACGGTGGCGTCGGGATGGAAGCCTTGTGTCTTGCCGTCCTCATGCAGGATGTCGACCATCGAGCGGACGAACCCGGTGGAGACCCCGATCTTCAGCCCGTACTCCCGTTGCAACCGCCCGGTGACCTCGGCGATACCCGGCAGCAACGCGGTGTAGCGGCGCAGGCAGGCGAGCTGCCGCGGCACGAAGTCGGCGAACATCGCCTCGACGTCCGCTCGCCCCGGATCGCGACCGTGAACCGCCCGCCAGCGGTCGCGGATCGTCGGCACCTCGGTCAGCGCTGCGATGTGCAGGTCCTTGCGGAGTCCCATCGGACCACGGGCCTCCAGCATCGAGATCTCGACGCCCCGCTGCCTGAACACCTCGACGAACACCACGGCCGGGGCGATCACGTAGGCGTCCGCCACCGTGCCGCTCCAATCCAGCACCACGCCCTTGATGCGGCCACGGTAGCCGCGCTGGTAGACGTAGTCCGAGGCGCCTCCGAGCTTGATCATCGTCGTTCTCCCTTCGATGGCTGAGCGGTGACCGGACGACACGATGTCACGCCCATGACGGCGATCGCCTCCCGGACGGCGTCGAGGACCCCGTGCATCACCGTCTCGTCGAGCCGCCCGATGCAACCGATGCGAAAGGTCTCGGCGGCGGTCAGCTTGCCCGGATAGATGACGTAGCCGCGAGCCTTGATCTCGTCGTAGAAGCGATCCATCCGGAACGCCGGATCGGCCGGGCACAGGAAGGTGACGATAATCGGCCCTTGACAGGTGTCCGGCAACAGGGTCTCGAACCCCATGGCGCGCATGCCGGCGACCAGCACGTCACGGTTGCGGGCGTAGCGGGCCTGTCGGCCCACGGCCCCGCCTTCCTCGGCGTGCTGGAGCAGAGCCTCGTGGAAAGCGGCGAGGACGTGGGTCGGCGGCGTGAAGCGCCATTGTCCGTTGCGGGTCATGGCCGTCCACTGGTCGAACAGATCGAGGCTGAGCGAGTGGCTGTTGCCCTCGCACGCGGCGAGCGCCGCCTTGCCGGCGATGACAAAGGCGAAGCCGGGAACGCCCTCGATGCACTTGTTGGCCGAGGACACCAACGCCTCGATCGGGGCCTGGCGAACGTTCAGCGGCAGCGCCCCGAAGGCACTCATCGAATCGACGATCAGCCGCCGGCCGCGGCGGCGGACCACCTCGGCGATCCCGGCAAGCGGATTGACGACGCCTGAGGTGGTCTCGCAGTGGACCAGGGCCACGTGGGTGACCGCCGGATCGCGGGCGAGGACGGCGTCCACCTGATCCGGTCGCGGCGGCAGCCAGTCTCCCGTGTCGAGGACGACCCGGCCGCGGCCGAGATAGTCGAGGATGGTGGCGATCCGACGGCCGTAGGCACCGTTGATCGGCACCAGCACCCTGCCGTCGCGGGGAACGAAGCTGGCGAGGGCGGCCTCGACCGCAAAGGTGCCGCTGCCTTGCATCAGCACGCAGTCGGTGTCGTCCCCTCCGCCCGCCATGGCGACCAGCCGCCTGCGGATGTCGGCGACGAGGGCGATGAAATCGCCGTCCCGGGACCCCCAGTCGCGCAGCATCGCCCGCTTCGTCCGGGCCGACGTGGTCAGCGGCCCCGGCGTCAGCAGATAGGGTTCGGCCGGCCCGTCGCCGCCACCGTCCGTGCACGCCATCATCCCCTCCCCGTTGCCGTTGTGCGCCGGTGCCGGCATCACCGGACCTGCACCGCGGCCCTCTACGCCGACCGGACGGGGAATTCAATGCGTTCCCGTCCCCGACCGCGGCCCGTCATCGAGATGTCACCTGCCGCGGGGGCGCCGCCGAGACGACCCTGTACAGGACCGCTTGCTTTTCGTGTGAAATCAACTTAAACTTGTATTTTGTTCCGCTCTACACCTGAGGGGGATCTCAGATGGAACCACGTTCGTCACGTCCGGATTCGCTCACGCCGGCTGAGCATAAGGCCTATGCCCTTTCGCAGGCGGCGATCGCCCTCGATCGAGCCCGTGAGGCGCGTCGCGGTGAAGAGGATCCGGTCAGCCTCGTCGAGGCTTTGAACCACAATCTCGAGTTGTGGGTCGGCATCCAGTCGATGGTCAAGGCGGCCAACGGGGCGCTCCCCGACGAGGTCCGGTCCAACCTGTCGAAGCTTGGCGATTTCGTGATCGGTACCACCTTCCGGCACGGCCACGCGATCGCCGACCAAGCCCTCGACACCCTGATCAACATCAACCTGCAGATCTCGGAAGGCCTGCTCGAGAGCCAGGCCGGTTGAGGCCGGATCCGTCGGCGCCGTCCCCTTCGTTCGAGAGGTCCCGGCGCCGGCGGAAACCGGTTCCCGCATCGCTTAGCCGCCCGAGTCCTGTCCGCAGCGGTGACACCGCAGACGAGCCGAAGCGGTGCGGCACGGCCGCCGAACCGATTCGCTGGAACTTGCCAGCGGGACCCTTCCAAGAGTACCTTTTTGCAGTCGCAAAACAGATAGGAACGGAGGGGGAACCCCATGCCCGCTACCGCACGACCCCGTCGCAGTTTGCTCTACATGCCGGGCTCCAATGCCCGTGCGCTGGAAAAAGCCAAGGCCATTCCCGCCGACGGGCTGATTCTCGACCTGGAAGACGCCGTCGCCCCGGACGCCAAGGACTCGGCCCGACTGCAGGTGTGCAACGCCATCAAGGACGGCGGCTACGGGCTGCGCGAGGTCACCATTCGCGTCAACGGTCTGTCGACGCCGTGGGGTTACGAGGACATCGCCGCCGCTTCGCGGTCGGGTGCCGATGCCATCGTCCTGCCGAAGGTCGAGAGCGCTGACGCCATCCGCCACATGGAGGCGATCATGGTCGCCAACGGCGCCCCCGAGACGATGGCGATCTGGGCGATGATGGAGACGCCGCGCAGCGTCCTCGAGGCCGAGCGCATCGCCTCGGCGACGCCTCGCATGGCCTGCCTGGTGATGGGCACGTCCGACCTCGCCAAGGAACTCGACTGCACCCACACCCGCGAACGACTGCCGATGATCACTTCCCTCGGCCTCTGCATGCTCGCGGCGCGCGCATCGGGACTGGTCATCCTCGATGGCGTGTATCTCGATCTCAACGACGACGGCGGCTTCGAGTACGCCTGCCAGCAGGGGGCCGAACTCGGCTTCGACGGCAAGACCCTGATCCACCCCAAGCAGGTGGGCCCCTGCAACCGGGTGTTCACCCCCCCGGCCGAAGACGTGGAGTGGTCGCGCAAGATCATCGCCGCCCATGCCGCCGCCGCCCAGCGGGGCGAAGGCGTCGCGGTGGTCGACGGCAAGCTGATCGAGAACCTGCACGTCGAAAGCGCGAAGCGTCTGGTGGCGATGGCCGAGGCGATCGCCCGGATGGAGGCGGGCATCGCCGCCTGAGACCGGGACGAGGGGGCAGCGCCGAACGGCGCCGCCTCTCCTCCCCTTTCCGAGCGGCGCCGCCGCTATGCCAACTGCGCGGTCGCCGTCATCGCGGTGCGGCCGTCCGGACCGTGTGCCTCGAGGCGGACGGTGCTTGCCTCGGGGGTGGCCGCGACGCGGAACGGCGCGAGGTCGAACAGCGGCGCCAGCCCGCGGAACTCGAAGCCGGCGACGGCGCGGCCGGCATGGTGGCGGACCAACTCCATCAGCAGGATCGCGGTCAGCGGGCCATGGACGACGAGGCCGGGATAGCCCTCCTCGTCCATGGCGTAGCGGCGATCGTAGTGGATGCGATGGGCGTTGAAGGTGGCCGCCGAAAATCGGAACAGGAGTCGCGGATCGGGGGCGACGGTGCGCGTCCAGGACCCCTCGGCGACCGGCGGGAACGCAGTCTGCACCGGCGCCGGCACGGGTGCGCCGGGCTCGCGGTAGACGATGTCCTGTTCCTCCTCGACGCACACGACGTCGCCCTGGCGGATCGTGTAGCCCACGGTGACGAACGCCAGGCTGCCGCTTTTCCCCGACTTCTCCGAGACCTTGCGGATCTCGCCGGTGCGACTGGCTGGCCTGCCGATCACCAGCGGCGTCGCGAAGCGCATGCGGGCACCTGCGAACATCCTTCGCGGCAGTTCGATCGGCGGCATGAACCCGCCGCGCAGGGGATGGCCGTCCACTCCCAGCTTCGACTGCGGGACCTTGGCAAGGAAATAGAACCAGTGCC
This sequence comes from Rhodospirillales bacterium, assembly GCA_050329575.1. Taxonomy (GTDB): domain Bacteria; phylum Pseudomonadota; class Alphaproteobacteria; order Rhodospirillales; family Defluviicoccaceae; genus JAUXFS01. The sequence continues at coordinate 42,977 of JBHJOP010000009.1, read as the reverse complement.
ACACCGGCGGCAGCGGAGAGCCCGCTTCGAAGGTGGTCTCGGCATCGTCGAGAAGCGCCGCGACACTTCGTGCCGGCGCTGCGGTGATCTCGTCCTCGACGATCTCGGTGTTGCCGACCCAGCGGGCGTAGGGGTTCGCTTCTTCGTTCATGGTCGGTCCGTCAGCCCTTTGGCGGTCCGGCGACGATGCCGCTGTCGTGCAGCTTGCCGATCTGGCCGTCGCTCAATCCAAGGATCTCGGAGAGGATCTCGTCGGTATGCTCGCCCAGCAGCGGCGCCCGGCTCGGCGGTACCCGCGCAAGGCCGCTGAACTGCAGCGGCGAGCCCGGCACCAGGTGCCTGCCGATTCCTGGTTGCTCGACCTCGCTGAACATCGGGTTCTCGATCGAGCAGCGGGGATCGTTCTCGACCATCTGGCGAAAGGTCTGGTATGGCCCCCAGCAGACGCCGGAGCCCTCGAAGGTCCGCTGCACCTCGTCGAGAGCGCGTTCCGCGAACCATGGCTGCAACACCGCCGAGATCGCGTCCCGCGCCTTGAAACGGTCGCCCTCCTTGCTGAGATCGACGCCCAACAGCGGCCCGATGAGTTCCATCTTGTCACGCGTCCCGGTCGCCTTGAGGAGCGCGGCCCACTGGCGTTTGGTGATGGCGACGACATAGACGTAACGGTCGTCCTTGGTACCAAACTCCCGGCCATAGGCGCCGTAGAGGTAGTTCCCGAACGAGTAGTGATCTTCCTTGTTGATCTGCGCCTCGGCGATCAAGCCGAGGTTTCCGACCATGGCGATGGCGACGTCGGACAGCGCAAGTCTGATGTACTGGCCCTCTCCGGTCATCCGCCGATGGCGCTCGGCCCCGACGATGCCCATCGCCGCGGTCATGCCGGTGATCGCGTCCCACGCCGGCAGCACATGGTTGACGGGATTGACCGGCTTGTTGCCGTGTTCGGGACCGGTGGCGAAGGGAATGCCGATGGCGCAGTTGACGGTGTAGTCCACCGCCGAACTGCCGTCCGGGTTGCCGAACAGGTTCATCATGATCAGATCCGACCGGCGCTTCTTCAGGCTCTCGTAACCCATCCAGCCACTGGCGGGAAAATTGGTGAGGAAGATGCCGCCGCCTTCGTCGGGCGCCGTGATCAGGTTGGCGATCACCTCCTGGCCCTCCGGTTCTCGGGTATTCACCGCGATCGACCGCTTGCCCTTGTTGAGGCCCACCCAGTAGAGGCTCTTGCCGTCGTGGGTCAGGGGCCAGCGATTGTTGTCCAATCCGCCGCCGATCGGGTCGAAACGAATCACGTCGGCGCCTTGCTGGGCCAGCGTCATTCCGCAGAACGGAGCGGCGACGAACGCCGATCCCTCGACCACGCGGATCCCTTTGAGCAAGAGGTTCATCAGTCACTCCCCCGAAAAATCAACTGCGGTTCCGGTGTGCCCGCCGATCACGACAACCGTCGCGGACAGACACATCCCGCCTCAGGCGACATTTCCCTAGCGACGGAGGCATGACCGCCGCACCCCCCGACCGCCTTGTATACCGCCTTGTACCAAGAACAGCATTCCCCGGCAATAGATGGGGAAAGCACAGAAAATCACAGCGGATCTGGTGCCATTTCGATCTCTGGAGTATGGATCCCGGAGGGGAAACCTGTTAGGGTGCCGCCGCACGGGAATGATCACACTCGGGTTTCGGGCTTGCAGGGGCGTAGCCGTCGGGCCGGGGGCGGTCGTTCAGAACGTCGACAGGGAGGGGCAGGTGCAAACCGAGAAAAAGGACGACGCGGGGAAGAAGGGCGCCGGCAAGGCCGGACGCGGGGAGGGCAACGCGGAAGGCGCGCCGACCCCGCTCGCCGAAGCGCGCCCGGGCGATCTGCCGCTCGCCGGCATCCGGGTGATCGACGTCGGGACCTTCCTCGCCGGGCCATATGCCGCGTCGATGATGGGCGAGTTCGGCGCCGAGGTGCTGAAGGTCGAGCATCCGATCGCCGGCGATCCGATGCGCCGGTTCGGGACCTCGAGCAAGCGCCACGACGCGACGTTGGCGTGGCTGTCGGAGGCACGCAACAAGAAGTCGGTTACCATCGATCTGCGCCAGCCGGCGGGTGTCGAACTGTTCATCAAGCTGGTCAGGAAGGCCGACGTGGTGATCGAGAACTTCCGACCCGGCACCATGGAGGAGTGGGGCCTGGGCTGGACGGTGCTCAGCAAGGCCAATCCCGGACTGGTGATGCTGCGCGTTTCCGGTTACGGCCAGACCGGTCCCTACCGCCGTCGCCCCGGGTTCTCCCACATCGCCCACGCGATCGGTGGTTTGTCTTACCTTTGCGGGTTTCCCGGTGAGACGCCGGTCGTTCCGGGGACCGCTCCGCTCGGCGACTACATGTCGAGCCTCTACGGCGTGATCGGCGTCATGATGGCGCTGCGGCACAAGGAGCAGACCGGAGAGGGACAGTTCATCGACATCGGCATCTACGAGGCGGTGTTCCGGCAAATGGACGAACTCGCCGCCGCTTACGGTCTGTTCGGCAAGATCCGCGAACGCGAGGGCTCGGGCAGCTTCGTCGCCGTTCCGCACGGCCACTTCCGCACCAAGGACGACAAGTGGGTGGCGATCGCCTGCACCACGGACAAGATGTTCGAGCGCCTGGCCGAAGTGATGGAGCGTCCCGAACTCGCATCGAGCGGTCTCTACGGCAACCAGCGGGTGCGACTCGCCGCCCGCGACGACGTGAACCGGATCGTCATCGAGTGGACCGGCAGTCTCACCCGCGACGAGTTGATGGCGAAGTGCCTCGCCGGGCAGGTGCCGATCGGCAAGCTCAACAGCATCGCCGACATCTTCGAGGACGAGCACTTCAAGGCGCGGGGCAATCTGGAGAGGCTCGAGGAACCAGGGTTGGGCGAGGTAGTGGTTCCAGCCGTGGTGCCGACCCTTTCGGAGACGCCGGGCCGGATCAGCAATCTCGGGCCGCCGCTCGGAAACGCCACCTACGAGGTGATGCGGGAACTCCTCGACCTGTCCGCGGCGGAGATCGCCAATCTGCGCCAGAAGAAAATCATCTGACACCGTGCCCGGTGCGCTCATCCAAGGTGAACCATGAGTGACGACCAGAAGAGCAAGTTGCCCCTTGAGGGGCTCCGCGTCATCGATGTCGCTACCATCATCGCCGCCCCTTACTGCGCGGCGATCCTCGGCGAGTTCGGCGCCGAGGTACTGAAGGTGGAACACCCGATCGGCGGCGATCCCTGCCGCCACTTCGGCACCCCGACTCAGCGGGGCGACACGCTGACCTGGCTCAGCGAAGCCCGCAACAAGAAGTCGGTGACCATCGATCTGCACCGACCGGAAGGGGTCGAGCTGTTCAAGGGACTGGCTGCGAAAACCGACATCATCTGCGAGAACTTCCGCCCTGGCACGCTCGAGAAGTGGGGAATCGGCTGGGAAGCGCTGCGCGAGATCAATCCGGGCCTGATCATGCTACGCGTGTCCGGATACGGACAGACCGGTCCCTACAGGAATCGCCCCGGATTCGCCCGCATCGCCCACGCGGTCGGCGGCATCGCCTATCTCTCGGGGATGCCAAAGGGGACCCCGGTAACGCCGGGATCGACTACCCTCGGCGACTATCTCTCCGGTCTCTACGGTTGTGCCGGGGTGCTGATGGCACTGCGCTACAAGGAGAGGACCGGCCGCGGGCAGTACATCGACTCCGCCCTCTACGAGTCGGTGTTCCGCTGTACCGAAGAGTTGGCACCGGACTACGCGATGTTCGGGACGGTGCGCGAACGCCACGGACCGCATATCGAGAGCGCCTGCCCTTACGGCCACTTCCCGACCAGGGATGGCGGCTGGGTGGCGATCGCCTGCACCACCGACAAGCTGTTCGCGCGCCTCGCCGACGCCATGGGGCGGCCGGAGCTGGCGTCGAGCAGCCTCTACGGTCTGCAGTCGGAGCGGCTCGCCAACCGCCACGACGTCAACGAGATCGTCCGCGACTGGTGCGGCTCGCTCAGCCGCGACGAAGTGCTGGAACGATGCACCGCCCACGGGGCGCCGGCCGGCCCCCTGAACAACATCCGCGACATCTTCGCCAACCGCCAGTACCACGCCCGGCGCAACATGGTCGCTTTCGACGACGAGGACGTCGGCGAAACGATCATCGTCCCCAATGTGGTGCCACGCCTGTCGGCGACTCCCGGCCGCATCAAACACCTGGGCCCGAAGCTCGGCCAGCACACCGACGAGGTGCTCAAGTCCCTTCTTGGGATCTCCGACCAGCGACTGGGGGAGCTGCGGAAGATGCGGGTGATCTGACGGCGCGGCGGCGGCGCGGAACGCGCCCCGCCGCCTTGATCCCGTCCGCCGGTCCGCCGCTGGGCCTCAGGCGGCAGGGGCTCGCCTTTCGATCCCGATCGGCCGGCGATGGTTTGGGTGCGATCGGCCAGCTCGATCACGGTCCCGGCCGCGGCGTCGACGGCGAACGGGCTCCGATTCGCCCAATTGCAACGATCGGCAGCCGTGTCGTCCCTCATGTTGGACGAGTTCGTCGATGACTCACAACAGGTTGCGTTACATCCGCGCAGTTGGCTTGATCTGGCTCAGCCGAAGGTCGATCCTCTCCCAACGTGCTCGTCGCCGAGCCGAAGCGCGTCGCGGGGGTGGCGTGCGGTGGACAGGTCGCGGTGGGAAACCACCGTCAAGGCCTGCCTTCGGTGGCTGGTGAGCGCCGTCGGAGGGTGTGTTTTCCCCGATCCGGGCCTGCGGCGGTGGTTGCTTGCAGGTCCGGAGTTGCCCGTTCAGGCTTGAGTGGGAGACCGACATGAACAACCTTCAGCGGCTGGGCCGCGTCCTGTGCCGTCATGACTGGCGCAATCTGCATGAGTGGGTCGCGGCCATCGATCATTTGGCCGATCTGAGCGAACAAGAGATCGCCGAGATGGTCGGATGTGGCTCGTCCGCGTCGGCGCCGTCAGATGGTTCCCGGCGAGCGGCACCATTGTCGCGCGCTTGAGCCATCGAGCGACCGCCGTCGACCCTCGGTCGCTGGTGCTACCGAGGAAGCCGCAGCCGGACCCTTAGGCCTCCCTGCGGGGACGTTCCGAGGAAGATGTCGCCGCCGTGGCCGCGAACCACGTCCCGCGCGATGGTCAGCCCGAGGCCGACACCGCCTGTGACCGGGTTGCGCGAGCCCTCGAGGCGAAAGAACGGCTTGAACACGTCCTCGCGCTTGTCGACCGGTATGCCGGGACCGTCGTCGTCGATGACGACCTCGACGCCGTGCATGCGCTTACGGGCACTGACCCGGACATGGCCGGCGTGCCGCTGCGCGTTGTCGAGAAGGTTGGTGACACAGCGCAGAAAGGCGTTGGGACGCAGCCGCACACGGCATTCGCCTTCCGTGTGGAGCTCGATGATGCCGCCCTTGCGACGGGCCTGCCGCACCGCCTCGTCGAGCAGCAACGCGACGTCGGTGGGTTCGGGTTGCTCGCGCCCCTCGCCGCGCGCGAAGGCGAGATAGCCTTCGAGCATCCGCTCCATCTCGGCGACGTCCTCGCGGAGCGCCGCCACCCCCTCGCCCTCCCCCATCATCGCCAGTTGCAGCTTCATCCGGGTCAGCGGTGTGCGCAGATCGTGGGAGACGCCGGCCAGCATCTCGGTGCGCTGGTTGATCTGGCGGAGGATGCGCGACCGCATGGCGACGAAGGCGGTCGCCGCCCGGCGCACCTCCCAGGCCCCTTCCGGCTTGAAGCTGGGCACGTCCCGCCCCTTGCCGAACTCCTCGGCCGCGCGGGCGAGGCGCAGGACCGGGCGAACCTGATCGCGCATGAACATCGTCGCCACGCCAAGCAGGATCAGCGTTCCCCCCACCGTCCACAGCACGAAGACGTAGATCGTCGGACTGAACAGCCGGTGGCGTGGCGTCACCACCGTCAGCACGTGATCGGGCATCTGTATCCGGACGACCACGAACCCCTTCCGCGTCCGCGCGTCGACGGTGTTCGGCTTGCCCACCCGGTCGCGCAAGGCCCGGCGCAGCTCGTTCTCGAGGTCGGTGAAATTGGGCAGCGGCGGCGGCAGGATCCCGCCCTCTTCGACCGAGGCCTCGATCTCCATCGCGCGCGCTGCGACATCGAAGAGCCAGCGCCGACTTTCGGGGTCGGGATAGCGGCGGACCGCTTCGACCAGCGCCGCCACGTCACCCGCCAGCCCCATCGCCAGCTGTTTGCTCACCTGGTTCCAGTGGCTGGCATAGAAGATGTAGCCGGAGACCACCTGCAGGACGATCAGTGGCGTCACCACGATCAGCAGCGAACGGCCGAGAAGGGTGCGCGGAAGGTAGTCCTTGATCATCGCGTTTGTCGGTCCGCTGAAGCCTCAGTCGGGCTTCAGCACATACCCCTTGCCGCGTACCGTCTGCAGATAGCGCGGGTCCCGCGGCTCGCTCTCGATTTTTCGCCGCAGCCGCGTGACCTGGACGTCCACCGCCCGATCGCCGCCGACGGCCCCGGTCAACTCGATCAGCACCTCGCGGCTGAGCGGCACCCCAGGCTGCGCCGCCAGCGCGGTCAGCAGCGCCGCCTCGACAGACGTCAGGCGGATCGTCCGGCCGCCTCGGCGCAACTCCTCGCGCTCCAGGTCGAAAACCATCTCCCCCATCCGCACCCGCGCCGGAGCCGCCCCAGGAGGGCCGGCGCGCCGCAGGATATTGTTGATCCGGAGCAGCAACTCCCTCGGTTCGAACGGCTTCACAAGATAGTCGTCGGCACCTCGTTCGAGGCCGGCAATGCGATCCTCCGGCTCGCCCATGGCGGTAAGCATCAGGATCGGCATGGCGCTCGTCTGCCGCAGTGCGGCCGCGAAGTCGAGACCGCTCTCTCCCGGCATCATCAGATCGAGCACGATCAGGTCGAAGCTGAGGCTGCCGAGCTTGCCGCGGGCGTCGGCGGCATCGGAGGCCGTGGCGACGATGAATCCGTGCCCGGTCAGGAATTGCGCCAGCAAGCGGCAGAGCTTGGGATCGTCGTCGACCACCAGGATGTGGGGGGCGTTGGCGGTCATCGTCCGCTTATAGCGCGCCCCGTCGCCGCTGCGAAGCCTCGCCGCCCTGCCTTCACGGCGGGTCGAAGCGATGGCGGTCGGCGGGACCGACGAGGGCGCGGAGTACGGCGGCGAAGCCTTGCGCCGCCTCGGGACCGGCGGCTTCGAAAGCAGCGGCGATCAGTGCTGCTTGGCGAGCGGTGAGGGTGCGCTCCAGCGCCTCGGCCTCCGGGGTGAGGTAGAGCCGGCGTCGGCGGCCGTCGGCGCGGTCGGATCGCTGCACCACGAATCCGCCGTCGATCAGTTGGCCGAGCACCCGTGCCAAGCTCTGCTTGGTGATCTTCAGGATCGCCAGCAGCTCTCCGACGCCGATCCCCGGGTGGCGGCCAACGAAATAGATCACGCGATGGTGGGCGCGACCGAATCCGTAGCGAACGAGCAACCCGTCGGCCTCTCCGGTGAAATCCCGGTAGGCGAAGAACAGAAGTTCGATCGCCCGGCGCAGCCGCTGCTCGTCGATGTCGAGCGGCTGCCGCAAGTCCGCCGAACCCGCCGCGGTCGACGGCGGAAGCGCGAACTTGGCGAGAACGTCCGTCATGATCGAGCGCTGGTCTCCGTCAAGCGCATTTAAGTCAGCACTGTTGACATATATGCCGCCCGATGGTACGAAACGCAACAGCTTTCGATTCGGCACAGAACATTATTTCGTCCTGGGCTCGTTGGGAAAGGGACCCCGATGGCGACGCAAGCCTTCCATGATCGCGACGGACTGATCTGGTACGATGGAACCCTGGTGCCGTGGCGGGACGCCAATCTGCACGTGCTCAGCCACGCCCTCCACTACGCTTCGGCGGTCTTCGAGGGCGAACGCGCCTACAGCGGAGCCATTTTCAAGCTGACCGAGCACTCGCAGCGGCTGGCGGACTCGGCACGAATGCTCGGCTTCGCCTTGCCGTGCAGCGTCGACGATCTCGACCGCGCCTGTGACGAGGTGTGCAAGGCCAACGGCATCGTCGATGGCTACGTGCGCCCGATCGCTTGGCGCGGCAGCGAGATGATGGGCGTCTCGGCGCAGGCGACGAGAATCCATCTCGCCATCGCCGCCTGGCCATGGCCTTCCTACTTCTCGCCGGAAGCGCGGCTGAAGGGCATCCGCCTCAAGACGGCGACCTGGCGACGGCCGCCGCCAACGGCCGCACCGGTCCACGCCAAGGCGGCCGGGCTCTACATGATCTGCACGTTGTCGAAGCACGCGGTCGAGAACGAGGGCTACGACGATGCGCTGATGCTCGACTGGCGCGGCCAAGTCGCAGAGGCCACCGGGGCCAACATCTTTATGGTGATGGCCGACGGCCGGCTGCATACGCCGACGCCCGACTGTTTCCTCGACGGCATCACCCGGCGAACGGTGATCGCGCTCGCCAAGGCTCGCGGCATCGAGGTGGTCGAGCGAGCGATCCTGCCCGAGGAACTCGCGAAAGCCTCCGAGGTGTTCCTGACCGGTACCGCTGCCGAGGTCACCCCGGTCGGCACCATCGACCACCATCGCTTCACGCCGGGCGACGTCACCCGAACGCTGATGCAGGACTACGAGAAGGCGACCGGCCAGACCACGTCTCGGACGGCCAGCGCCGCGTAGAGGCACCGGCCGAACGAACGCCCATCTCAGGAGGGGCAGGCGCAATGGCCGCGATGGATCGCGCCGGTGCTTGAGGGGCTGACCGCGGCCGACGTCGTTGCCCTGGTCGTCTTCCTGGCGATCTGGTGCGGCTATGGCGCGCTATTCGACGGGCGATGGCGCCGCCCCGGTAGCATCAACGCCCGGATGATCGCGGTGCGTGAGGCGTGGATGGAGCGGCTGCTCGCCCGCGAGAACCGGATCACCGACGCGACCCTGATCGGCCACTTGATCCGCAGCGCCACCTTCTTCGCCTCGACGACCCTGATCGTGCTCGCCGCCCTCGTGGGCGTGCTCGGATCGGCCGACCGGGTGCATGCCGCTACGACCGGCCTGTCGGTGCTGTTCGGCGCAGGCACCCTGGCGTTGTTCGAAGTCAAGTTGCTGCTGCTGATCGCGATCTTCGTCTATGCGTTCTTCAAGTTCACCTGGGCGATCCGCCAGTTCAATTATTTCACGGCGGTCGTCGGCAGCGCTCCGGAGGCCGGCGGTCCGCGTCCGGACCGGAGCTTCGTGCGGCGGATGGCGCTGTTGTTGAGCCACGGCTTCTGGCATTTCAACGCCGGCTTGCGTGCCTACTACTTCGGCTTGGCGGCGCTCGGATGGTTCGTCCATCCGGTATTGTTCATCGCCGCCACGGGGTTGATCACTGCGGTGCTGGTCCACCGCCAGCTCTACTCCGCCACCGCCCGCGACATCGCCGAACATGCCGACGTCCTAGCCGCCGCCGCCGCCGACCGCTACAGCAAGTAGTAGACGAGCTGGTAGAGCATCAGCAGCACCACCACCCAGAGGGCGATGGTGCCGGTCGGCCAGGAGCGGGCAAGGATGCTGTCGGGCCCATGGTAATGGAAGACGCGGGCGAGGAACTGCTCCATGTGCAGCAGCGAGCGGGTGCGGAAATGCTCTCGCAGCGGGACGAACAAGGCGGCGACGCCGCGCACCGCCAATGGCAGCGCCCGCCGATAGATCCAGTCGGTGTCGAGACTGATCTTCGACTCGCCGCCGACATGCTTGAGCAGCAGGAAAAAACCGACGCCGGTAAACAGCAACAGCTGCAATTCCCACAGGATGTGATCGACGGTGTAGGCGTGATAGTCGACTGGCGACGGCAGCATCGCGTACAGCCAGTCCGGATAGACACCGATGAACACGCACAGGAACGCGGCGATCCCCATCGCCACCAGCATATTGAGCGGCGCCTCCTTCGGACGCAGGCCGGAATCCGTGCCGAGGAAGGTGAAGTACGGTAGCTTGAGGCCGGTGTGCAGGAAGGTGCCGGCGGACGCCAGCGACAGCATCAGCCAGATCGCGGCCCGGCCGTCGACGGCGGCGGCCTCGACCACCATCGTCTTGCTGACGAAGCCACTGAACAGCGGAAAGGCGGAGATGGAGAAGGCGCCGACCATGTAGAGCAGGAAGGTGACCGGCATGTAGCGGTAGATGCCGCCGAGTTCGGTGAGCTTGCTGCGGCCGGTCATGTGGATCACGGCCCCCGCCCCCATGAACAGCAACGCCTTGTAGAGAATGTGCGTGAAGGCGTGGGAGGCGGTGCCGTTGAGGGCGATCGCCGTGCCCATGCCGACACCCGCGACCATGTAGCCGACCTGGCTGATGATGTGGTAGGCGAGCAGCCGCCGGATGTCGTTGGCGAGCACCGCGTAGACGACTCCGTAGATCGCCATCACCGCCCCGAACCACACCAGCATCTCGGTCCCCGGATAGCCGCGGACCAGGGTGTAGACGGCGGTCTTGGTGGTAAACGCGCTGAGAAAGATCGCCCCGGTCACGGTCGCTTCGGGATAGGCGTCGGACAACCAGGCACTGAGCGGCGGCACCGCGGCATTGAGCATGAAGCCGAAAACGATCAGGTAGAAGGCCGCGCCGGTGTTCTCGATCCTGTCGAACGCGATGGATCCGGTCTCGAGGTAGTAGAGGACGATGCCGCCCAACAGCACGACGCCGCCGGCGCCGTGGACCAACAGGTAGCGCCAGCCGGCCCGCCACGAGGCGGGATTGCGGCGCATCCAGATGAGCCAAACCGACGAGAACGCCATCAGCTCCCAGAACACGTAAAGGGTGATCAGGTCGCCGGCAAACAGCACCCCCATCGCCGATCCCGCATAGACGTAGGCGGCCACCTGATGCAGGGGATCGTCGAGGTGCAGGGAGTAGATCGCCCCGATCACCGCCATGATCCCGAACACGTGGGCGAACACCAGGCTCAACGAATCGACGCGCCCCGGCACCAGTTCCAGATACAGAAACACGAACGAGCCATAGGTGCCGGGCGAGAGCGAGACGATCAGGCCAAGCACTACCAACGGCAGCACCAGCTGGTAGACCTGCCGCCGGCGCCCGGTGAACAGCGGGATCAGCGGGGCACCGCCAATGAGGACGAGACCGGGATGCAACCAAGCGAACATCGGTCACTCACTTGTCGTAGTAGTCTTCGTTCCGGTAGAGCAGCAGGTAGCCGAGCGCCTTCGACACGACGATGATCAGCACGCAGGACACGAAGCCGTAGACCGCGCCGAACCCGCCGATGCCGTCCCACGGAAAGCGCTGGTACTTGGCCGGCGTCACCAGATCGAGCACCACGAGGGCCGCCAGCACCCCGAACATGATCCGCGTCAGGATCCGGCGGCGGTCGACCAGATACTTGAGCCTGTCGCCGAGCGTCATTGCACCGTCGTCCCGGTCAGGAGGATGCCTTGCAGAAGGTCGAACAAGGGCTGGACGAACACGAACAGCATCACGCAGCCGAACGCGGTCAGGCACAGCGGCACCACGCACAGCGTCGGCGCTTCGCTGATCCCGGTCCGCTGTCCACCGGCGGACGTCGCGTCGCCATGACCATGAGGGTGGTGCGGATCGTCTCGCGGCGGCAGTAGGAAGGCGCGCACCACCGGCGGCAACAGATAGCCGATGTTGAGCAGGCTGCTGACGATCAGCACCGCCACCATGATCCCGTAGCCGGAATCGTAAGCGCCCATGATCAGATGCCACTTGCTCCACACGCCGCCCATCGGCGGCACCCCGATCACGCACAGGGCGCCGATCAGGAACGCGAAGAACGTGAACGGCATCTTGCGCCCGAGCCCGTCGAGTTGACTGACCTCGGTCTTGTGCGAAGCGACCATGATCGCGCCGGCGCAGAAGAACAGCGTGATCTTGCCGAAGGCGTGGACGGCGATGTGCATCGCCGCGCCGAGGATCGCCCATGGCGTGGCGAGCGCCGCGCCGAGCACGACGTAGGAGAGCTGGCTGACGGTGGAATAGGCGAGCCGAGCCTTCAGGTTGTCCTTGGTCAGCGCGACGCAAGACGCGGCGAGGATGGTGAAGCCGGCGAGATACACGAACACCTCGCTGACGCCGGTCGCCTGCAGGTGGTCGATCCCGAAGATGTAGACGATCACCTTGAGCACCGTGAATACGCCGGCCTTGACCACCGCCACCGCGTGCAGGAGGGCGCTGACCGGGGTCGGTGCCACCATCGCCGCCGGCAGCCAAGCGTGGATCGGCATCAATGCCGCTTTGCCGATGCCGTAGATGTAGAGGAACAGCAGGATGCCGAGTTCGGGTCCGGCGATTTTGCCGGCGAGAATGCCGCCCGGCGTGAAATCGAGCGTGCCGGTGGCGAACCACGTCCACAGAATGGCGAGGAGCTGGAAGCAGATCGAGGTCGTGAGCAGGATCCCGAGATACAGCCTTCCAGCGCGCTTCGCCTCGCCGGTCTGATGGTGGACGACCAGCGGATAGGTCGAGAGCGTCAGCACCTCGTAGGAGATGAACAGGGTGAACATGTTGGCGGCGAAGGCGATCGAGATTGCCGCCGCGATGGCGATGGCGAAGCAGGCGAAGAAGCGGGTCTGGTGCCCCTCGTGGTGCCCGCGCATGTAGCCGATGCCGTAGAACGACGTGACGATCCACAGGAACGATGCGATCAGCGCAAACAGCATCCCGAGCGGCTCGACCTCGAACGCCAGCGGTACGCCGGGAACCACCTCCAGTAGTTCGACGCGCGGGCGGGCGCCGTCGGCAACGTCCGGCAGGATCGAGGCGACGGCGGCGAAGGTCGCGAACGCCGCGAGGACCATCAGCGTGTCGCGCTGGTTGGGCCGTTGGTCGCCGGACAGCAGGATCACCCCCATGCCGATCAGCGGTGCCAAGACAGCGGCCAGGATCGCGCCCTCCGCACTCACGGCGCGTATCCTTCCAACAGGCTGCGCGCGGCAGCGAAGGCACCATCGACATTGAACGAGGTCTCGATCCCGAACCAGATGTTGGCGAGGACGAGAATCCAGGTCGGCACCAGCAGGCTGACCGGCGCCTCCGCCATGCCGGCGGCTCCCGGCGGCGGCTCGCGGAAATAGGCCGGCTCGACCACCCGCCAGATGTAGATCACGGCGAGCATCGAACTCAGCACGAACAGCGCCGCGAGCGGCCACCAGCCGCGTTCGATCACGGCGAGGATCAGGTGCCACTTGCTGATGAAGCCGGCGGTCAGCGGCACGCCGATCAGGCTGAGGCCGCCGGCGCAGAATGCGGCCATCGTCCACGGCATTCGCCGTCCGGCACCGGCGAACGCGTTGACGTCGGAGGATCCGACGCGATAGACGAGGCAGCCGACGGCGCAGAAGAGCGCCCCTTTCATCAGCGCGTGGTTGAACAGGTGCATCAGACCGGCGGCGAGGCCGTGCACCGTGTTCAGGCTCGCACCGAGCACCATGTAGCCGATCTGCGCGACGCTCGAATAGGCCAGCATCCGCTTGATGTCATTCTGGAAAATCGCCACCATCGAGGTGGCGAAGATGCCAGCGATCGCCAGCACCGCGAGCGGTAGGCCGAGCCGCAGGGTCTCGAACGAGAACTCCGGGCCGAACACGGTGAACACGAAGCGCAGCAACACGTACATCGCGACCTTGGTCGCCGTCGCCGCCAGGAAGGCGCTGACCATCGACGGCGCGAGCATGTATGCGTTCGGCAACCAAAGGTGCAGCGGGAACAGCGCCAGCTTGATCGACGCGCCGACCACCAGGAAGGCGTAGGCGACAAGGATCGCCGGGTTGGCGCCGTAGGGCCGGACCCGTTCCACCAGATCGACCATGTTGAGGGTGCCGGTCATGGCGTAGAGGAAGCCGACGCCGATAACGATGAAGGTCGCACCGGTGGTGCCGATGATCAGGTACTGGAAGGAGGCGACCAGCGCCCTCTTGTCGCGTCCGACGGCGATCAGGATGTACGTGCCGATCGACGAGATCTCCAGGAACACGAACAGATTGAACGCATCGCCGGTGATCGTGACGCCGAGCAGGCCGGAGAAGGCGAGCAGGTAGGCGCTGTAGAACAGATAGTCGCGGTCGCGCCCGAACTCGGCGAGAATGCTGTCGCGGGCGAACGGCATGACGATCGCGCTGACCCCGGAGACCACCAGCAACACGTAAACGTTGAGGGAATCGACGCGGTACTCGATCCCCCACGGTGCCGGCCAGCTGCCGAGCGCATACGAGATCACCCCGACCTCGCGGACCTCGAGGTAGAGCGCCCACGACAGCAGGAAGGCCGCCCAGGTCGCGACCGCGGCCACCGTCCACGGCAGGTCCCGCTGGCGGAGAAGAAGACAGAGCGGCGCCGCGACCAGCGGCACGACGATCTGCAGGATCGGGAAATGAAGCGCGATCACGGCCTCAACGATCCTTCTCCAGGTCGTGGATCTCGTCGTCCTCGATGGTGCCAAACGCCTCTTGGATGCGCACCACCAGCGCCAGCCCCACCGCGGTGGTGGCGATGCCGACGACGATCGCCGTGAGGATCAGCACGTGCGGCAGCGGGTTGGCATAGACCGTCGCGTCTTCGGTGATGATCGGCGCCGTTCCGCCGCGCACGTAGGCGAAAGAGATGTACATGATGAACACCGAGGCCTGAAAGATCGCCAGCCCGACCAACTGCTTGATCATGTTGGGACAGGCGATCACCATGTAGAACCCGGTCATCATCAGGACGACGACCAGCCAGTAGTTGTAGTGGGCCGCGAAGCCGCTGGCGAAGTCCATGGCGTCAGTCTCTCGGGCGCGCGAAGGCATAGAGGGCGGCAATCATCACCGCCGCCACCGTCACGCCGACGCCGAACTCGATGACCATGATGCCGATGTGCTGACCGACCTTGGCATCGGCGGCGAGCACCCCGTAATCGAGGAAATTGCCGCCCAACGCCATGCCGAGGACGCCGACGACACAATAAATCAGCACGCCGGCGGCGATGCCGGTGCGGAAGGTGCCGGCGGGGAAGATGCGCTCGGCCGTCTCCATGCCGTAAACCAGCACGTAAAGCACGAACGCCGAGGCGAAGATGACACCGGCCTGAAAGCCGCCGCCGGGCCCGAAGTCGCCGTGAAACTGCACATAGAGCGCGAACAGGATGATGAACGGCATCAGCTGTTTGGCCATCACCCGGAGAATCACATCGTCCTTCATTTCTGCTCCTCCTCCTCCCGGAACCGGCGGCCGCGCACGCCGAGGAGCATGAGCACGCCGACGCCCGCCGACAGGATCACCACCACCTCGCCCAGGGTGTCCCAGCCGCGATAGCTCGCCAGCACCGCGGTCACGATGTTGGGTGTGCCGGTGGCGTCGGGAGCTTCGGCCAGATAGCGGGGAGCGACGTGGACCTGCGCCGGCGTCTTCGGGTCGCCGAACGGAGGCAGGCTCAGCGTTCCGTAGATCAGGATCAGCCCGGTGAGGATGACAACGGCGAGCGGCACCGGACGCACCTTGACCGGTTTCGCATGGCGGCCGGTGAACGCCAGGGCGCCGAGCATCAGGAAGGTGGCCGCTCCCGCCCCGACGGCGGCCTCGGTCAAAGCGACGTCGGGGGCATCGAGGACGACGAACAGGCTGGCGGCGAGCAGGCTGTACAAGCTGGACAGCATCACCACCGCGATCAGATTGCGCGACCGCAGGACGCCGAACGCGGTCGCCGCCATGAACAGCAACAGCACATAGTCGAGCGCCATGCTCATGATGGCGTCTCCTCGGACGTGTCGGCGGTGTCGGGCGTCGGCTGCGGACGAACCCCTCCGGTGAAGGCGGCATGGGCGACGGCATGGGTCGCCGTCGGCGAGGTGAAGAGCAGGAACAACAGGATCAAGGCGAGCTTGACGGTCACCATGCTGAGTCCCGCCTGCAGCATCAGTCCGAGAATGATCAAGGATGTCGCCCCGGTATCGGTGACCCCCGCGGCGTGGCAGCGCGTGTAAAAGTCGGGCAGGCGGATGATCCCGATGCCTCCGACCAGCAAGAACAGCACGCCGGCGCCGATCGCCAGCCAGCTCAGCACATCGATGACGATCATGGCCGGGGGCCCTCCTCAGGCTTCACCTCGGTTGTTCCAAGATTGCCGTACTTGAACACCTTGAGGGCGGCAATGACGCCGATGAAGTTGATCAGCGCATAGACCAGCGCGACATCGAGAAAATCCGGCCGTCCGGTCAGAAAGCCGACCACGGCGATGATCAGCACCGTCTTGGTGCCGAACACGTTGACGGCGAGGATGCGATCGAAAATGGTCGGACCGAGGAAGGCGCGCGCCAGCGCCATCGCCATCGTCACCAGCAGCCCGGCCGCGGCGGCGGTAAACATTAGCGTTCGTCGCCGCCCATATAAGCGAGGACCCGCCGTTCCATCGTACCCTCCTCCAACGCAGCGGCGCCGTCGCGGCTGAGGGAGTGCACGAGCACGGAGTCGGGGTCGACGATGACCGACACCGTTCCGGGCGTCATCGTGATCGAATTGGCGTACACCACCCGGCCGAGATCGGACCGCAGCCGGGTTGGCAGGCGCACCAGCGTCGGGCTGATGTCGGGGGTGGGCGCGAGCACCCGGCGGGCGACGTCGATGTTGGCTTTCATGATCTCGAACAGCAGCCATGGGCCGTAGACCAGGGCGCGCAGGCCGAGATGCATGGGATGGCTCTCGCGATCGATCACGTCCATGCGCCGCGTGATCAGGATGACAATCGCCACCGAGACGATGCCGAGAATGTACAGCAGCGGCACGTCGTAGATGCCGGACAGCAACAGCCAGACGATGGCCAGCACCACCGTCAGCGAGATCGTGTTAATCAATCCGCCACCTCCTCCCCCAGCTTCGTTTGCTGCAGGCCGGCTGATCCGGCGCACGCCGGCCCGGTGTCACGCCGATCGGTCTGCGAACAGGCTTCCCGCACGGCCTCCTCACCCCTCTCTCGCCCCTTCGACCGGCGTCGCCGCGCCGGCTTAACGGCTCGTATGTTCCTGGATGAACCGTTCCAGGTCCTCGGCGTCGACGCGATACTCCTTGCCGAACTTGATGGCGGGAAGCTTGCGATTGCGGATCCACACCCGGATCGTCGCCTCCTTCACCTTCAGTGTTTCGGCCACCTCATGCACCGTCAGCAGCGTCCTGCCGTGCATGGTGGTGTTCCTCCATCGACGCGATCGGCGGCGAAGTTTAGCGACGGCCGCGTCCGAATCAATCCCTTTCTAGGGTTTTTGCGCGTTTGTATTCGTTCTTAGTCTTTATCGTCATGGTAGCATCGGCGGGGGCCGTCACCGGCCCCGCCCGCCCAGCAGCAGCCGCAACCGCTCCCGCCAGCGGACCGACGTGGCCGCGGTCTCCCGCAGCTGGGCGGCGACCACGTCGGCGGCAAACATCGCATAGCCCGGGGTGATGCGCACCGGCACGCCGACCGATCGGACATAGACGGCGAGCGCCGGTTGGTCGGCGCACCGCCCCTCGGCCCAGCACCACTGCCCGAACGACAACTCCTGGCCCCACCAGCCGGCCGTCACCGGGTCGACGGCACGGACCATCGCCGCCGTATCGCGGGCGGAGTCCGATGCGGCGCAGGTCGGCCAGATGTCGGCGAACAGGTAGTCCGGTCGACGGCCGGCCGTCGCCCGCCGGACCAGTGGCCCCAGTTCCGGATCGAGGGCGTCGGCGACCAGGATCGTCACCTTGTCGCGGCAGGGCCAATCCTCGAAGCCGGTCGACGCGGACATCACCGCCACCACGTCGGGCCGCCGTTCGACGACCACCACGCGCTCGACCTCGCCCTTGCGCGCCGCGGCGAAGGCGAACATCCCCATCCCCAGTCCGGCGGCGACCATGGTCCCGCGCGCCTCGTGGACGTGGAACGCGTGGCTCTCCCGTTCCATCAGGCCGGTCGACATCCACGTGGTACCGTCGACATAGAGCACGGCGCGGGCGGTCTCGTAGACCGTGCCGGAGAGATAGCCGTCGGCGAGGCTGGGCAGGTGGCGGACGATGCGGGCGCCCCCGGCCCGCGCGTCTCGATAGACCGGCAGTGCGAACAGCCCGAAGCCGTAACCCTCCGTCATCGACGACAGACTCACGACGACCGCCGCGACGACGGGATGCCGACCGCGGCCGCCTAGAACACCTCTTCGAACAGCCGCATCATCGCCGACCACGACCGCGCATCGGCCGCCGCGTCATAGGCGACCCCCTTCATGCCGTGATCGCCCGCTCCCGGATTGGTGAAGCTGTGCTGGGCGCCGGAGTAGATGGTCATCTCCCACTCGGCGCCGGCGCGGTCGAGCGAGTCCTGGAACCCGGCGATGCGTTCTCGCGGAATGAAGGGGTCGTCGCGGCCGTGGGCGACCAACACCCGCGGACCGATCCGCGCGACACCCTCCGGCGCCGGTGGCAGCGAGCCGTGGAAGCTGACCACCGCCTTCACGTCGGCGCCCGCGTAGGCCATCTGCATCACCGTCGCGCCGCCGAAGCAGTAGCCGATGGCGGCGACCCGATCGGCATCGACCTCATCCTGCGCCTTCATCGCTTCGAGGCCGAGCTGCGCCCGGCGCGTCCACAGCTCAATGTCGGCGGTGATCTGTTTCATCCACTCGCTGGCCTGTTGCGCATGCTCGGTCACCCGCCTGTCGCCGTACATATCGAGCGCGAAGGCGACGTAGCCTTCGGCCGCCAGTTGCGCCGCGCGGTCCTTGGCGAAGTCGTTGAGACCCCACCACTCGTGAACCACCAGCACTCCCGGCCGTTTCCCGGGCGCCGAAGGGTCCCACGCCAGCACCCCGGTCAGCACGATGTCGCCGTCGCGGTACTCGATGGTCCGGGTCCTGACCTCGGCGGCCGCCGGCCAGGCCGCGAGCACCGCCAGAGCCGTCGCCGCGAGGATCACCCGCCGCATCGTCGTCCCCTTCATGGTTCCCTCCTCGGTCGAAGCCGTCGAGGCCTCGAAGGTACGGTGTCAGCGACCGCGCGGCAAGACGGCCACCACGCCCGCCGGCCGAGCCGCCGCGGCGGCAACCCTACCGGTTGGTGAACGCGGCCTTCCGCTTCTCGGAAAACGCCGCCATCCCCTCCTTCTGATCGGCGGTAGCGAAGATCGCATGGAACATCCGCCGCTCGAAGCGGAGGCCTTCCGCCAGCGTCGTCTCGAAGGCGCGGTCGACCGCCTCCTTGGCGATCATCGCGAGCGGGCGGGACATCGCCGCCGCCTTTGCCGCCGCCTTCACCGCCTCGTCCACGAGCTCGCCGGTGGGCACGATCCGGCTGACCAGTCCGGCCCGTTCGGCTTCGGCGGCGTCCATCATCCGGCCAGTCAAGCACATCTCCATCGCTTTCGCCTTGCCGACCGCCCGAGCCAGTCGCTGGGTGCCGCCGAGACCGGGAATGGCACCAATGGTGATCTCGGGCTGGCCGAACCGCGCGTTGTCGGCGGCGAGGATGAAATCGCACATCATTGCCAGCTCGCAGCCGCCGCCGAGCGCGAAACCGGCGACCGCCGCGATCAGCGGTTTGCGACAGGACGCCGCGCGCTCCCATCCCGAGGTGAGGAAGTCCTCGAGGTAGGCGTCAATGAACGTCTTGTCTTTCATCTCCTTGATGTCGGCGCCGGCGGCGAAGGCCTTTTCGCTGCCGGTGATGACCATCGCCCCGACCCCGTCGTCGACCTCGAAGGCATCGAGCGCCGCGGCCAGCTCGGTCATCAGTTGAGCGTTGAGCGCGTTCATCGCCTGCGGTCGGTTGAGGGTCATCAGGCCGACGGCTCCCCTGGTTTCGACGATGATGAATTCGTATGCCATGGTTTTCCTCCTCTGATGCTCCGGTCTTGGTGATGGACTATGGTCGTGCGCGGTCGCCGGTGGGCGACAGCGCGAAGCGGACGGTGGCCGGCGGATCATCGGTCTCGTCGACATCGATCTTCAACAGCTCGTTGCCGCGACGGAACAGGCCGGCGGCGAGCGGGCGCCAGCCGAGCTGCGGCAGGGTTTCGGAATAAAACCGCAAAACGCCGTCCCGGGAGACCCGACCGGTCGCCTCCGTCTGCACGATGCGTCCCGAGGGGGTGTCGAAGACGATGCCGGCGTCCGCGTTCTCGGCCAGCCCCGGCATCAACGGCAGGTCCCCGATCGCAGCGACGAAGCCGTCGGCCGGTTGGCCGCCGGCCGGCCACAGGACAGCCAGCGCCAGCGCGGCAGCGAGGATGGCGGGTCGTCCGGACGGGGGACTCATGAGCCTGCCTATAGCATCAGGACTGCCGTTTGGCACAATGGAATGTTGACCGCCCGGCCTGGACGACGCGGCGGATGCCGCCCGTCCGCTGCAGGTCGCAGTCGCAGTCGGGGCAGGGCATGCCGGCCCGCGCATAGACGGCGAACCGGTGCTGGAAGTAGCCGAGTTCCCCTGACGGGCGGCGATGATCACGCAGCGTCGAGCCGCCTGCCGCGATCGCCTCCTCCAGCACCGCCCGGATCGCCGTCGCCAGCCTCGTCGCCCGGCTGCCGGTGATCGTGGAGGCAACGCGGGTTGGCGACAGCCGGGCGCGGTACAGGCTCTCGCAGGCATAGATGTTGCCCATCCCGGCGACGATGCGCTGGTCGAGGATCGCCGCCTTCAGGGGTGACCGCTTCCCCCGCAACCGCTCGGCCAGAAAGGCACCGTCGAAACCCTCGCCGAGCGGCTCGGGACCGAGCGCGGCGAGCATCGGGTGGCGGTCGAGCGCAGCGGCGCCGACGAGATCCATGAAACCGAACCGGCGCGGATCGTGGAACCGCAGGCTCGCCCCGCGGTCGATCTCGAACAGAACGTGGTCGTGAGCCTCGGGCGGCGGCGGCGGGTCCTCGAACACCCGGAACCGTCCCGACATGCCGAGATGCGCGATCAGCACCAGCCCACCCTCAAGCCGGATCAGCAGGAACTTGCCGCGCCGGTCGACGGCCTCGACGCGGCGATCGCGCAGCCGCGCCGCGAATCCCTCGGGCAGTGGGAAGCGGAGGTCGGGCCGGCGCAACACGACACGGGTGAGACGGTGCCCGACCAGCACCGGCGTCAGACCCCGGCGCACCGTTTCGACTTCTGGAAGCTCGGGCATGGCCGCACGGTAGCGCGCCTTGCCGCCTTCGGCTATGGTTCCGCGCCATGAACGATCGTCGACCGTCCGCTTCGACCACCCATTTCGGTTTCCGTACCGTTGCCTCCGGCGACAAGAGCACGCTCGTCCGCGGGGTCTTCGATAGCGTCGCCCGCCGCTATGACCTGATGAACGATCTGATGAGCGGCGGCGTCCATCGGCTGTGGAAGACGGCGATGATCGACCGGCTGAACCCGCGGCCCGGGATGCGCGTCCTCGACGTCGGCGGCGGCACCGGCGACATCGCGTTTCGCATTCTCGAACGCGCCGCCGCGTCGGTGACGGTGCTCGACATCAACCGCGAGATGCTGACCGTCGGCCGCGACCGCGCGCGGCAGAGCGAACGGATGGGCGGGATCGTCTGGATCTGCGGCGACGCCGAGCGGCTGCCGATCGCCGATGCTTCGGTCGACGCCTACACCATCGCCTTCTGCATTCGCAACGTCACCGACGTCGCCGCGGCGTTGCGGGAGGCGCGGCGGGTGCTCAAGCCCGGCGGCCATTTCCTCTGCCTCGAGTTCAGCCGCATCGCCGTCGGCCCGCTGGAACCTCTCTACGACGCCTACTCGTTCCGGGTCCTGCCGGCGATCGGGCGCGCGGTCGCCGGCGATGCCGACGCCTACCGCTACCTGGCGGAGAGCATCCGCCGCTTCCCGGCGCAGGACGAGTTCGCTCGGATGATCGGCGAAGCGGGGTTAAGCCTGGTTCGCTACCGCAACCTGTCGGGCGGCATCTGCGCCCTGCATACGGCGTGGCGGACCTGACGATGAGCGAGCCCGACGGGGCAGATGCCCTGTTGTCGCGGGCCGGCCGGCGATGATCCGCACGGCGCGCAACATCTTCCGGCTGTTGGTGATCGCTCGCATCCTCGCGCGCCACGACGCCCTGTTCCTGCTCGAGACTCTCGGCGTCGCGCCGATCGTGGTGCTGGCGGCGCGTCTGGTTTCCCGCCGCCGGGAGCAGGGACGGCCGGGAGAACGGCTGGCGCGGGCGCTGCAGGAGGCGGGGCCGTCGTTCATCAAGCTCGGTCAGGCATTGTCGACCCGTTCCGATCTGCTCGGCGAGACGCTGGCGGCGGACCTGTCCCGGCTCCAGGACCGGCTGGCGCCGTTTTCCGGCGCCGAGGCGCGCACCACCATCGAAACCGAGCTGGGCGCACCGTTGGCGGCGTTGTTCCGGCGGTTCGACGACGACGCCGTCGCCGCCGCCTCGATCGCCCAGGTCCATTTCGCCGTCGACGTCGAGGGTCGCGAGGTCGCGGTCAAGGTGCTGCGCCCCGGGGTCGAAGCGGCGTTCGCGCGCGACCTCGATCTGTTCCTGTGGGTCGCCGAACTGATCGAGGCGGCCCGCCCGGAGTGGCGGCGCCTGAAGCCGGTGGAGTCGGTGCGGGTGCTGGCGCAGTCGGTCGAGATGGAGATGGACCTGCGGTTCGAGGCGGCGGCGGCGGCGGAACTGGCCGAGAACTTCGCCGACGACCCCGACTTCAAGGTGCCGAAGGTCGACTGGGTACGCACCGGCCGGCGGGTGCTGACCGTCGAACGCGTCTCCGGCATCCCCATCGACGAACGGGACGCGATCGTCGCCGCCGGGCACGACCCGCAACAGATTCTGACACGCGCCGCGGAATCGTTCTTCCGGCAGGTGTTCCGCGATGGCTTCTTTCACGGCGACTTGCACGCCGGCAACCTGTTCGTGCGCGATGACGGCAGCATCGTCGCCGTCGACTTCGGGATCATGGGCCGGCTCGACCGCAAGACCCGCCAACACCTCGGCGAGCTGTTGTTGGCGTTCCTGAACCGCGACTATCGGCGCGCCGCCGAAGTGCACTTCGAGGCCGGCTGGGTGCCGGCCGATCGCGCGGTCGATACCTTCACCCAGGCTTGCCGGTCGATCGGCGAGCCCATCATGGACAAGCCGCAGAGCGAGATCTCGATCGGACGACTGCTGGGCCAGCTGTTCCAGGTCACCGAGACGTTCGCGATGGAGACCCAGCCGCAGCTGCTGTTGCTGCAGAAGACCATGCTGGTCGCCGAAGGCACCGGACGGCGGCTGTGTCCCGACGTCAACATGTGGATGCTCGCCCGGCCGCTGATCCAGTCGTGGATGACCGAAAACCTGGGGCCGGAGGCGCGCCTTCGGGAGACGGTCGGCGATGTCGCGGCGAGCCTGGCGCGGCTACCGGAGCTGCTCCAGCTCGCCGAGCGCAGCGCGGCGGCGATCGCCGACGGGCGGATCCGCCTTCACCCAGAGACCCTGCGCGCTCTGCGGAGCGGAAACGACGGGCGGGCAGCGCAGGTCCTCGCCGTCGTGGCGCTGGCGGCGGCGATCATCGCGCTGGTGTTCCAGTGACGCGGCTGCCTGACGGAAACGGCGCTTGCCTGTGATCGGGTGAGCGGCTAGGTTTACAACAATAAGATCTCGTGAAATAGAAGCATACTCGGCGGTGGTCGTGGGGAAACGAGTTCTTCTGGTGGTCGCCGGCGGGATCGCGGCCTACAAGTGCCTGGAGGTGATCCGCCGCCTCAAGGAGCGGGGCATCGCCAGCCGCTGCGTGGTGACCGTCGGGGGCCTGAAGTTCGTGACGCCCCTGTCGCTGGCGGCGCTGAGCGAGGACAAGGTCTACACCGATCTGTTCTCGCTCACCGACGAGAGCGAGATGGGTCACATCCGGCTGTCTCGCGAGGCCGACCTGGTCGTCGTCGCGCCAGCCACCGCCGACCTGCTGGCGAAGATGGCGGCGGGCCTCGCCGACGACCTCGCGACCACCGCGCTGCTCGCCACCGACAAGCCCATCCTCGCCGCGCCGGCGATGAACGTCCGGATGTGGGATCATCCGGCCACTCGCGCCAACCTCGCGGTTCTGGCGGCCCGCGGCGTGCGCTTCGTCGGTCCCGGCGAGGGCGACATGGCCTGCGGCGAACACGGCATGGGGCGGATGGCGGAGCCCGACGAGATCGTCGCTGCGATCGAAGCCCACTTCCGCTCCCAGGGCCGTCTCCGCGGTCGGCGGGCGCTGGTCACCAGCGGCCCGACCCACGAGGCGATCGATCCCGTGCGCTACATCGCCAACCGCTCGTCGGGGAAGCAGGGACATGCGATCGCCGACGCCCTCGCCCGGTTGGGCGCGGCAACGACCCTGGTCTCGGGACCGACCGCCCAGCCGGATCCGCCGGGCGTCGAGATCGTCCGCGTCGAGAGCGCTCGCGAGATGCTGACCGCCTGCGAACGGGCGCTGCCGGTGGACGTGGCGGTGTGCGCGGCCGCGGTCTCCGACTGGCGGGTCGTCCAGCCGGCGGTCCAGAAGATCAAGAAGCGCAGCGACACTTCCGTGCCCGCCCTCGAACTGACCGAGAACCCGGACATCCTCGCCGCCCTGAGTGCCGCTGGCGCGCGACGGCCGCGGCTGGTGATCGGTTTCGCCGCCGAGACCCACCGGGTCTGCGACAACGCCGAGGACAAGCGCCGCCGCAAGGGCTGTGATTGGATCGTCGCCAACGACGTTTCGCCCGGGACCGGCACCTTCGGCGGCGACGACAACGTCGTCCACCTGATCGCCGCCGCCGGCATCGAAGACTGGCCGGCGATGAGCAAGCGCGCAGTCGCCGAGCGGCTGGCGGATCGGATCGCCGATGCCCTGGGGCGGGACCGGTGACCGCCATCACCGTGCCGGTGCGGCGGCTGCCGCACGGCGCCGACCTGCCGCTGCCGACCTACGCCACCGCGGCGAGCGCCGGCATCGATCTGATGGCGGCGGTCGACACCGCGGTGGTGCTGGCGCCGGCGGCGCGAGCGACCATTCCGACCGGGATGGCGATCGCCCTGCCGGTCGGCCACGAGGCGCAAGTGCGGCCGCGGTCGGGGCTGGCCGCCCGCCACGGCATCACCGTCCTGAACAGCCCGGGCACCATCGACGCCGACTACCGCGGCGAGATCGCCGTCGTGCTGATCAACCTCGGCGACACCCCGTTCGCCGTCGAGCGCGGCATGCGCATCGCCCAGATGGTGGTCGCGCCGGTCGATACCATCGTCTGGCGGGAGGTCGAGCGGTTGCCGGAGACGGAACGGGGCGGCGAAGGATTCGGATCGACGGGAACGACCGCCATCGCCCCCCGAGATCGGGGCGGGGTGTGAGACCATGGTGCGCCTCTCCCGCAAGACCCTGTTCGCGATCGAGGCGGTGCTCGACATCGCCTACCATGCCGGAACCACGCCGGTGCAGAGCCGCGAGATCACCCGCCGCCAAGGCATTCCCCGTCGCTACCTCGAGCAGGCGCTGCAGAACCTGGTCCGTAGCGGCGTGCTGATCGGCGTCCGCGGTCCGAAGGGCGGCTATCTCCTCGCCCGCGAGCGCCGCCGGATCACCGTCGGCCACGTCGTCCGCGTGGTGCGTGCGGCCGAGGACGGCGAAGGCCCGCTCGACGATGCGGCCGGATCGCCGCTCGGCCTGAAGGTGGTGCGGCCGCTGTGGAGCGAGTTGCAGGATGACGTCATGAGATCGCTTGACGCCCTCACCATCGACGATCTCTGCAATCGCGCCAACCGCGCCGGGATCACCCGGGAGGGGCGAGCCAACCTGGACTTCTCGATATGAGGGTTTGCCGAGGGGACCGACACCCCCTATCGTGGATCTGGCCCTATCGTGGATCTGGCCCTATCGTGGATCTGGCCCTGTCGTGGATCCGGACCACGACGCCCGGCCGCGGGGCTGAGCTCATGGTCGAACCATCCGTGAGGGGGGAGCCGAGATGACCCATCCGCACCGTACTGCGGCGGCCGAAACGACGCCGAGCGGCCGCATCTTCGACAGCATCGTCGACACCATCGGCGACACGCCGCTGATCCGGATGCGCAAACTGGCGGCCGAGTACGGGTGCAGCGGGGAGCTGCTCGGCAAGTGCGAGTTCTTCAACCCGCTGAGCTCGGTCAAGGACCGCATCGGGATGTCGATGATCGCGGCCGCCGAACGGGAAGGCCGGATCGGCCCCGGCGCAGTGCTGGTCGAGCCGACCTCCGGCAACACCGGCATCGCGCTGGCGTTCATCTGCGCCGCCCGCGGCTACCGGCTGATCCTGACGATGCCGGAGAGCATGTCGGTGGAGCGGCGCAAGATGCTGGCGCTGCTCGGTGCTGAAATCGTGCTGACGCCGGCGACCCGGGGCATGCCCGGGGCGGTCGGCCGCGCCGAGGAGATCGTCGCCAAGACGCCGGGAGCGATCATGCTGCAGCAGTTCTCCAACCCTGCCAACCCGGAGATCCACCGGCGGACCACCGCCGAGGAGATCTGGCGCGACACCGGCGGCCGGGTGGACGTGGTGATCAGCGGGGTCGGCACCGGCGGCACCATCACCGGCATCGCCGAGGTGCTCAAACCACGCCGGCCGGAGCTCAGGATGATCGCGATCGAGCCGGAGGACAGCCCGGTGCTGTCGGGTGGCATCCCGGGGCCCCACAAGATCCAGGGTATCGGCGCCGGCTTTGTCCCGGCGGTGCTCAACGTCGATCTGGTCGACGAGGTGATCAAGATCGGCAACGAAACGGCGTTCGCGATGGCCCGCAAGGTGGCACGCCTCGAGGGGCTGCCGGTCGGCATCTCGTCCGGGGCGGCGTTGGCAGCGGCGGTCGAGGTCGGCCAGCGGCCGGAGATGGCCGGCAAATCGGTGGTGGTAATCCTGCCGTCGTTCGCCGAACGCTACCTGTCGACGCCGCTGTTCGAGGGGATCGGACTGGAGTGAGCGAAGCCGCCGCCGCATCATCCGCTTCCCGCGAGCCGCCGCCGTTCACCGACGACCAAGTCCACCGCTACGCCCGCCACATCCTGCTCGGCGAGATCGGCGGCATCGGTCAGGCGCGGCTGCTCGCCGCGCGGGTGCTGGTGATCGGCGCCGGCGGGCTCGGCTCGCCGCTGGCGATGTACCTCGCCGCCGCCGGCGTCGGGACGCTCGGCATCGTCGACGACGATGTCGTCGAGCTCTCCAACCTGCAGCGCCAGATCGTTCATGCCACCGCCAGCATCGGCCTTCCGAAGGTGGAGAGCGCGAAACGGACGCTGGCGGCGATCAACCCGGACATCACCGTCGTTGCCCACCGCGAGCGGCTGACCGCCGCCAACGCGCTGGCGCTGATCGGCGGCTATGACGTGGTCGCCGACGGCAGCGACAACTTCCCGACCCGCTTCCTCGTCAACGACGCCTGCTACTTCGCAGGAAAGCCGCTGGTATCGGCGGCGGTGCTCCGTTTCGACGGCCAGGTCGCGACGTTCAAGGCGTTCGCCGCCGCCGCCGAAGGCGAGCACGGCCCCTGTTACCGCTGCCTGTTCCGCGAGCCGCCGCCGCCGGGGCAGATCCCGACCTGCGCCGAGGCCGGCGTGCTCGGCGCGTTCTGCGGGTTGATCGGCTCGCTGCAGGCGACCGAGGTGCTGAAAGAACTGCTCGGGATCGGCGAAGGCCTGTCGGGACAGCTCGTGATCTGCGACGCCCTGTCGGCGACCTTTCGCAAGATCCGCGTCCGCCGCGACCCCGGCTGCCCCCTGTGCGGGGACCACCCGACGATCACCGACCTGTCGATCCATGGCCCCTGAGAAAGGCGCCGCCGGCACGCCGCGGCCCGACCGGCTGTCACTGATCGTCTACTCGGGGACCTTCGAGCGGGTCCACTATGCGCTGGTGCTGGCGGCGGCAGCGGCGGCGGTGGGGACTCCGGCGACTCTGTTCTTCACCATGGACGGATGTCGGGCGCTGCTGCGTGCCGGCGAAGACGGCTCACCGTCGTGGCGGCGGCTACCGGCCGGCGAAGGCGAGGACGGCGAACGCGGCCATCCGGGCGGGGTGGTCGACGACCGCTATCGCGCCCGCGGCGTCGCCGGCTTCGACGAACTGATCACCGCCTGCGCCGAGCTCGGCGTCCGGTTCCTGGTCTGCGAGATGGGGCTGCGCGCCAAGGGGCTCACCGGCGCCGATCTCCGCGCTGACCTGCCACTCGAGGAGACGGGCGTCGTCACCTTGTTGGCCGACGCCTCGGCGAACGGCGCGATGCTGTTGGTGTGATCCGCCAGCCGCCCCGCGGGGAGCCCGCCGTGCGAGCGGTTGACGTCGCCGCAGCGGACGGATACAAACCGGCCCGCGAGCGAGACGAACCAGGCGAACGGAGTGACCAGGGTCGGCGATGGCTTACCATGCATCGGCACGAAAGAGCATTCGACAGATCGAGAGGCGGACTGCGGTCAACCGTGCCCGCATCTCTCGGATCCGGACCTTCCTCCGCAAGGTCGAGGACGCGATCGCCAGCGGCGACAGGGAACAGGCGGTGAGCGCCTTCCGGGCCGCCCAGCCGGAGATGATGCGCGGCGTCAACAAGGGAATGCTGCACCGCAACATGGTGGCACGAAAGCTGTCGCGGCTGTCGGCGAGGATCAAGGCGATGCCGACATGACGGCTGCAGGTCGATAACAGCCGCCTCCAAGAACCGAAACGCGCGCGGGGCCCCGCTCCGCAGGATCCGACCGCCGATCCTAATATTCGGCAGGATCGCAATCCGATGGCCGTAGGGGTTCGTCGAACCAGAGCTGTTGAAATTCCTTTGCGTTCTCAGCGTTCATCTGGGACACCGCCCAGTATGCCTGTGGATAATTGTTCCCAATTTTGTCAAGGGAATTTTTTGTTCCGTTCCCTATTCGGTCACGTTGCAGGACCGACCGCCCCTCGGGTAACGTTTCGGCAGATGAGGAACAGCGCTCCCATTAAAGGGTGGTTCCCAGAAAGTCTTGAGCCGGGACTAGGGCCGCTTGGCTTGGATCGGCTGAGAAACGGATCAAGACGTTAGGGCGTTTACTCTTGTCGGCGATCGGTGTTTGCGCGGGATCGTCGGCGGTTTGTGTGCCGCGTAACAACAATAAAAAAAGATCATAGAACGGGATGTGCTTCACGACGACTGCATAGAACCGGATCGTAGCCCAGCCCCCGAGTGGGCGGTCGCTCGGCGGCCGAGGGGTAGTCTCGGTTTCTCCGAGGAGGATCATGCGGACAGAACGGGCGGAGGAATCGGAGCGGAGTGTCGGGGTCGATAGGCGCCGCGATGCCGGCTTCGATCGGGCGGTCCCGACGCAGGGCCGTGCCGGACCCCTGTTCACCCCGGGGCGCGGTCCCGAAGCGGCTTCTCGTCATGGCCAGACGGCTTGCTCAGGAAAGGGCGACGGGACGATGATAAGCAGCGAAATTCCCCTTCCCATCGACAATCAGTGGAAGAAGATCAGCGGCCTGATGCGTGCGGAGATCGGAGAGGTGGCCTACCGCAGCTGGTTGAAGCCGATGCAGGTGCGCGGCGAGCGCGGTGGCATGGTCACCATGTCGGTTCCCACCCGCTTCATGCGCGACTGGGTCGTCGCTCACTACGCCGATCGGCTGCGCGCCCTGTGGGGCGGCGAGAACCCGACGGTCCAGGGGATCGACATTGTCGTCAACAGCGATGCGGCACATCGCTGCGCGAGCCCGGCGGCGTCTACGGCTGCCGCAGCGCTCGATCGCACCGGCGACCACGACGACGGCACCGGCTTCGAGAGCGACCCGCACGCCATCAGCGCCCGGCTGGACAAGCGGTTCACCTTCGACCAGTTCGTCGTCGGCAAGCCCAACGAGTTCGCCTATGCCGCCGCCCGCCGCGTCGCCGAAGCGGTGCGGGTGCCCTTTAACCCGCTGTTCCTTTACGGCGGGGTCGGCCTCGGCAAGACCCATCTGATGCACGCCATTGCCTGGCACCTCCGCCAACGCAAGCCCGACTGTGCGGTCATCTATCTGTCGGCGGAGAAGTTCATGTACCGGTTCATCCGCGCGCTCCGCGAGCAGAACACGGTCGACTTCAAGGAGCAGTTCCGCTCGGCCGACGTGCTGATGATCGACGACGTGCAGTTCATCAGCGGCAAGGAATCGACCCAGGAAGAGTTTTTCCACACCTTCAACTCCCTGGTCGATCAGGGCCGGCAGATCGTGCTGTCTGCCGACAAGTCGCCGAGCGATCTCGAGGGGCTGCAGGAACGGCTGAAGTCGCGGCTCAACTGCGGCCTGGTGGCCGACATCCATGCCACCACCTACGAGTTGCGACTCGGCATCCTCGAATCCAAGGCCGAGCACCTGTCGGTCACCATTCCCCGCAAGGTGATGGAGTTTCTCGCCCACCGCATCACGTCGAACGTCCGCGAACTGGAAGGCGCGCTCAACCGGGTGGTCGCCCACGCACAACTGGTCGGACGCAGCATCACCCTGGAGACCACTCAGGAGGTGCTGCACGACCTGCTGCGTGCCAACGACCGGCGGGTGACCATCGACGATATCCAGAAGCGGGTGGCCGAGCATTACAACATTCGGGTCGCCGACATGCACTCGGCGCGCCGCTCCCGTTCGGTGGCGCGGCCGCGGCAGGTGGCGATGTATCTGTCGAAACAACTGACGTCGCGGTCGCTCCCCGAGATCGGCCGCAAGTTCGGTGGTCGCGATCACACCACCGTCATGCACGCCGTGCGCAAGGTGGAGGAACTGTGCGAGCAGGACGCCGCCTTCGCCGAGGACGTCGAGCTGCTGCGCCGGATGCTTGAAGGGTGAACCGCGACGCCCGTCGCCGGCGGTCGCGGGCGATCGATTTCGCTGCGCAATGCCGGGGGCTCTGCTATACTGATTTCGCCAACGCGATTCGGTTGGCTTCTGGTTGGTCAACGCACCGATCCGGCCCTCGACTCCGCGCCGCCTGCCGGTGTGAACCATCGATCACCGGCTGGGAGAGACCGCAGCCCCGGAACCCGAACACACCATGAAATTCACCATCGAACGCGCTTTGTTGTTGAAGTCCCTCGGGCACGTGCAAAGCGTCGTTGAGCGGCGAAACACCATACCCGTCCTGTCGAACGTGAAGATGGAATGCCGGGATGGCCGGCTCGCCCTCGACGCCACCGACATGGACCTCGAGGTGACCGAAACCGTCGAGGCCGAGGTTGCTTCGCCCGGCGCCACCACCGCGCCCGCTCACACCCTCTACGACATCGCCCGCAAGCTCCCTGAGGGCGCACAGGTCGAATGCGAGACCGCGGACGGCAACGAGCGGCTGACCATCCGCTGCGGACGGTCGCGGTTCACCCTCTCCTGTCTGCCGATCGAAGACTTTCCGGTCATGGCCGGGGGGGAGCTGCCGCACCGGTTCCGGGTGCCGTCGGGGGAGCTGCGCAGCCTGATCGACCGCACCCGCTTCGCGATCTCGACTGAGGAAACCCGGTATTACCTCAACGGCATCTACCTTCATGTCCAGAGCCACGAAGGTCGCGAGGTGCTGCGCGCTGTCGCCACCGACGGCCACCGCTTGGCCAGCGTGGAGGTGACGCAGCCGCCGGGCGCCGCCGGCATGCCCGGCGTGATCGTCCCGCGAAAGACCGTCGCCGAGGTCCGCAAGCTGATCGACGAGATCGCCGACGATGTCGACATCGCGCTCTCCGAGACCAAGATTCGCTTTGCCATCGGCGAGGCGGTACTGACCTCGAAGCTGATCGACGGTACCTTCCCCGACTACGAGCGGGTGATTCCGAAGCACAACGACAAGCGGCTGGATGTCGACTGCAAGACCTTCGGCTCGGCGGTCGATCGGGTGTCGGCGATCTCCAGCGAGCGGTCGCGGGCGGTCAAGCTGGCGGTCTCCGACGGCACCCTGGTGCTCTCGGCGACCAGCCCCGAACACGGCAGCGCCAACGAGGAACTGGAGGTGGACTACCGCGGCGAGGCGATCGAGATCGGCTTCAACTCCCGTTACCTGCTCGACGTCACCCAACAGATCGAGGGCGACAAGGCGCGGTTCTGGATGGCCGACTCCGGCTCGCCGACCGTCCTCCACGACCTCGGCGACGCCAGCGCGATCTACGTGCTGATGCCGATGCGGGTGTGAAGGACGACCGGCGCTGCGCGGTTCCATGGCCCTGGCTTCACCCAGCGAGCGGTCCCCATCCCGGGCGGCGCGGCCGGATCTTCAGCAACGCGTTTCCGTCGCCCGGCTGACCCTGACCGGTTTCCGCTGCTACGACCGGCAGCGTCTGGAAACCGGGCCGGAACCGGTGGTCCTCACCGGCCCCAACGGTGCCGGCAAGACCACGCTGCTCGAAGCCGTGTCGCTGCTGTCGCCGGGTCGCGGCCTCAGGCGCGCCAGGCTGGACGAAATCGGACGGCGGACCGGCGATCAGCCGGCGGCGGACTGGGCGGTGGCGGCCCAGATCAGGACCGCGACCGGCGCGGTCGATATCGGCACCGGGCGCAGCGCCGCCGCCGCCGCCCAGGCCCGCGACCGGCGGCAGGTGCGCATCGACGGCCATCCCGCCAAGTCGCAGTCGGCCCTCGCCGCGATCGTCGGCGTCACCTGGGTGACGCCGGAGATGGACCGGCTGTTCGTCGACGGCACCGCGGCGCGCCGGCGGTTCCTCGACCGGCTGGTGTTCGGGATCGACCCCGCCCATGCCGGCCGCGTCGGAGCCTACGAGCGCGCCCTGCAGCAACGGGCGCGGCTGCTGAGGCGAGGTCAGGCCGATCCGGCGTGGCTGACCGCCCTCGAGGAGATCATGGCCGCCGACGGCGTCGCCGTCGCCGCGGCCCGCCGCGATCTGGTGGTCCGGCTGTCACGCGCGTCAACCGAGGGCGGCGGGCCGTTCCCGGGCGCGATGCTGGCAACCAGCGGCGCGGTCGAGAGCTGGCTCGACGAGGCCCCGGCGCTGGTCGCCGAAGACCGGCTGCGAGAGGCGCTTGCCGACAGCAGGCGGCTCGACGCCGAGGCGGGCGGCGCCGCGGTCGGTCCCCACAAGAGCGACCTCAAGGTGTCCCATGCGGCGAGTGGGCGGTCGGCAGCGGCGTGCTCGACCGGCGAGCAGAAGGTGCTGCTGATCGCCATCGTGCTGGCTGCCGCCCGGCTGCAGGCGACCGAACGTGCTTCGACGCCGGTGCTGCTGCTGGACGAGGTGGCGGCCCACCTTGATGCCCGCCACCGTGCCGCTCTGTTCGAGGCGGTGGCCGCGCTCGACGCCCAGGCGTGGTACGCTGGCACCGACGTCGGTCTGTTCGAACCGCTCGCCGGCCGCGCCCAGTTCTTCGCGGTGGAGGGCGGCTCGGCGACCCGACGAAGGGGGGACGGATGAACGACAGGCCCGATGCGGACAACGGCGGCACCGCTGCCTATGATGCCGGGTCGATCAAGGTGCTGCGCGGTCTCGACGCGGTCCGCAAGCGGCCCGGCATGTACATCGGCGACACCGACGATGGGTCCGGCCTGCACCACATGGTCTACGAGGCGGTCGACAACGCCATCGACGAGGCGCTCGCCGGCTACTGCGATTTCGTCTCGGTGCGGCTCAACGCCGAAGGATCCGCCACCGTCACCGACAACGGCCGCGGCATTCCGGTCGACCTCCACAAGGAGGAGGGGGTCTCGGCGGCGGAAGTGATCATGACCCGCCTGCATGCCGGCGGCAAGTTCGACCAGAACTCCTACAAGGTCTCGGGCGGCCTGCACGGGGTCGGCATCTCGGTGGTCAACGCCCTCTCCGACCGGCTGGAGCTGCGGATCTGGCGAGAGGGCCGCGAGCACCTGATCCGCTTCCGGAACGGCGAGGCCGAAGCACCGATCGCCGTCGTCGGCGAGGCGCCGCCCGACGCCACCGGTAAGCCGCGAACCGGCACCGAGATCACCTTCCTGCCGTCGCCGGCGGTGTTCACGATGACCGAGTTCGACTTCGCCACCCTCGAGCACCGGCTGCGCGAACTGGCGTTCCTCAATTCCGGGATCGGCCTCCGGCTGACCGACGCCCGCCACGTCGAGCCACGCATCGTCGAGTTGCGCTACGACGGGGGCCTCTCGGCCTTCGTCAAGTATCTCGACCGATCGAAGAATGCGCTTCTCGACGAGCCGCTGGCGATCCGAGGCGAACGGGACGGCATCGTCGTCGAGGCGGCGCTGCAGTGGAACGACAGCTATCACGAGACGATGCTGTGCTTCACCAACAACATCCCGCAGCGCGACGGCGGCACCCACTTGGCCGGCTTTCGCGGCGCGCTGACCCGCACCATCCAGGCCTACGCGGCAACGTCCGGGATCATCAAGCGGGAGAAGGTGGCAATCGCCGGCGACGATGCCCGCGAAGGCCTGACCTGCGTCCTGTCCGCGAAGGTGCCCGATCCCAAGTTCTCGTCACAGACCAAGGACAAGCTGGTGTCCTCGGAGGTCCGCCCGGTGGTCGAGGGGATCGTCGGCGAGCAGCTCGACCGCTGGTTCGAGGAACGCCCGGCGGAGGCCCGCAAGATCATCGGCAAGATCGTCGAGGCGGCCGCCGCCCGCGAGGCCGCCCGCAAGGCCCGCGAGATCTCCCGGCGAAAGGGAGCGCTCGACATCACGTCGCTGCCCGGCAAGCTCGCCGACTGCCAGGAGCGCGACCCGGCGAAGAGCGAGCTGTTCCTGGTCGAGGGCGATTCCGCCGGCGGCTCGGCGAAGCAGGCACGCGACCGCAGCCATCAGGCGATCCTGCCGTTGCGCGGCAAGATCCTCAACGTCGAACGGGCGCGCTTCGACAAGATGCTGTCGTCGGCGGAGATCGGCACCCTGATCGCCGCCCTCGGCACCGGCATCGGCCGCGAGGACTTCGATGCCGGCAAATGCCGCTACCACAAGATCATCATCATGACCGACGCCGACGTCGACGGCAGCCACATCCGTACCCTGCTGCTCACGTTTTTCTACCGCCAGATGCCGGAGCTGATCGACCGCGGCTACCTCTACATCGCCCAGCCGCCCCTCTATCGCGCCAAACGCGGTTCCTCCGAGGTCTACCTCAAGGACGATGCGGCGCTGGAAAGCTATCTGATCGGCACCGCGGTCGCCGAGGGCAGCGTTCTCGTCACCTACGACGGCCAGCAGATCGCCGGCGCCGATCTGCGCAAGGCGGTCGACGAGGCGCGTTCGGTGAGGGTGCAACTGATGCGCCTCGCCCAGCACCTGCCGCTGCGCATTCTCGAGCAGGCGGCGATCGCCGCCGCCCTCGATCCAGAGGTGCTCGCCGACCGCGAACGCGCCACCACCACGGCGGCCTACGTCGCGAGGCGCATCGACGCCCTCGAGATGCCGGCCGAGCGCGGCTGGAAGGGCGCACCGGTCGCCGCCGGCGATCTCGAATTCAGCCGTGTCCTGCGCGGCGTCGCCGAGCGCCACGTCATCGACCGTGCCCTGATCGGCAGCTCCGAGGCGCGCCGCGTCAACGCCAAAGCCGGCGAGTTGCAGGCGCTCTACGCCGGCCACGGCAGCCTGCGGGTGAAGGACAAGGAGCATCCGATCAGCGGACCGGTGTCGCTCGCCGACACGGTGATGGAGATCGCTCGCAAGGGCATCTCGATCCAGCGCTACAAGGGGCTCGGAGAGATGAACCCCGATCAGCTGTGGGAGACCACGCTCGACGCCCAGGCGCGCACCCTGCTGCAGGTCAAGGTCGGCCACGCCGACGATGCCGAGGAGGTGTTTTCCACCCTGATGGGCGATACCGTCGAGACCCGCCGCGAGTTCATCGAGGAAAACGCCCTCAGGGTCGCCAACCTCGACATCTGATCGCTCCGCCGCTTTTCTTCTCCAACCGCTCGCCGAGGATCCCCATCATGCTACACGTCGACATCCCCACCCTGCCCGAACTGAGGACGCTCGCCGCGGAGCGGGGCGACATCTGCGCCTCCCTCTATCTGCCGACCTCGCCGGTCACCCCGGATGCCGAGGCCGACCGCATCCTGCTCAAGAACCTGGCGCGGGCGGCGATCGACCAGCTGACCGCCGCCGGGGCCGACAAGCGCCAGATTCTCCTGCTAGACGAGCAGTTCGCCGACGTCGTCGACGACGTCGTGTTCTGGAAGTATCAGGCGCATTCGCTGGCGGTGCTGGCGACGCCGGACCGGGTGCGCACCTTCCGGCTGCCGAACCGGCTGACCGAGGTCGTCGAGGTCGCCGACCGGTTTCATCTCAAACCGCTGCTGCGCGCCGTCACCTTCCCCCACGAGGCGTTCGTGCTGGCACTGTCGGAGAACGGCACCCGGCTGATCGAGGTGACCGCCGATCTGCCGCCGACTCCGGTCGCCGTCGACGGCATGCCGACCGACGCCGCGAGCGCGGTCGGCCGGGCCTCCCTCAACGACCGCTCGGCGAAGCGTCGGCTTCAAGGCGCGGAGGGCAAGAAGGTGCTGCTCCGCCAGTACGCCCGCCAGGTCGACGGGGCGATGCGGGCCCTGCTCGCCGGGGCCGAGACACCGCTGATCCTCGCCGCCGCCGAGCCGATCGCCTCCATCTACCGCTCGGTCAACAGCTATCCGCATCTGACCGCCGCCGCCGTTCCCGGCTCCCCCGACAAGACTCCCGACCATGAGCTGGCCCGTGCTGCACGGCCGATCCTCGATGACCTGTACGCCACCGCCATCGACGGACTGAAGGAGCTGTTCGCCCAGCGCGACCGGCAGCGACGGGCGACCACCGATGCGGCCGCCGCGGCGCGCGCCGCCACACTCGGGATCGTCGACACCCTGCTCGTCGACATGGATCGGGTGGTGCCGGGCACTGTCGACGACGACGGCACCGTCACCCTTGTCGGCGCGGCCGGCGCCTCGAGCTACGGCGTCGTCGACGAGATCGCCCGCCGGGCGTTGCTGACCGGCGCCCGGGTGCTCAGCGTCCGCGGCGAGGACCTCCCGGCAGACGCGCCGCTGGCC
The DNA here is from genome assembly GCA_050329575.1 of Rhodospirillales bacterium. GTDB lineage: Bacteria > Pseudomonadota > Alphaproteobacteria > Rhodospirillales > Defluviicoccaceae > JAUXFS01. Next base: position 6,082 of record JBHJOP010000009.1, on the reverse strand, counting down.
GCCATCCTCCGCACCCCGCTGCCGCCGCCGTGAGCGACCGCGGCGGCGCAACCAGCGGGCCCCAGACATGACCGAACGAGCGACCGCGGTGGTCTCGGCCGGTGCCGCGGCCCTGCTGTTGGCGGCGAGCGCGGCGGCCGGCGAGGTGGTGCGGGTGCAACCGGGGCTCTGGCAGTCGACGACCACCGTCAAGAGCGCCTTCATGCCGTCATTGCCGCCGCGGACCTCCACCGAGTGCATCCGCCAGGCCGAGTACGACGTCGACAAGCAGCTCCGCGATCACGGCGGCTGCACGATCACCGACAAGGTCGTCGCCGGCCCGACGATGCGCTGGACGATGACCTGTTCGCCTGCCGGCGGCCCGGTGGCGACCGGCGAGGGTGAACTGACCTCCGAGGCCACCCGCGTCGACGGCCGGATGCGCCTCACGGTCCGCATCCAGGGCCAGCCCCTCACCACCCACGTCACCTGGACCGCCCGCCGCCTCGGCGACTGCTGACCCCGCTGGGGTCGCAGGGCGCAGCCGCGCCGGCCGCGACGCGAGGCGGCTACTTCTTCGCCTTCTTCTTTGCCTCCTTCGGCTGCGGGGCTCGAACGGCACGATCCGGATGGACGAACGACAGCGTCAGGGAGAACGACACCAGGGTGCCGACGTCCTGCGGCGCGGCATCGCGGATCTGCAGCGTCCATGAGCCCTTGCAGCTCTTGCCCGCGATCGCGGCGAGCGCAGGGGTGGTGACCACGTCGAAGGTCTTGTTGAGGTTTTTCGTCCAGCCGCCGGCACGGTTGTGGAGCACGATCGGTGTGACGCCGGTCGTGGCCGGCGGTCTCAAGGTGATCACCAGATCGCCGATGTAGGTGTGCTTGAGGTCGACCGCGACCGACAGCGCCTCGACCGGCGTGCTCTCCGCCACCGCCAACTGGAAGGCCACCGTCTGCAGGTCCGGGATCGGGCTGTCGAAGGTGCGGCTGATGGTGACCGCGCTTCTCGGTTGAGGCTGCGCCAGTTCGACGGCGGTGCGGGCGTTGAGCCGTCCATACCCGTACCTCGGGCTGTGCCCGGAGGCGTCGTATGCGCCGCCTTGCGGGTCGATCCGGTCGCACGCGTGCTTGAACAGCTCCTTCACCTCGTGCCACTTCAGCTCCGGATCGACCGACAGCACCAGCGCGGCGACGCCGGCCGCGCCCGGGCAGGAGCTGGAGGTGCCGCCGAAGCTGTTGGTGAAGTTGCCGACCGCGTCGCCATCGACGAGGCGGCCGGTGTTGTAGCCGGCGCTGCCGACCCGGTCGGCGGTCCAGATGCCTCTTGTCAGCGGCGCCGGATGATTGAACGGCGGATGGCCGAAATCGCTGCTCGGGAACGCGCACCACACCGCGTTGCCGAAGTCGCTGTAGACGCTCCGGGTACCGCGGTCGTTGCACGCCGCCACCGCGATCACCTTGGCGTAGCTGGCGTAGCCGTCGTTGTCGACCGACTCGTTGCCGTTTCCGGCCGCGAACAGCACCACGCACCCCTTGCCGCCGCGGCCGTTGGCGACGACGTGGTCGATGGCGAGACGGGTGCTGGCCGGCAGCGGGAACGTCTGGTTGTGCTGCGGATCGTTGAGGTTCCACCAGCGACCGTCGGGCGGCCCCCAGCTGCATGAGATCACGTCGGCGCCGTTGTCCGCCGCCCACTTGAACGCCTCGGCTTCCCGCTGCGATCCGAGACCGGACGACAGCCGGATCGGCATCAGCCGCGCCCCCGGGGCCACCCCGGATGCGCCGGCGGTTCCGTTCGCGCACGCCACCCCGGCGCAGGCGGTGCCGTGGTTGTCGCCGCGGTTGGGGCCGGTTCCGAAGGGATCCTTGGGGCGCGGATCGTTCGACTGCAAGGTGGCGTCGCGCGGAGCGACGATCTTGCCGGTGCCGCCGAACTCCGGATGGTCGATGTCCACCCCGTCGTCGATGATGGCGATCGTCACCCCTGCCCCGAGGGCGATCTCGTGCGCCGCCTCGACGTTGGCGTGGGCGTCGACGGGCACGCCGCCGACGGTGGTCTTCTTCAGATGCCACTGTTCGGGAAAGATGGCCTTTCTCGCCCGCATCCGGATCAGTTCGGGATGGCTGTATTCGACGTCTTCGTGCCCGAGCAGGCGGGCGGCGATCTCGAACACGTCCTGACCGGTGCCGTCCGGCGCGGCGACGAAATAGGCGTTGGTCGCGTACGTCACCTCGTTCTTCACCGCCAGCCCGGCGTCGCGAAGGACGGCGATGCAGTCGTCCGGGTCGACGGTGTCGAGGAACTTGACGAACAGGTTCTCCGTGTAGAGGACCGGCTCGCCGGTCGCCGGATCGACGAGCACACCGCCGGCGAAGCGCACGTCCGGGGCCTCCCGCAGCGCCGTCTTGCGATCGCTCAGCGAGCGCGCCGCCGCGCCCACCGGCACCCGGTACACTTCGACCCCGGCTTCCGGATAGGCGGCGACCAGCGTTCCGTCTTCCAGTTCGGCCGACAGCGGGCTCGGCACCGGCCCGGCGGCGCGCATGATCGACTGGCCGCTGCGCGTCCGGACGGCGATCAGATCGTCGCTCTGTTGCAGGTCGAAACCCGGCTCGTCCTTGGTCCCGAAGTAGACGGTTGGCATGGGAGTCCCTCCTCGATCGCAGGCGCATTTGGGTGAAGGTCGGATCAAATCACGGAAAGCGCGGCAGGAAAAGGGGCACGTCCCCGCCCCGCCGGCGCACGGAGGAAGGGGATGGTTGCGATGGCGGGGTGCGTCGCCGGCGGTGCGCCTGCCCCCGGCGCTCAGGGCCGGCGCAGCGGGCCGAGCGCCGCCGCCTCGATGCGGATGCGGTGGCGGAGCAGGAGAGCGTTGGCGAGCGAGAACACGGCGGCGATGGCGAACGCATCGAAGGCGAGCGGCAGCGCCGCGATCTCCAGGACGACGACGACGTAGTTGGGATGGCGGACCAGGCGGTACGGGCCGCGCTCGACGAGCGGTTCGCCCGGCACGACGACGATGCGCGTCGTCCAGCGCGCTCCCAGGCTGGCGATCACCCACAGCCGCAGCGGCTGCAAGGCCACGAACAAGACCAGCCACGGCCAGACGATCGCCGCGTCGGCCGGGACCAGCACCGCAAGGCTGACCAGCCAGCCGCCATGGACGAGGAAGAACAGCGGATAGTGCCCGGCTCCGACCTCGACGCCGCCGCGGGCGACCAGTCGGCGGCGGTTGCGCTCGCCCAGTGCCACCTCGGCCAGTCGTTGCAGCGCGACAACCAGCACCACCCCCTGGCAGGGGCCGATCACGAGCCGGTTTCCAGGACCGCGAACCCGGCGGAGAAGCCGGGGCCAACCGCGGTCATCAACGCCCGGCCCCGCAGGTCACCCACCGCCCAGGTCCGTTCCAGCACGAACAGCACGGTCGCCGCCGACATGTTACCGAAATCGCGCAGCACGCCGCGGCTATGGTCGAGAGCGCCCGGCGGCAGCGCCAACGCCTGCTCGAGCGCGTCCACCACCTTGGCGCCGCCCGGATGGCAGACGAAGCGGTCGATGTCGGCGCGGGTGAGGCCGTTCCGGCCCAGGAAGTCGTCGACCACCGCCGGCAGCCGACTGCGGATCAGCTGCGGGATGTCGCGGGAGAAGATCACCGCCAGACCGTCCGCCTCGACGCCCCAACCCATGATGCTGGCGCTGTCCGGCCAGGTGTGCTCGCCGGCAGCGACGATCGCCGGTCCGTCGCCGGCCGTCGACAGTACCGCGGCGGCGGCCCCGTCGCCGAACAGCGCCGCGGCGACGATGTTGGCGGTCGACCGATCGCGGCGGCGGAAGGTCAGCGCGCACGGCTCGACGACCAGAAGCAGCCCCCGCGAGGCCGGCCGCGCCGCCGCCATGTCGGCAGCGCGGGCGAGACCGAGGACGCCGCCGGCGCAGCCGAGCCCGAACACCGGCAACCGGCGGACATCGCGGCGGAACGGCAGCCGGTCGAGCAGGCGGGCGTCGAGGCTGGGGGTGGCGATGCCGGTGGTCGAGACGCAGACGATGGCATCGATGGCGGCGGCGTCGAGTCCGGCCCCGGCCAGCGCCCGCGCCGCCGCGGCGGTCAGGAGCTCCAGGCTGGCGCCGATGTAGAGGGCGTTGCGATCCGGCCAGCCGTGGTCGTCCTCGTACCAGGGCGCCGGAACGCAGGAATACCGGCTCTCGATGCCGGCGTTGGCGAACACCGGCATCAGGCGGTCGACGGCGGCCGGGTCCTCGCGGAAGATCGCCGGCGCGCGACCTTGGACGTCACGCTGGCGCAGCCTGTGGGGCGGCACGACGGTCGCGAGCGACAGCAGGCGGGGCGGAGCGGCATCCATCGGCGATCCTCGGCTGGCAGAGGGTCCACCCCTGATGTAGGGTCGAGACGGCCGGCTTGCCGCTGCCCGCCACCGGCGTTGACTTTGCGCAGCGATGGCAACAGCATCGGCGGTCGGAGAGGGGCGCGTGCCCCGGGCGGACGGACAGCGAGGGTGGGTTGGGCGACGCGACGGAGCGAGAACCGGCGGGCCGGCGCGCGGCGGTGGTGCTGTTCGCCATGCTCGCCACGCTCGGGGTGATGGCCGTCGTCGCGGTGCGTCCCGCTTCCGCCACCGACGTGACGCTGAGGCTGCATCACTTCCTGCCAACGACCTCCACCGCCCACCAGCGGCTGATCGCGCCGTGGGCGCAGCGGGTCGAAACCCAGTCCGACGGCCGCATCGCGGTCGAGATCTACCCCTCGATGCAGCTCGGCGGCAAACCGCCGCAGCTCTTCGACCAGGTCCGAGACGGCGTCGTCGACCTGGTGTGGACGGTCGCCGGCTACACGCCCGGGCGTTTTCCCAAGCTGGAAGTGATCGAGCTGCCGTTCGTCGCCGCGACCGCGCGGGCGACCAGCGCCGCCGCCCACGAATATGCCACGACCGTCGCCCGCGACGAACTCGCTGCCGTCCACCCGATCCTGGTCCATGTCCACGCGCCCGGTGCCTTGCACATGCGCGGCCGCCCGGTCCGCCGCCGCGACGACCTTGTCGGCGCCAGGATCCGGGTTCCCAGCCGGCCGATCAACGACGCCCTCGCCGCCCTCGGCGCGACGCCGGTCGGGATGCCGGTACCGCAGGTGCCGGAGGCACTGTCGCGCGGCGTCGTCGACGGGGCGGCGCTTCCGTTCGAGGTCGCCCGTCCGCTGCGCATCCACGAACTGGTCGACAGCCACACCGAGTTCGCCGGCGAGCGCGGCTTCTACACGCTGGTGTTCCTGTTGCTGATGAACAAGGACCGCTACCGGTCGCTCGCCCCGGCGCTGCGGCGGGTGATCGACGACAACGCCGGCATCGCCCTGGCGCTGGAAGCGGGCGCGATCTGGGACGAGGCCGAAGAGCCCGGCCGCCGCGAGGCCGTCGAGCGCGGCAACCAACTGTTCGTCGTCGACGGCGCCGAACTCGCCCGCTGGCAGGAGGCGACGCGGCCGGTGATCCTTCGCTGGATCGACGAGCGGACCCGGGCCGGCGACGACGGCGAGGCGCTGCTCGCGACCGCGCGGGCGCTGATCACCAAGTATTCCCGGTGACCGCCGTGCGGGCGGTGCGGGCGGACCGGTGAACGGGCGGCAGCCGGCGGGCTTTCGGCGGGGACGGGCCGGTCGCACCCTCCATCGGATCTCGGTGGTGTTTGCCGTCTTCGGCGGCTTGGTGCTGCTCGCCGTGATGGTGCTGACCGTCGCCTCGGTGGCCGGCCGGGGTTTGCTGTCGCGGCCGCTCGCCGGCGACTTCGAACTGGTCGAGATCGGGGTTGCGGTCGCCATTTTCGCGTTCCTCCCTTATGCCCAGCTGGTGCGTGGCCACATCGTCGTCGACCTGTTCACCCGCGGCGCCTCGCTGAGGACCCGCGCCGCGCTCGAACTCGCCGGCAACCTGGCACTGACCGGGATCGCCGGGGTGCTGACCTGGCGGCTGGTGCTGGGCGGCCTCGACCTCGCCCGCTTCCGCGAGGTGACCATGGTGCTCGCGGTTCCCGTGTGGTGGGGCTTCGTTCCCGCCGGGCTGGCGCTCGCCCTGCTCACCGCCGTCTCCGCCT